>NZ_CP014870.1:4049833-4352000 GCF_001661075.1 Pseudomonas silesiensis
CGCTGGGCCAGCAGGCCGGTGGACATCCGGGGTACGCCGCGGTGCAGTTCATTGAAGCGCTTGCTGCCGCACAGCAGCTCGCGCACCACCAAAGGGGTCCAGCGTTCGCACAGGGCTTCGGCACCGCGCGCGACCGTGCAGAACTGACCGTAGCTTTGTTCCATCGCCTGGACTCCACAACTGCAACGCTTCAGATTCTGAACTAGTCCCGCGGCTTCACCACGCGCACGCTGAAGCCTTCGAAAGCCAATCGCCAAAGGAGAACGCCATGACCAAGGTAGCCATCATCCAGCGCCCGCCCGTGCTGCTCGATCGCAGCGCGACCATCGCCCGCGCCGTGCAGTCGGTCGCCGAGGCCGCGGCGGCAGGCGCCTCGCTGATCGTTTTGCCCGAATCCTTCATTCCAGGTTACCCGTCATGGATCTGGCGACTGGCGGCTGGAAAGGACGGGGCTGTCATGGGCCAGTTGCACACGCGGCTGCTGGCCAACGCCGTCGATATCGCACGCGGTGACCTCGGCCCATTGTGCGAGGCCGCCAGCGTTCACGCCGTGACGATCGTGTGCGGCATCGATGAATGCGACCGGCGCAATGGCGGCGGCACGCTCTACAACAGCGTAGTCGTAATCGGCCCCGACGGCGAAGTGCTCAACCGCCACCGCAAGCTGATGCCAACCAATCCCGAACGCATGGTGCATGGCTTCGGCGATGCGTCCGGGTTGCGCACGGTCGATACGCCGGTCGGCCGCGTGGGGACGCTCATCTGCTGGGAAAACTACATGCCGCTGGCCCGCTATTCCCTGTATGCCCAAGGGGTGGAGATCTACGTCGCCCCCACCTACGACACGGGCGACGGCTGGATCAGTACGATGCGTCACATCGCACTCGAAGGCCGCTGTTGGGTGCTCGGCAGTGGCACGGTGCTGCGTGGCAGCGATATTCCCGACGACTTCCCGCACCGTGCGCACCTGTTTGCCGATCCGGACGAATGGATCAACGACGGCGACTCGGTGGTGGTCAGTCCGCAAGGCCGGGTGGTGGCCGGTCCGTTGCACCGGGAGGCCGGCATTCTGTATGCGGACATCGACGTCGCACTCGTGGCACCCGCGCGGCGGGCGCTGGATGTCACCGGGCACTACGCGCGCCCGGATATTTTCGAACTGCAGGTACGGCGCACGCCGGCGACAGCGGTGCGCTATATAGATGAGTGAAGTCAGGCACGGTTCTGGCGATCCATGCCCTCTGCGGCGGTATCGCCTCACCATTGAGCAAGGAGTCAGGCCATGAACGATGAACGATCCTACAAGGGCAGTTGTTTTTGCGGCGCAGTCGAGTTCACCGTCAGCGGCGAGCCCGCGGCGATGGGCTATTGCCACTGCGAATCCTGTCGACACTGGTCGGCAGGGCCGATCAATGCCTTCACCCTGTGGAAACCCGAGGCGCTGCAAGTGACTCGGGGTGCCGACAACATCGGCACCTACAACAAGACAGCGCAGAGTTACCGCAAGTGGTGCAAGACGTGCGGCGGACACCTCTTCACCGATCACCCGGGGATGGGGCTGATCGATGTGTATGCCGCGCTCATCCCCGAACTCGCGTACTCGCCAGGCGTTCACGTGCACTATCAGGAGACCGTGCTGCGCATCAAGGATGGCTTGCCCAAGCTGAAGGATGTCCCCAAGGAACTGGGGGGATCGGGCATCAGCCTCGACGAATAGCGAGGTTAGCGGGCGGGCGGTCAGTGATCCATCCGAATAATCACTACGCCCGCCCTTTGCCCAGCTATGATTGACAGCATCCAGCCTCGCCGACGGTCGTCGCTGCGACCCGTCCCGCTTTTTCTTCCCCCGGGAGAAGCGTCATGCGTGTTAGCTATTGCTTCAGTGCACTCCTGCTCGCCGTGCTGTCTGTGTCCGGCGGTTCGGACGAGGACGGGTTCTTCATCACGAAGGCGTTGGCCGCGACCACCGAGACCGGTGTCGCGGGCGCTGCACCTGCGCCTGCGCCCGCACCCGCACCCGCACCGACTGCACCGGCCGAGACGGTCTTCACGACGGAGGAACTCGACCAGATGCTGGCGCCGCTGGCCTTGTACCCGGATTCGTTACTGGCCCAGGTCCTGATGGCGGCAACCTATCCGGGCGATGTCGCCGACGCGGTGGCCTGGTCCAAGGCGCATCCGGACAGCAGCGGTGACGCCGCCGTGCGTCAAGTGGCGAATGAGCCCTGGGATCCGAGTGTGCAATCGCTGGTCGCCTTCCCGGCAGCGCTGGTGATCCTGGGCCAGGATCCGGCCTGGGTACAGCGCGTGGGCGACGCCTTCCTCGCGCAGCCCAACGCCGTGATGGATTCGGTACAACGCCTGCGCCGCCAGGCGCAAGCCGCCGGCCACCTCGAATCCAACGCGCAACAGCGCGTCACCGTGCAGCCGGCCGCGGCCGCACCTGCACCTGCACCTGCACCTGCACCTGCCAATTCGACGGTGGTGGTGCAGCAGCCTGCCGCCACCCAGACCATCATCATCGAGCCGGCCCAGCCGCAGACCCTCTACGTGCCGAGCTACAACCCGAGCGTGGTCTATGGCACCTGGGCCTATCCGTCCTATCCGCCGGCGTACTACCCACCGCCGCCGGGTTACTACCTTGGCACCGCACTTGCCACCGGCCTCGCCTTCGGCGCAGGCGTGGCCATCGTCGATTCGCTCTGGGGCGACTGCGACTGGGACGGCGGCGACATCGATATCGACGTTGACCGCTACAACAACATCAACACCAACCGCCAGATCAACGCCAACCAGAACAATTGGAGCCACAATTCGATCAACCGCGACGGCGTGCCCTACCGCGATCGCGCCAACCGCGAACAGAATAGCCGGCGCTTGGCCGGCAGCGAACAGCGCGACGCGTTCCGCGGCCGCGATCCGGTGCGGACCTCCGAGCGCGAGCGCGCCAACCAGACGCTGGCGCAACGCGGCATCGAACCTGCGGCCACCGACAATCGCCAGGCGCGGGAGCGGGCCCAGGCGGCGAGCCGTGACCTGGACAAACAACCGCAGGCGCGCGAGCGCGCGCAAGCCAGTGCGCAGACGCGCCAGACTACCCAGGCCAATGCGCAGAAGCGCGAGCAGGCGCAAGCCAGTGTCCAGGCGCGCCAGAATACTCAAGCCGGTGCGCAGAAGCGCGAGCAGGCGCAAGCCAGTGCCCAGGCGCGCCAGAAGACTCAGGCCGGTACGCAACAGCGCCAACGCACGCCAGACAATCCAAAGGTCCGCCAGCAAGCACGTCAGCAGCAGGCCAGTACCCAGGGGCCGCGCAACAATGCCTTTGCCGGCGCCAGCAACCCCTCGCAGTCGCGAACGCAAGCCAGCCGCGGCCAGGCCAGTCACGTTTCCGCCAGTCGGCCGCGCGCGGAACGCAGCAGCGGTCATACTGTACAACGCCCGGCCCGGGCACCGTCCCGGGGTGGCGGCAATCGGCGCTGACAGGAGACTCGCCATGAAGGCTGCATTGCGTATTTTCCCGCTTACGCTGCTGGCGATCCTGGCCCTGGATGCGCGCGCGCAGCAGGCCTTTCCCAGTCCGGATGCCGCCGCCGAGGCCCTGGTCGCCGCGCTCGGCACCCGGCAGGCCGATCAAACACGCCTCGCGGCCCTGCTCGGTGCTGACTGGCGCTCCTATATACCGCTCGAAGGCATAGACCGCGACGATGTCGATGCCTTCCTCGACCACTACCGGGAAAAACACAGCATCCAGCCCGACGGGAAAGGCAAGGCGCATCTGGTGGTCGGCACCGATCCCTGGACCTTGCCGTTGCCGATCATGCAGGGCAAGGCTGGCTGGGCCTTCAACGCCAAGGCCGGTGGCGAGGAGATCCGTGAACGACGCATCGGTCGCAACGAACTGGCCACCGTACAATCGGCGCTGGCCTACTACGATGCCCAGATGGACTACGCCACGGTCGACCGCAACGGCGATGGCGTGCTCGAGTACGCGCAAAAGTTCATCAGCAGCAATGGCAAGCAGGATGGCCTGTACTGGGCCGAGGAGCCCGGGGTGGAAGAGAGTCCGCTCGGCCCGTTGTTCGGCGACGCCAAACCCGGCGGCGACTGGCATGGCTATCAGTACCGTATCCTCGACGCCCAGGGACCTTCGGCGCCAGGCGGCGCCTACAGTTATAAGCTCGGCAACAGCATGAGCCGCGGCTTCGCCCTGATCGCCTGGCCGGCAAAGTACGGCGACAGCGGCGTGATGAGCTTCATGATCAGCCACGAGGGCGAGTTGTTCGAGAAAGACCTGGGGCCGGACAGCGCCAAACTGGCGACGTCCATGCGCCGCTTCGATCCGGACAGCAGCTGGAACGAGGTCGACGAACAGACAGGACCTTGACCTACCCCGTGAAAGATGACGGCCGGGCATCAGGCATGGCAATGTCGGGGAAGGCTGCGCCAGAGGAATCCGGGATCAGCGCCTGGGGAGAACCAGGTTATTTGTAGTTGCCAAATGGCATTGTGCGCAGCGGTGCAGTACCTTGTAATTGCAACATCCTCTTACGCAATCCTGTCCAGGTTCAGAGGTGGGTTTCATGAACAACATCATCTACATCGTCGGATTAGTTGTGATTGTCGTGGTGATCCTGTCTTTCCTCGGGTTTGCATAGCGTTGGTGTTTCCTTGACGCAGGCGTCGCGCGTCACGACGCCGCCAATGCCCTGATGTTTCTGTAGGAGCGAGCTTGCTCGCGATGGACGTTAACGATGACGCGTTTATTCTGGATAAACGTGTTGCCTTTGAGACCATCGTCGGAACGCCGCCCGGAGCAAGCTCGCTCCTACAGAAAAGCGCCAGACCGGTCACGCGAATTTAATGGTACCGCCCTGGATATCGTCTCGTGCCGACCGCAACTCGTACGCATCCTGATTGAGCTGGTGAATCAGGTTAAGCAACCGCTGGCGCAACAGCTCGTCCTTCAGTTGCTCGGTTGCGCGCATGACATCCAGCGCGGCGGTCTCGTTGTTGGTTGCGATGGAGTCGAGCAGTTTGCGCATGCTCCTTGATGGCCGATTCATCTGTTGCCTCCCTGGTTTCGATAGACGCGAATCATAGGGCGCGAATGTTGCGCCAATGTTTCAGTCCCGCCTTCGCACCGTTCTTGCGCCCTACTCCTCGGAGCGTCCTGTGTTGTCACGATCCCGCTCGTAGTGCCTCGTGAACGCAAACGGCGGCAACCAGGACTCGCGACGCAGGGTCCAGCTTTCGTAGGTGGGCTTCAGTTGGTCAGGGGCATCCAGGGAACCCAGGTTCACTTCGATTTCGTCGCCGGTGCGGGCGAAGACGGATGAGCCACAGCGGGGGCAGAAAAACCGCCCGGCGTAGTCGCGTGTTTCGCCAGTGATCGTCACCGCATCCTGGGGGAATATCGCCGAAGCGTGAAAAAGTGCCCCATGATGCTTGCGGCAATCGAGACAGTGACAAAGGCCGACCCGGTAGGGGCGTCCCGCCGCCTCGATCCGGACGTTGCCGCACAGGCAACCGCCGGTGAATCGGTCCATGCTGCGTCTCCTCTGGAATCAAGCGATCGGCGACGCCTGCGCCAACCTGTCCCGGCGCCCCGGCCAGGGCGCAATTCAACCCTTAACAGCCGCCTCGATTGCAGCGATATCGATCTTGTGCATCGTCATCATGGCGTCGAAGGCGCGCTTGGCCACGGCCTGATCAGGGTGAGTCACCGCGCTGGTCAGCACCCGTGGTGAGATCTGCCACGACAGTCCCCACTTGTCCTTGCACCAGCCGCATGCACTTTCCTGACCGCCGTTGCCGACGATCGCATTCCACAATCGGTCGGTTTCGGCCTGGTCATCGGTCGCCACCTGGAATGAAAACGCCTCGTTGTGCTTGAACGCCGGGCCCCCGTTGAGCCCGACACAAGGGATACCCATCACCGTGAAATCGACCGTCAATACATCGCCCTGCTTGCCCGCCGGGTAATCGCCGGGCGCGCGATGGACGGCGCCCACGGCGCTGTCGGGAAAGGTTTCGGCGTAGAACGTCGCAGCGTCCAGTGCGGTGCCGTCGTACCAGAGGCAAATCGTATTCTTGCTGAGCATCTTGGTTCTCCAGAATTGGAACTCAGACATGCATTCTAGCAGCGCAGGTAACGGGCACTGCGTTACAAAGATCCAGGGGCAGGCTCAATACCGGCTAAGCTGATTAGGGGCACAACCCCGTACAACGCCTCCAGCCTCTTGATGCAGGGGAACCGGGATGACCGGAAAAACAGCGCGCCAATGCTCGTCCTGGGTCCTCCCTTCCCTGCTCGCCATCAACCTGGCACTGACCGCGGGATGTGCAGGCAAAGCCACCACCGCACGCTATTCGGCCTCAAGCCCGGGCGACGCCTGCTATGCAAAAGCGCTCCCCACTTCCGGCGAGGGCGGCCTGGCCTGGGGCTCCACTTTGAACACGGCTCGCAAAAAATCCATGAATAACTGCATACGTTATGCCGGCCGGTCCGGTGGCACGCCGGATACCTGCCGAGTGGTGTTGGCGGAGTGTCGGAAATAATCGCCAGCGAGATCAGTGCGCGCTCAGGACCAACGACCTTTCACGACCAGCCCCAGCAATTCTCGATGCCCGCTGACACCTGTTTTTCGATAAAGCCGCTTGATATAGGTAGCGGCGCTTGAGCGCTGGACGCCCATCAGGGGCGCGATGTCTTCCGCTCCCAGGCCACTGAGCAAATGCCTGAGCAGTTCACGGTCCCGACGAGTCAGTTCAGGATAAAGCCGCTCGACGCGCTGACTCAGCAAGGACGGCATCTGATTGGCTTCGATATAGGCGCGATAGTGCAGTCGCGTGACCTGAATCAGTAACGGCGCAACCGACTCGATAAATTCGATTTCGCGCTGATTGAAGTTGCCGTGCTCACGACCTCGATAGAAATTGATCGACAGCCAGCCCCCGCCCTCCTCCTGATGATTGAGCAAGGCCATGCGCTGGGAGATTTGCGGCTGTTCATAACAGACTCGCCGATAGTCGCGATGTGTGATGTCTTCGACTGACTGAAGCTGAGCCAGGATTCGCGCCCCACCGTATTTCGCCTTGTGACCGAGCATCGCCTGGCGGTTGCCATCCAGGCTGTGGAAACGCTCGACGTAATCCCGGGAAATACGCGATATCTGCACCAGCCTTGCCTGATCGGAACACGACAATACCTGTGGCTCCTGGCCCTCGGGGTAAGCAAAAATAGTGCACTGAGCCAGCGGCATCACACCCCGCACCAACGTCAATAATTCTGCCGCCAGCCAGGTCCGGCAGTCCTCGCCCACCCGCGCCAACAGATGGGCGATTTGCCCCGTCGTCAACGGGACCTGGTGGTAAACGGTGGTGAGCGGCCAGTGGTTCATTCAGGGACCCATTCGCGCGAAGAATGTTGGCGTTCGTGGGGAAGCGCTCGCACCAGTATGGCAGCCACCAGTAACAGCAGCGCCGCATACAGACAACCGGCTGTATAGCTATGGGTCAGGTCCTTGAGCCAGCCGACCACCAACGGATTAAGGGCCGACCCCAGATTACCCACGGCGTTGATCACCGCGATACCCACTGCCCGGGCTTGAAAACTCAACGAACGATCCGGCAAGGTCCAGAAAATCGACATGGCCGTATAGGAACCCGTCGCCGCCATGCAGATCCCGGCCAGTTGTACGATCGGCTCGTTCGATAAGGCCGTACAGAACCAGCCCGCGGCAGCCATCAGCATCGGCAACGCCAGGTGCCAACGCCGCTCCTGGGTCAGGTCCGAGTGTCGGCCCCAGAGGATCATGCCCACAATCGTGCATATCTGAGGAATTGCCGACAACAATCCGATCAGCGTATTGCTCTGACCAGCGCTGAAGCTCTTGACGATCAATGGCGTCCAGACGGCGATCATCGCCAGGGTGTTGACCAGGCAAAAGTACACCAGACAGAACAGCAGCACCGCTGGCGACAACAACTCACGTCCCCAATGGGCGTGGGGGGACGGTGCCTGACGGTCCCGCGCCAGCAACTCGGCCAGCTGCAGTTTTTCATCGTCGCTCAACCAGCGCGCCTGGCGCGGTTTATCGTCCAGATAACCGTACACCGCCAGGCCGAGTACGACGCTGGGCAATCCTTCCAGCAGAAACAGCCATTGCCAACCTGCCAGTCCCCAGTGGCCATCCAGCCCCAAAATGGCGCCGGACAATACCGAACCAAAGCCCGCGGTAAACGGCATGGCGATCATGAACAACGCATTGGCCCGCGCCCGGTACGCCGCCGGAAACCAGAACGTCATGTACAACAGCACACCGGGCAGAAACCCCGCCTCGGTGATACCTACCAACGCACGCAACCAATACAGGCTGGCCGCGTCATGGGCAAACAGGGTGGCGGTCGACGCTACGCCCCAGGCAATCATCAGGCTGCCGATCCAGCGGCGGGCGCCGAGTTTCGCCAGGACCATGTTGCTGGGGATGCCGCACGCGATGTAGGCCAGGTAGAAAATCGTGGTTGCCATGCCGAACTGGGTACTGCTCAAGCCCAGGTCGTCCATCATTGTCAGCCCGGCGAAGCCGATATTGATACGGTCCAGAAATGAAAACACGAAGCAGATGAAGAGAAACCACAGCAGGCGTTTCGAGACTTTGGCGATGACCGGCGGATGAGCGCCGGCCTCCTCGCCAGGGGTCACAGCAGGACGGGATGGCATAGGGTGATCCTGTTTTTGTAATTATTGGCTGGCACAAGGTTTTACAGGTCCTGCACGGCGCACTCGACCAGTGCGTCGAAGCGCTCGGCATCGTTCAGTGCCTCCGCCGCCAGCAGCGCCAGTTTCACCAGGAACAACTCGCTGTCGTTACCCGTAAGGTCGATCGCCTCGGCGAGCCGATCATAGACGCGCTCGAGGTCTGTCACGCTCATTGACTGACTCATGGTTGGTTACTCTTGTTGTGGCCAAGGGCCTGGTTTAGTCCATGGCGCAAACGCTCGCCATCCAGATGCAGCCAGCGGGCGCAGACGTGCTGGTCCGGGCGTGCGAGGTACGCGGCGCCTGGGTGCTGCACACCATAACGCGTGCTGAACAGACCATCGGGATCGGCCAGGGTCAGGTCGGCGTGTTCCACCTGACTGACGCCGTTCATGGCGATCGCGATCACTTGAACCGGCACTCCCTGACGGTGCAGTGCCTGGACTTGGGTATCCACGTCGGCATCAAGTACCGCCGCGCCGGTGAAGCAAATCAGATGGAAGGCAGGCTCCAGTTCATCGAACAGATAGTGCTGATCGGCCAGGCGAACATTGAGCAACGGCGCCCCGTTGCGCGGCCCGTCGGTGAACTGCAGGTTATCGTCGTCCACCGCGTTGAGTTGCGAATCGGCGTAGTCGTGAGCCCTTGAGGTCCGCCAGTGATACAGCGGGCGCACGAACTCGCGGGTCAATGACAGCGACAGTACCGCGTCGCGTAACAGCCGATAGCCGCGACTGGGTGGCGCCATGAACCGCGTGCTCTTGCCTGCCTCTTCAATGATTTCACGAGCGGCCCTGACCCGTTCGTCGCTGTAGGACGCCAGCAGCCCGGCACCGGCCAGGCCTTTGATGTGCAGGGCCAGTTTCCAGCCCAGGTCGTGGCAATCCTGGAACCCGGTGTTGGCGCCGCGCACGCCGAAAATCGGTAACAGGTGCGCCGCGTCTCCGGCGAAAATCACCCGGTCATTGATGTACTGCGCCAGGGTCAGCGCCCGGGCCGAATACACCGAACTCCAATCCAGCTCCCAGACCGGGTTTTCAACGCCCAGCATCGCCAGTTGCGCATTGATGCGCTCACGCAAGGAGTCGGGGTGCAGCGCCTGCTCGGGCGTTTCGTCTACGGGCAATTGGTAATCGATGCGCCAGATATCGCCGGGCTCGCGGTGCATCAACACGGTATTGCCGGGGTTCCAGGCGGGATCGAAAAACGCCAGGCGTTCGGTGGGCAGGTCGAGCTTGATGCGGATGTCGGCAATCACGAACCGCCCTTCATAGGACGCGCCTTCAAGCTTGAGCCCCAGCAACGAGCGCAGTCCGGAGCGGGCGCCATCGGCGGCCACTACCCAATCGGCCTCCAGGCTATAGGTATCGCTCGGGGTATCGACTTGCAAGACGGCACCGTCGACGCCTTGCTCGATATCGATGACTTTATTGCCCCAACGCACTTCGATCAGCGGCTGTGCCTGGGCGGCCTCCACCAGATGTTGCTCCAGATACTGCTGTTGCAAGTTGGTCATCGGCGCAAAACGATCGTGCGGATCGACCGGTGCTTCCATGCGAAAAACCCGCTGGCCGCGGTAGTAGGAATTGCCGAAACGCCAGGGCAGACCCTGCTCGGTCACCGCCCCGGACACCCCCACTTGCTGGAAAATCTCCATGGAACGACGGGTGAACACAATCGCGCGGCTGCCTTCACAGACTTGCTGCTGAGCCGCCAGGACGATACTTCTGACACCATGGCGCGCCAGCTCGAGCGCGAGCGTCAGGCCGATGGGTCCGGCGCCCACGATCACCACGGGGGAGCGATTGAGGATGCCTGGAGACGGCACGAAAGCGGGATAAACCTGATAGGGAAAATACAGGGATCGATGGGGTACGACTTGAGGCTGATGCATGGTCCGGTGGCTCCCGGTTTATTGTTTTTTCGGGGACAGGTGTTGTCTCGGGCCACTCTAGATCCAAGCGCGCAGGGGGATGTCCCCTGGAGGGGACATCTTCATTACTCCAATGGCTTTTCTACGGCAGCACATGTTCTATCCTTCCGATTACCACCCGACAACGCCGGACAGCAAAATGCCCGCCCCCGAAACCACCCTCCTCCATAGCTGGCACCACAACGCCCGACTCTGGATCGAAGCCGTCCGCACCGGCAGCATCGCCAGCCGCCTCAAGGTCACCGACCAGGCCATCCTGTTGGCGGTGCTGGGCCGCCAGCCGGAACGCGTGCTCGACCTCGGCTGCGGCGAGGGCTGGCTATTGCGGGCGCTGGCTGAACGGGGCATCACGGCAGTCGGTGTCGATGGCGATGCGACGCTGGTGGAGGCAGCGCGGGCGGCGGGCTCTTCGCCGGTGCATCTGGCGAGCTATGAAGCGTTGGCGGAAGCGAAGGCGGACATCGGCAGCGACTACGACCTGATCTGCGCCAACTTCGCCCTGTTGCACCAGGACATCATCCCCCTGCTCGCCGCCATGCACGCCCTGCTCGCCCCTGGCGGCGCACTGGTGATCCAGACGCTGCATCCATGGACCGCGGCGGCGGGCGACTATCAGGACGGTTGGCGGGAAGAGACCTTCGCCGGGTTCGAGGGACAGTGGCAACCCATGCCGTGGTACCTGCGCACCTTGTCCAGTTGGTTCAATGCGCTGGACATGGCCGGCTTTCGCCTGGTCGGCCTGCAGGAACCGCAGCACCCGCAAAGTCCGGTGCCGCAGTCGTTGCTGTTGGTGGCCGAGCCGCAGAGGTGATCGCGTTGTACTCAGTTCCCCGAAAACCGATCCCGACTGTTTGTTAAATGCAGCACCATCGCTGCCCTGGCCGCGTCGGGGTCTTGCCGCTTGATCGCGTTGAAAATCGCTTCGTGCTCCAGGTTCGCCAAATGACCGAGCTGGGAAAAGTCGGCGCCACCGCGCTCGTCAACCTTGACCTGGGTACGCGGGATCATCGCATTGCCCAGGTGCTGCATGATTTCGGTGAAAAACGTATTGCCGGTGGCCTCGGCGATCAATTGATGAAAGCGCTTGTCCTCCTCGACGCAACTGTCGTTATTGGCCAACGATGCCTGGTAGTCGGTCAGCGCCTGACGCATGCGCACCAGTTGATCTTCAGTGCGGCGCACAGCTGCCAGCGCGACCGCCTGCACCTCCAGACCCAATCGCAACTCCAGCATGCTCCTGACACTGGCGACCGTGTCCACATGCAGGCGCAGCCCTGACTGCGATTGTTGCTCCAGCACAAACGTGCCTATGCCGTGACGTGTTTCCACCAGCCCCGACGCTTGCAGCTTGGAGATAGCCTCCCGGACCACGGTGCGGCTCACACCCTGTTCGAGAACGATGGTGGATTCCGAAGGCAGCTTTTCCCCGGGCTTCAACTGTCCGAGCAAGATGCGCTGGGTCAGCGCTTCGACCACGCCCTGAGCCAGATTATTGGAGCGTCTACGGACAGGGGTACCGCTTTCAACTTGCATAGGTTCAGTCCACAAAATGCGCGCTTGAGAGAGCTTACCACCGGCCAGACATTCGCTGGCGAAATGCCGAAGCCCAGATCGTACAACCGACAACTTGTATGACAACATATCTATAGAGGGACGTTACCCAATAGCTACCTTCGTCCCAACCAACACGAAATCTCTCGCCAAAACCTGCTTATATGGCGCTTCGCGCCCAGCAAATACTGGGCTAATAACCAACATAACCGTTACCCACCCGCCGTTATGACAACAAATCGCGACGCCCCGTATTGCGAGCCAGAAAATCGACTTGTATGATGTCTATCAAGTAAGCGCTGCTACCGGTGCCCAGTCCACCGGCATCACGCTCAAACCCGCATAAAAATAATCAGTGGGAGATTTGAATTGTGACCAATTCAAGCAACGCATCTGTCGTGCCAGAAAACGATTCGGTCCTGGCTCGCGCCGTCAGCAAAGTGAAGAGACATGTACTCCCACTTTTCGTCATCATGTTCATCCTCAATTACATCGACCGGGTCAACATCGGCTTCGTGCGCACGCACATGGAGCACGACCTCGGTATCGGCGCTGCTGCCTACGGACTGGGCGCGGGCCTGTTCTTCATTGGCTACGCACTGTTCGAAGTTCCGTCCAACATGCTGCTGCAAAAGGTCGGGGCACGCATCTGGCTGACCCGCATCATGTTCACCTGGGGCATCGTCGCCACGATGATGGCGTTCATCCAGAACGAAACCCATTTCTACATCCTGCGCTTCCTGCTGGGCGTTGCCGAAGCCGGCTTCTTCCCTGGCGTGATCTACTACTTCACCCGTTGGCTGCCAGGCGTCGAGCGCGGTAAAGCCATCGCCATTTTCCTCAGTGGCTCGGCCCTTGCGTCGTTGATTTCAGGCCCGCTGTCGGGTGCCCTGTTGCAGATCGAAGGCTTCGGCTTTCATGGCTGGCAATGGATGTTCGCCATCGAAGGCCTGGCCTCGGTATTCCTGGGCTTCTTCGTCTGGTTCTGGCTGGATTCCAAACCCCATGATGCCAAATGGCTCAGTCGAGAAGAGCAGGATGCACTGGTAGGCGCCATCGATCAGGAACAGCGTGAGCGTGAAGCGCTGACCACGGTCAAGCCAACCATTGGCAAGCTCCTCAAGGATCGCCAGATCCTGCTGTTTTGCGCCTTGTACTTCTGCATTCAGCTGACGATCTACGCGGCCACCTTCTGGCTCCCGAGCATCATCAAGAAAATGGGGGACCTGAGTGATGTGCAGGTGGGCTTTTTCAACTCGATACCCTGGCTGATCTCCATCATCGCCATGTACACCTTCGCTTCGCTGTCGGGCAAGTTCAAGTTCCAGCAAGCCTGGGTCGCGACTGCACTGTTGATTGCCGCCGCCGGCATGTTCCTGTCGACCACCGGCGGGCCGATCTTCGCCTTCGTCGCCATCTGCTTTGCTGCCATCGGCTTCAAATCGGCCTCGTCGTTGTTCTGGCCAATCCCTCAAGGCTATCTGGATGCCCGTATCGCGGCCGCCGTCATCGCGCTGATCAACTCGATCGGCAACCTGGGTGGTTTCGTGGCACCGACCACCTTCGGTTTCCTGGAACAGACCACCGGGTCTATCCAGGGGGGGCTCTATGGTCTGGCCGGTACATCGGTGCTCGCGGCAATCCTGGTGTTCTTTGCCAGGACTTCGCCAAAACCAGCATCGCTGCTGACGCCGCCGAACCCCGCCCCGACCGGTGCGACAGCCAGCAATTCTCACTGAGCCCATCGAACGCTGAACGATCCAATCTTGCAGGAATTTGCCATGAACGCTGAACACACTGCCAACACCACTAAATCGCCTGTCGTCACCAGTTTCCAAGTCGTCCCGGTAGCGGGCCACGACAGCATGTTGATGAACCTGAGCGGCGCCCACGGGCCGTTCTTCACCCGCAACATCGTCATCCTCAAGGACAGTGCCGGCAATACCGGCGTGGGTGAAGTTCCCGGCGGGGAGCGCATTCGCGAGACACTTGAAGACGCTCGCAGCCTGGTGGTCGGTCAGCCCATCGGCCAGTACCAGCGCATCCTCAACCAGATGCGCACGACCTTTGCCTCGCGTGACGCAGCCGGTCGTGGCCTGCAAACCTTTGACCTGCGCATCACCATTCACGCAGTGACCGCCATGGAAGCCGCCCTGCTCGACCTGCTGGGTCAATTCCTCGAGGTTCCGGTTGCCGCACTGCTCGGCGAAGGGCAGCAGCGCGACGCAGTGAAAATGCTCGGCTACCTGTTCTACATCGGCGATCGCAAGGTGACCGATCTAGCCTACTGCAGCGAGCCCGACGCTGAAGACGAGTGGTTCCGGGTACGTCACGAGAAAGCCATGACCGCCGAGGCCGTCGTGCGCCTGGCCGAAGCAGCCAAAGCAAAATACGGCTTCAACGATTTCAAGCTCAAGGGCGGCGTGTTGAGCGGCGACGAAGAAATCGAAGCGGTGACTGCGCTGGCTGAACGCTTTCCCGATGCGCGCATCACCCTCGACCCGAATGGCGCGTGGTCGCTCAAGGAAGCCGTCCGGCTGTGCCGGGATCAGCATCACGTCCTCGCCTACGCCGAAGATCCATGTGGCGCAGAGAACGGCTACTCGGGCCGGGAAGTCATGGCGGAATTCCGTCGCGCTACAGGCCTGAAAACCGCGACCAACATGATCGCGACCGACTGGCGCGAAATGGGCCACGCCATCCAGCTGCAATCGGTCGACATCCCGCTCGCCGACCCGCACTTCTGGACCATGCAGGGCTCAGTCCGTGTTGCGCAGATGTGTCACGAATGGGGCCTGACCTGGGGTTCTCACTCCAACAATCACTTCGATATCTCCCTGGCCATGTTCACCCAGGTGGCAGCAGCCGCACCCGGTGAGATCACCGCGATCGACACGCACTGGATCTGGCAGGACGGCCAGCGCCTGACCAAGGAGCCGCTGAAAATCGAAGGCGGCTACGTCAAGGTTCCGACCAGACATGGCCTGGGCGTAGACATCGACATGGACGCCGTGGCCAAGGCGCACGAAGTGTACAAGGGCATGGGCCTCGGCGCTCGGGACGACAGCGTCGCGATGCAGTTTCTGATTCCAGGCTGGAGCTTCAACAACAAGCAACCCTGCCTGGTGCGCTGACGCCTGGCTGCCCCACCGGGGTGGAAGCCTGTGAAGCCATGGTTCATGGCGGGCCCTGTAGGAGCCCCTGAGGGCCCTTTGTCTTTAAATCAAATCACTGGGCCAGCCACGATTCCACAGTGTCGGAACCATATTTCGCTTTCCATTCTTTCAATATCTTGTGATTGCCACCCTTGGTTTCCACAACTTCGCCGGATTCAGGGTTTTTATAGACCTTCACCTGGCGAGGCTTGCGATTGCCGGTTTTGGTTTCCGCAGCAGGCGCACGACGACCGGCGTTCGGGTCCAGCAGATTGACGATGTCTTTCAGGCTGTAGCCATACTTGGCGAGCAGTGCGCGCAGCTTGGTTTCGAACTCAATTTCCTGTTTCAGGCCAGCGTCGCCCTTCAAGGCTTCAAGCGCTTGAAGCTGTTCGGCAAGGTGTTTTTCAAGTTGGCGAAATTCTGCGAGTTTGGACATGGGACATCTCTCAGTGATTGTTATCCTAACGTTACACTAAAAACGCCGACTTGCATGAAGTCAGCGAAGTTTACTTTGCTCACTAAGTCGCTTCCATTGCGCGATTCGTACTTGAGCAAATGCCTATCAGTCGACATCTGGCAAGGAGAGAAGGTTCGTAAAATCGCAACTGAACAGTAATTTTATGGCGCGGCCTCCAGATCCGATTCGCGGAACGGAACCGGAAGGCAGGATGTCATCTGTATTAGACACCCTGGTGTCGTACATCCTGCCGAACTGGAGAGGTCGTTATGAACAACATCATCTACATCGTTGGGGCCGTTGTAATCGTCCTGGTTATTCTGTCGTTTGTCGGTCTTGTATAGCCTGCCAGTCGAGGCCATTACGGGGGCGCCGGTCGCGGGGTCGGATAGCGTTTGGGGAGCGAGGAGGCCTTTCCGGCCTTTTTCCGTGCTCATTCAAGGGATTGTCTTAAAACTGAAACCTGTTAGTCATATATTGTAATCATCCGCTTACATAATCCTGGCTTCAGGCCCCCTTTCACGGATGAATTACCCCATGCGTCGCGTCATTTTCAATCAAAAAGGTGGTGTTGGAAAATCCAGCATCGCCTGCAATCTCGCCGCAGTGAGTGCAGCGCAAGGCTACCGGACACTGCTGGTTGATCTCGATCCCCAGGCGAATTCGACTCACTACCTCACGGGCCTGCTCAACGACGACATCCCCACGGGCATTGCCGACTTTTTCCGACAGACACTGTCTGGAGGCTTTGCCGGCAAAAAATGCCGAGTGGCGATAACCGAGACCTCCTACGAGAACCTCCATCTCGTGACCGCCAGTCCGGATCTTTCGGATCTGCAGTCAAAGCTTGAGAGCAAGTTCAAGATCAACAAGCTGCGCAGGTTGCTGGTCGAACTTTCCGAGGACTACGAGCGCATCTATATCGACACCCCTCCCTCGCTGAACTTCTTCACCTTCAGCGCCCTGGTCGCCGCTGACCGGTTGTTGATTCCCTATGATTGCGACAGCTTTTCCCGGCATGCTTTGAATAGCGTCATCGCTCAAGTGGATGATCTGCGCATGGATCACAATGAATCGCTGCAGATAGAGGGCGTCGTGGTTAATCAATTTGTCGCACACACCGGTTTACATCAGATGCTCGTAGACGAAATGCTCGCGCAGGGTCTCCCTGTGCTACCGGTTTATTTGAGTAGCTCCGTGAAAATGCGCGAGTCCCACGAAGTCTCCATACCCCTTATCCATTTGGCACCGCGTCATAAGCTCTCAATGGAATTCGTCGAGTTGCTGGATGCACTGGAACGAGCCGCTTAAGTTGGTTTCACCTCCATGCTGATCAACAGCGGCAAGCTCGGCCTGATCTTTCCGGATTGCTGATACGCCTATGGGCTCAACTGATCAGCTATCAACTCGCCACCGTCTGCGTGTGTATCAACTACATTGGTATGACTCTGCATAAAGCCAAAACAACACGGAGAGTCCCATGCGAGTAAAAAGCCGCTTTGCACTCCTGGCTGCTGCCGCAACTTTGGCAGTCACCACGGCAACCCATGCTGCACCTGTGTTCATCAACATACTGACCGGGGGTACCAGCGGGGTTTATTACCCGATCGGTGTCGGCTTGTCGCAGATCTACAGTGACGGCATTCCGGGCGTGAGGACATCGGTTCAAGCCACCAAGGCGTCAGTGGAGAATTTGAACCTGCTGCAGGCTGGTCGTGGTGAGCTGGCCCTGGCACTGGGTGACTCAGTGGACGATGCGAAGAATGGCGTTGAAGACGCAGGCTTCAAAACGCCGCTGACCAAATTGCGCGCTATTGCCGCCGCTTATCCCAACTACATCCAGATCGTCGCCAGCCAGGAGTCGGGGATTAAGACGCTGGCGGACTTGAAAGGCAAGACCATTTCGGTCGGCGCGCCAAAATCGGGTACCGAGCTGAACGCCCGGGCAATTTTCAAGGCAGCGGGACTGACCTATGAAGACATGGGCAGAGTGCAATACCTGCCTTTTGCCGAATCCGTCGAATTGATCAAGAATCGCCAACTGGACGCCACGCTGCAATCTTCCGGGTTGGGCATGGCGGCCATTCGTGACTTGTCCTCGGTGATGCCCCTGAACTATATCGCCATCCCGTCGGAGGTGGTCGCGAAAATCGGCAACCCGGCCTACCAGAGCGCGATGATTCCGGCCAATACCTATGATGGACAAGCCGACGCCGTGCCCACGGTGGCGATCACCAATATCCTGGTGACCCGCGCCGACGTGCCGGACGACGTGGCTTATCAGATGACCAGGTTGTTGTTCGAAAACCTTGCACGGCTGGGCAATTCCCATTCGGCGGCCAAGGACATCAAACTGGAAAACGCCGCCAGGGACCTGCCGATTGCGCTGCATCCGGGTGCCGAACGCTACTACAAGGAAAAAGGCGTGCTGTAACGGCGCAAGGCGCAGTGACGAGGATTTCAGCTGCGCCACCTGTTCGCCCTTTTCAATGCGGTCATGAGGCAGGCAGCTAATGAGTGAAGTTCATCACGGCATCGCCACGAACCCGCGGGACTGGCCAAAATCCTTGTTTTACGTGGCGTTGCTGTTCTCGGTCTTTCAGATTGTCACCGCCGCGTTTTCACCGATCTCAAGCCAGATACTGCGCGCCGTACACGTCGGCTTCCTGCTGTGGGTCGTATTTTTAAGCTACCCCGCCTATGGCAAGGATCGGCCCTGGCAGCCACTGGCCTGGTTAATCAGCCTGGCCGCCATCGCCACCGCCTTGTACCAGTGGGTATTCGAGGTTGACTTGATCCAGCGTTCCGGGGATCTGACTGCCGCCGACACGGTGATCGGGGTGCTGCTGATCGCGCTGGTGTTCGAAGCGGCCCGGCGGGTGATGGGTATTGCGTTGCCGATCATCTGCGGCGTGTTCCTGGCGTATGGCCTGCTCGGTGAGTATCTACCGGGTGATCTGGCACACCGGGGTTACGGCTACGATCAGATCATCAATCAACTGTCGTTTGGCACCGAAGGGCTGTACGGCACACCGACCTACGTTTCGGCCACTTACATCTATCTGTTCATCCTGTTCGGGGCGTTCCTGGAACAAGCCGGGATGATCAAGCTGTTCACCGACTTCGCCATGGGCCTGTTCGGTCACAAGCTGGGTGGGCCCGCCAAAGTCGCGGTGGTGTCGTCGGCGCTGATGGGCACTATCACCGGCTCGGGGATTGCCAACGTCGTGACCACGGGGCAATTCACCATTCCGCTGATGAAGCGCTTTGGCTACAAGCCGGCGTTTGCCGGAGGTGTGGAAGCGACCTCGAGCATGGGCAGCCAACTGATGCCGCCGGTGATGGGCGCGGTCGCCTTCATCATGGCTGAAACCATCAACGTGCCTTATGTGGAGATAGCCAAGGCGGCTTTGATCCCCGCCATCCTGTACTTCGGCTCGGTGTTCTGGATGGTTCATCTGGAGGCCAAGCGCTCCAGCCTCAAGGGGCTGCCCAAGGATCAATGCCCCAGCGCACTGGGCGCAATCAAGGAAAACTGGTACCTGTTGATTCCACTGCTGGTACTGGTCTACCTGCTGTTTTCCGGGCGAACGCCACTGTTCTCCGGTATGGTCGGACTGGCCCTGACGGCCATCGTGATACTCGGCTCGGCGATCATCTTCCGGGTACGCGGCTTCGGCCTGCGCTGCGCTTTCTGGATAGCGCTGGGCATCCTCTGTACCGGTTTTTTCCAGATGGGGATCGCTGTGATTTTTGCGGTGATCGCGGTGCTGGTGGTGATGTGCTGGTTCATCAAGGGCGGCCGCGACACCCTGACCATCTGCCTCCATGCACTGGTCGAAGGCGCGCGCCACGCGGTGCCGGTCGGGATTGCCTGCGCACTGGTGGGCATCATCATCGGCGTCGTGTCACTGACAGGCGTCGCCTCCACCTTCGCCGGTTATATATTGGCCATCGGCCGCGACAACCTGCTGCTGTCGCTGATACTGACCATGATTACCTGCCTGGTACTGGGCATGGGCATTCCGACCATTCCCAACTACATCATCACCAGTTCGATCGCAGCCCCGGCCCTGCTGGAGTTGGGCGTGCCGCTGATCGTGTCGCACATGTTCGTGTTCTATTTCGGCATTCTTGCCGACCTGACTCCCCCCGTCGCGCTGGCCTGCTTTGCCGCGGCACCGATCGCAAAGGAGAGCGGATTCAGGATCAGTCTATGGGCGGTGCGAATTGCCCTGGCGGGTTTCGTCATTCCGTTCATGGCGGTCTACAATCCGGCGCTCATGCTGCAGGGCGATAATCTGTGGATGAGCGCTTACATGCTGATCAAGACCCTCCTGGCGATAGGGCTCTGGGGCATGGCATCCACCGGCTATCTGCAACAAAAGATGCCCCTGTGGGAGCGTTTGCTCAGTTTTGCTGCCGGTGCCTTACTGGTGGTTGCGTTGCCGCTGACCGATGAAATCGGCTTCGTACTCGGTGCACTGATTATCTTCCAGCATCTCTGGCGCTCACGTCAGGCCGGACTGGCGAAGGCATGATCGGCCTTTGCCTGGGCCTGGCCGGTGTCGTCTGGGCCCAGCTACCGGTTTCCAGCTTCACCTTGGCGTGGGATCACACCGTCGAAAAAATTCGCTGGGAGGAAGACTACCGCCTCACAGAGACAGGCCTGGTGCTGGAGGAAGCCAGGGTTCGAGGCAACGGCGCGGGCATGGAAATTCCCGAGGACGCTCGACTCGAAAAGGGTAGTTGGCACTACCGGCGCCCAATACCGCCCTTGCAACCTTTGAGTCTTGGACGCACACCGCAAGCAGGCGATTACCAACTGTGCGTCGAGGGAGACTGTCACGCGCTCAGCCATTGGGTTGGAGCGCCCGACATCAACGAGCCAGCCATACAATTGTGGACGTGCACGCGGGGCGGTGATGCTCAATAACTATGCGGTAGCCATTGAGCCCCTGCCGGGTGTTCAAACTGTTGAAGATAGGCATCGGTGCCATGCATTTCACGGGTACCTTGCAAAGGTTCGTCTCGGTTTTCTTCAAGCGGGAACACGTTGATATCAGCTATCCAACGTAAAACCGGCCTGTCACCGGCCTCAAATACAATCCCCATGAACACCAGCACCAGCCAAACCAGCGCAAATCCGCCTGGTAGCCTTAAAGCCGCCAGGCGCGTTTTCATCTGCCATCGGCAACGAGGCATCGCTCAGCGCGCCTTTCGCGCAGAGGCCTCTGTGCCGGCGATGCGTCCAAGTACCGAGCCTGATGTCAGCCCTGCCCCACCGGCGTACTTGACGTAGTAGAGGTTGCCCACCAACTCACCCGCGGCGTAGAGACCGTCGATTGGCACGTCCTCTTCGTCCAGCACCCGGGCCTGGCTGTCGACCTTCAGGCCACCGAACGTGAAGGTGATGCCGCACGTCACCGCGTAGGCCACGAAGGGTGGACGATCCAAAGGGTTGGCCCAGTTTGACTTGGGCAACTCCAGCCCTTGGGTCGAGCGTCCGTCGCGGACGGCGGGGTTGAACGGCACATCGAGTTGCACCGCGTCGTTGTAGGCTTCGAGGGTGTGCAGAAGCGCGGGACCGTTGACCCCTTCCATCTGCTCGATCAAGCCTTGCAGGGTTGCCGCCTGGATCCGGGTAACCTGGCGTCCCCGGTACTCATCGGGAAGCAATGCGTGGCTGTGCTGGTCGAAGATCTGCCACGCGACACCCTCCGGTTGCGCCATGACTTTGGCACCCATGCTGGAGTAGGTGTAGTTGCGAAAATCCTGACCTTCATCGATAAAACGCTTGCCGTCGGCATTGACCACGACGCCGAGATGGAAGTAGTTCTTCTGCTGGTTAAGCTGGTTCAGGTCGCCCATTTGCGGGGCGTTGACGTCATAAAACACCGCATGGCAACCGGACCAGTTGCCGTGTGCCACAGCACCCACATCCAGGGCCATGCGGATGCCGTCGCCGGTGTTGTAGCGTGACCCGCGGACTTTGGCCAGGTCCCATCCCGGCCCCAGGTATTGGGTGCGCCATTGCAGATTGGCATGGAAGCCACCCGTCGCGAGGACCAGCCCCCGAGCGGAAAACTGACGACCGTCCGCACAGGACAGTTGCCACAAGCCGTCAGGATCGCGGCTGATATGTTGGGTCCGACAGCCGTAGAAAACCTCCACGGCGTCTTTTTCCACCCGGCGAAACAAGGCATCGACCAACCCCAGGCCGCCACCGGAAACCTCGATGGTCAGGCCGCCCCAGAAGCGGAACTTGCCATCCACCTTGAAAGCCTGGCGACCATAGATGGGCATGAAGCGCACGCCCTTGCCGGTCATCCACTGCAAGGTATCCAGGCTCTGCGACACGACCGTGTCCAACACCTGCGGGTCGGTGCGGTATTGGCTCATGGCAGCCAACTCACCGAAAAAATCGTCCTGGGTGTAGGCACCGAAATCGCTGCTTTCAACTTCACTCTCCAGCAGGTCCGGCATCAGGCTGCGCAAGTCGTCAACACCCCGGTAAGCCACGCGAAACGCGCCTCCGGTGTGCGCCGAGTTACCGCCGCGTTGCTCTTTCGGCGCGCGTTCAAGCAAGGCTACCCGCACCCCTTGTTCGCGGGCGGAAAGCGCTGCGCAAAGCCCGGCATTGCCACTGCCCAGCACGATGACGTCGTAAGGTTGCATATTCGCTCCTGATCTGTGGACTTCACGATCCGATTATCAACAGGACCGTGCGAGGGACTTAGCCTGCGCGGTCGAATGGGCTTTTCAACTAATGCGCAAGGTGATGCGTGGCATCGAGTGCGCAGGGAGAAGCAGGGGCTGGCAGGCTGCGTTTTTTTGAGCCTGGTTTTTAGTAGCGAAGTCAAAAGATCGCCGTTCGCGGCCCGAGCCTTCGGCAGCGCCTACAAAGGCGGGATGGCGTTGGGTATTAGCAGCATGCGATCTCCGGCGAACGCCCCGACGTACACGTCACGCCCCACTTGCAAGGCCGTTGAGGCGCCGTACAACGCCCCTTCTTTGGCGCGCATCAGTTCACGACGGGTGCCCTTGAGCGGATCGATCAATGCCACCACCGAGGTGCTGGGGCAGAACTCGTCGTGGCTGAGGAAACACCTGCGAAAGGTCTGCGCATCCGGCACACCGGCCGTGAGCAGTTGCCCATCAGCCGTCCAACTGAGGTTGTCCGGCAAGAAGTCGAGGGCGATCTTGCTGACGACCTTTTGCTGTTTGAAGTCGTACTGCCAGACTCCGCTGCCCGGCCATGCGGCGAACCACACTGACTGACCGTCCTGGCTGACCTGAATGCCATTCGGTGCGGGGGCCTGGCTGTCGGGCAGACGGTGCAGTCCCTCGCTGGCGTGCCAGGCCAGCAAATATCCGGTGGCACGGCCATCGAGCAGCTGTTCCAGGCGCGGATCGTCTTTCATTGCACTGAAGCTGAACATGGCCGTGACCACGAAGCCGCCGTCCGGTGTGGCGGCAACATCGTTGAGCATCGTGCCGTCCTGGCTTTCCACGCAGCCACGCCAGATGGCCTTCCAGCTTTTGCCATCGCTGATCGGCTCGAAGAACTCCACAGCCTCTCGACCGTTGTGGTTGACCACCAGCAACTGCGATTTACCATCGGCACGTTTGGATAGATGGATACCGTGGGCACCGATAGCGCCTTGCGGCTGCGCACATGAAGGTTCGCCCCAACCCGGTGTTGCCTGCCGCTCGATGACCATATCGGTCACTTCACGGGAGGCCAGCGCCATGACGCGCAATCGGCTTTGATGGCTGGCGGCCAGTCCCGGCGTGGTGCTCAGGAACAGGAAACCGGCGTCCGGTGAAAGCTCCAGATCCTCGGGCGGCGCCATGCCGCAGATCGGCGTGTAAGCGCTTTGCGCCTCGCACGCCGGCACCTGCGGTTGAGCGGCATGGACAGCGGTGCTCATAGCCAGCGCCAAGGCAGCGCTGGCCAAATGTAGATGGTTCATGATCCAACCCCGGTTTTATTGTCGTTATGGGTTCGTGTGCGGGGGCACAAGCCAGTGGCAAGCCCTCGCGCCATGGCGACGAGAGGGATGCGCCGGGGCTTAGTGTTTCAGGAAGTCGATGACCAGGCGGTTGAACGCGTCCGCGTGCTCCCACTGCGCCCAGTGACCACATTGGCTGAACACGTGCAGGCGCGAGTTCGGCAGGCCATTGAGCAGCTTCAGGCTCCAGTCGATCGGCACGAAACGGTCATCGCGGCCCCAGGTGATCAGGGTCGGATGCTTGATGTCCGGGAGGTTGGCGGAGAAATCGCCCATCTGGAATTTGCTCAGATCGACACTCTTGATGAAGTTTTCCAGGTGCTGAGGGTTGGCCAGGATGCTCTTGTGACGCAGGCTGATCAGTTCTTCGGTCAGTGCGCTGGAGTCGTAGACAAACACATCCAGCATCTTCTTCAGGTTTTCCATGCTCGGTTCACGGTACACGCCAAAGAGCAACTTGATGCCTTCCATCGGTAACGGAGTGAACAGGCTGGTACGCCCTACCCCACCTGAGCCCATCAGGATCATTTTGTCCAGGCGCTCGGGATAGGCCACGGCAAAGCCCAGCGCGCTGCCACCGCCCATGGAGTTGCCGACCAGGTGTGCCTTGTCGATGTCCAGTGCATCCATCAATGCCTTGATCGCCCGGGCGTTGATCACGAAACGTGGCTCGGCGGTGACCAGAGGGTCCGACTTGCCGAAGCCTGGGCAGTCCATGAGGATGACGCGGTAGCCGGCATCGACAAAACTGTCGACGTTGCGGTGAAAGTTGGCCCAACCCGTTGCACCAGCACCCGAGCCGTGGATCATGATCACCACCGGGCCTTCTCCGGCCTCGTTGTAATGCATTTTCCACTCAGGGGTCTGCACGAATTTGCTGGTGTTGTCTTGGGTGAATCGACTCATGTGAGTTAGTCCTTATTATGGTGGTGAAGCAGGCGAACAGCGCGGTGAAGTACGCGAGTTCGAGGAAAAGAAAGCGTCAGGGTGATGCGCACCACTTCAGCCAGCCGCTGGTCGTACAGGTAAGCGGCGGCGCCTTCCATGTTGGGGAGAGCAATGACTGTGCCAGTCGTGTGAGCGGGAGTTCACGATCGGTATAAGTCCTTATTTAACAAACAGTTATGCGTAATATTTGAACTGTGGAAGAGGGTCGCTTCGGAGCTGATCGATCGTTCTTATTCAGAAGTTTTCAAAGATTCATGAAAATCGGGATGAAAAAGATGAAGGCGCTAGATGCGACTGGTCGTGAGGTCAGCCAGGCGTAACCCGTGTAGGAGCCGGCTTGCCGGCGAAGGCGGTGGCACATTCAGTAGCGGTGTTGGCTGGCAGGCCGCTTTCGCCGGCAAGCCGGGCTCCTACAGGGGCTGCGGTGTTATTGCTTTTTGAGCAGGTCCAGGGCGACGTCGACGATCATGTCTTCCTGGCCGCCGACCATCCGGCGTTTGCCCAGTTCGACGAGGATGTCCAGGGTCTTCAGGCCGTACTTGGCCGCGGCGATTTCGGCGTGGCGCAGGAAGCTTGAGTAGACGCCGGCATAACCCAGGGCCAGAGTTTCGCGGTCGACCCGCACCGGCCGATCCTGCAGCGGACGCACGATGTCATCCGCCGCATCCATCAGCGTGTACAGGTCGGTGCCGTGGTTCCAGCCCAGGCGTTCGGCGGCGGCGATGAACACTTCCAGCGGCGCGTTACCGGCGCCGGCGCCCATGCCGGCGAGGCTGGCGTCGATGCGGTCGCAGCCTTCCTCGACGGCCGTGATCGAGTTGGCCACGCCGAGCGACAGGTTGTGATGCGCGTGCATGCCGGTTTCGGTTTCCGGCTTGAGCACGGCCTTGAACGCACGGAACCGCTCGCGCACATCCTGCATGTTCATCGCACCACCGGAGTCGGCCATGTACACGCAGGTCGCGCCGTAGCTCTCCATCAGCTTGGCCTGGGCGGCCAACTGCTCGGCCGGGATCATGTGGCTCATCATCAGGAAACCGACGGTGTCCATGCCCAACTCGCGGGCGTATTCGATGTGCTGTTTCGACACGTCCGCCTCGGTGCAATGGGTGGCGATGCGGACCACCCGGGCCCCGGCGCTGTAGGCCGCTTTGAGGTCATGCACGGTGCCGATGCCGGGCAGCAACAAGGTGGTGATTTTCGCATGGCTGATCACATCGGCTGCCGCTTCGATCCACTCCAGATCGGTGTGCGCGGCGAAGCCATAGTTGAAGCTCGAACCCTGTAGCCCATCACCGTGGGCGACTTCGATCGAGTCGACCTTGGCCTTGTCCAGGGCGCGGGCGATGTTCTGCACATTCTGCAGCGAATACTGGTGACGCACCGCGTGGCTGCCGTCGCGCAGGGTCACGTCGGAGATGTAGAGTTTCTTGCCGGGATTGAAAGTCATGTCGGTCTCCTCAGGCGTTGAGCATCGACTGCGCCATGCGCTCGGCGGTGGCCAAGGCTGCGGAGGTCATGATGTCGAGGTTGCCGGCGTAGGCTGGCAAATAATGGGCGGCGCCTTCGACTTCGAGGAACACCGAGGTCTTGAGGCCGGAGAAGGTGCCGAGGCCGGGAATGTGCAGTGGCGCGTCTTCGGGGATCACGTCGAACTGGACTTTTTGCTTCAGGCGATAGCCCGGCACATAAGCCTGAACGGCGGCGGCCATCTCCACGATCGAGGCCTCGACCAGCGCCTGATCGACGGCTTCGGACAGCACAAACACCGTGTCGCGCATCATCAGCGGGGGCTCGGCCGGGTTCATCACGATGATTGCCTTGCCCTTGGCCGCGCCGCCGATCACTTCGATAGCCTTGGAGGTGGTCTCGGTGAACTCGTCGATGTTGGCGCGGGTGCCGGGGCCGGCGGATTTGCTGGCGATCGAGGCGACGATTTCGGCGTAGTGCACCTTGGCCACCCGCGACACGGCCGCGACCATCGGGATCGTCGCCTGGCCACCGCAGGTGACCATGTTGACGTTGAGCTGATCCAGGTTCTGCTCCAGGTTGACCACCGGTACGCAGTACGGACCGATCGCCGCGGGTGTCAGGTCGATCAAGCGGATGCCGGGTTTGATCGAGCGCAGGAAGGCATCGTTCTTCACGTGGGCGCCGGCCGAGGTGGCATCGAAGACGAAGTCGATGTCCTGGAACACGTCCATGCGAGTCAAGCCTTCGACGCCTTCATGGGTCACCGCTACGCCCAGGCGCGACGCGCGGGCCAGGCCATCGGAGGCCGGGTCGATACCGACCATGACCGCCATTTCCAGGTGCCTGGCATTGCGCAGGATCTTGATCATCAGGTCGGTGCCGATGTTGCCGGAACCGATGATGGCGACTTTCAATTTGTTGTTCATGATGTTGTGCAACCTCAGTCGAAACGCACCGAGCAACTGCCGATACCGGCAATGCTCACTCGCAAATTATCCCCGGCGACCACGGGCACCATCGCCGACAGCGCACCGGACAGAATCACTTCACCGGCCTTGAGGCTCATCCCCAGTCGACCCAGGGTATTGGCCAGCCATGCCACGGCGATGACGGGCGACCCCATGGTCGCGGCCCCGGCGCCGGTGCCGACGATCCGGCCGTTTTTCTCCAGCACCATGCCTGTGGTGTACAGGTCCAGGTCCCGTGGGCTGACCAAGCGATCACTGAGCACGAACACGCCGCACGACGCGTTATCCGCCACCGTGTCCTGGATCTTGATTTTCCAGTCGCGGATGCGTGAATCGACGATCTCGAAACACGCCATCACCCCCTCCGTCGCCCGTAACACGTCGGCTGCGGTGATGCCGGGACCTGACAGGTCGTGCTTGAGAACGAAGGCGATCTCGCCTTCGGCCTTGGGCTGGATCAGCCCGGCCATGGCCACGCTGCCGCCCTGGTCGACGACCATGGCATCGGTCAACTGGCCAAAATCCGGCTGACGCACGCCGAGCATGTCCATCACCGCCTGACTGGTGACGCCGATTTTTTTGCCGATGATCCGCTCACCGCCGGCCACGCGGCGGCCGATCAGGTGCTGCTGGATCTGGTAGGCCTGCTCCATGGTCAAGCCGGGATGGCTGTCGGTCAGCGGCGCGATGGCCTGTGCTTCGACCAGTGCATTGAATAGCTTGTCGCCCAGCTGTTGGGTGTCGACGCTTGAATGGTTCACTTGATAACTCCTGTCCCTTGATGAAAATCAGCGCTGCAGGTTGTCGGTGATGGCGTCGTAGCCCGCCGTCGCACAGTCGCAATCCTGCTCCTCACTGGCGCCGGACACGCCGATGGCGCCGACCAGGCGATCGCCCAGGTGCAGGGGCAATGCCCCGCCCATGGGCACCAGTCGAGGCCGCAGGATCAGACACTGGCGGACATGGTCGGGGGCGTCACGCAAGCGCTTGCCGACATCGGCGGTGGGCAAGGCGAAGGACACGGCGGTCAACGCCTTGTCCTGGGCCAGATCGATGGTATGCAGTGGCGCCCCGGCGCTTCGACCGAAGGCCAGCAGATGCCCGCCCCCGTCCAGTACCGCAACGCTGACTCGCCAACCGTGGTTGCAGGCGTATTGCAGCGCGGTGTCCAGCGCCAAACGGGCCGTCGCCATGCTCAGCGGATCGCTCAACCGGGTGTCGGCCAATGGAATGCCCGAATTCATACAGAGATTTCCTTGAGAGAGGTGGCCGGCTGCGCAGCAGGGATTGCCGGACGTAGCAGATAGCAAGCCAGTGCGGGCACCAGGACCAGCGCCACCAGCATGTTGCAAAGGAACATGAAGGTGAGCAGCACGCCCATGTCGGCCTGGAACTTGATCGGAGAGAACACCCAGGTAACGACACCCAGGGACAGCGTCAGGCCGGTGAACACCACCACCCGACCGGTAAACATCAAGGCCTGCCGATAGGCCGTGGCCAGGCTCTCGCCACGGCGCAGCCAGAACAGCGTCACGCTGAGGATGTACAGCGCGTAGTCGACGCCGATGCCCACGCCCAGCGCCACCACCGGCAAGGTCGCCACTTTCAGTCCCATGTTCAGTTGCACCATCAATGCCTCGGCCACCAACGACGTGAGGATCAACGGCAGCACCGCGCACAAGACCGCACGCCACGAACGAAAGGCAATGAAGCACAACAGCGACACCACCAGGTACACCCCCAGCAGCATCCGCGTGTTGGCGCTTTTCACCACAATGTTGGTCGCGCTTTCAATCCCGGCGTTGCCGGCGGCCATCAGGAACGTGGCCTGGTCGTCGTTGTATTTTTCCGCGAAGGCGGCCGTGGCCTGGACCACCGACTCCAGCGTGTCGGCCTTGTGATCCTTGAGGTAGGCGTAGACCGACAGCAGGCTGCAGGTGCCGTTGAACAGTTCGCGGGGCGAGCGCATGGCCGCGGCGTTGATCATCGATTGGTTGGGCGGCAACTCGTCCCATTTGAAGTTGCCCTCGTTCATCCCGACGTTGATCTTGCGTGACAGCCCCGCGATGGATTTGGTGGTTTCCACGCCTGGCAATTCCCGCAGGCGCCACTCCAGCTCTTCGACCTTGCGCAAAATCGAGTAGTCGACGCAGTGTCCGGCCGGGGTCTCGACCATGATCACGAACACATCGCTGCTGGCCTGGTAATGCTCGATGATGAAGCGGTTGTCCTGGTTGTAGCGTGAATCGGCACGCAGCTCCGGTGCGCCGGGATCAAGGTCACCGACCTTCAGATCCTTGGCCATCCACAACGCGCCAAGACCGACCGCCACTGCCACGCCAATCACCAGCCGCGCCGCACGGCGACCGGTGAAGTGCTCGAACAGCCGCACCAGCAGCGGCAGCGATTGCCCGTCGAGCAAGGTTTCATGCTTGAGGCTACGGGCCGCCGCGCTCGGTGAAACACCGGTGAACGAGAGCATGATCGGCAACAAGGCCAGGTTGGTGAACACCAGGATGCCCACGCCCAGGCTGGCGATCAGTGCCAGTTCCTGGATGACCGGCACGTCGACGATCGTCAACACGGCAAAGCCCACGACGTCCGCCAGCAATGCGGTGATGCCCGCGGCAAACAAGCGGCGAAAGGTGTAGCGGGCAGCGATCAACCGGTGAGTGCCGCGCCCGACATCCTGCATGATGCCGTTCATTTTCTGCGCGCCGTGGCTCACGCCGATGGCATAAACCAGAAACGGAACCAGGATCGAATAAGGGTTGAGTTCATACCCCAGCAGCGGCAACAGACCCAGCAACCAGATCACGCCAATCAAGGTGCAGCCCTGCACCACCAGCGTACTGCGCACGCAGCGGGTGAACTGGTAGAGGATCGCACTGGTGATCAGCACCGCCACCGCAAAAAAACCCAACACCGCGTACAGGCCGTCGATCAGGTCGCCCATCACTTTGGCGAAACCGATGATGTGGATGTCGACGCCACGCTGCGAATACGTACTGCGCAAGGTTTCCAGGCTGTCGGACAGTTGTTTGTAGTCCAGGGTCTGGCCGGTCTTGGGGTCGATTTCCAGCAAGGGCAAATAGATGATGCTCGAGCGCAGATCACGCGCTACCAGCTGACCTGTTTCTCCCGAACGCTCGACGTTATCACGCAGGTTGTCCAGGCTTTTGGCGCCACCATCAAAGCCATCCGGGACCACCGGGCCGCCATCGAAGCCCTCTTCAGTCACTCCCTGCCAGCGCGTCGCCGGGGTCCAGAGCGAGCGCATGAAGGCGCGGTCAACACCGTTGACCAGGTACAACTCGTCGTTGAGCTGGCGCAGCGTTTCCATGTAGTGGGCGTTGAAAATATCGCCCTCCTCACGCATCGACACCGCCACCCTTATCGCATTGCCCGCCCCCTTGAGGTCGCGGGCATGCTCCAGGTAGTTGAGGGTGAAGGGATGATGGGCGGGAATGGTTTTCAGGTAGCTGGCATTGAGCCGGACCTGGCTGGCCGCTATTGCGAGTAACACCGTGACAATCAGGCAGAAGCCGACGACCAGGAAGCGGTGGTTGAACAACACGCGCTCCAGGCGATTACCGGAATGTTTATCGAAATCCGCCAGGGAGGCGATAGCGGTGAAGCCATCGGAATTGCTGATAGCCATCGTCAGTAACCTTCTTCTATTCAGGCCGACTTAGCGCAGAGCGCTCGGCGGGAAACGAGTGATGCCATGGGTGCCCACAGCCAGGCTGCCGCCATCGGGCAGCGCCAGCAGTGCGATCAATGGAAAGCGTTCTTCAGGCAATACCGCACGGAAGCTGCGACCGTCATCACGGCTGAGCCAGCCCTGCCCCGACTCATCTGCCAACAGCAGCGAGCCGTCGCGCAATTCAGTAGCTGCCGTCAGGCTCTTGCCCGATGCCAGGCTCACAGGCTGCCAACTGGCCCCCTGATCGACCGAGCGGAACACATGCCCGCGCAAACCCACGGCCAGCAGGCTGTTATTGCGCGTGGCCAACAGGCCAAAGAAGCTGCCCTCATAGGGGCTCGCAAAACGGGTGAACCCCTGCAAGTCATTGTTCACTCGCAGCAACGCGCCCTGCTCCCCGGCCACATACACCCGACCGCCCAGGACCTGCACCGCGTTGAGGTGTCGTGAATCACTGCCATCGAGCAACGCCAGCACCGGCTGCCAACTCTGTCCGGCGTTTTGCGTGCTGAATGCCAACCCGTAAGCGCCCAGGGCCAATACCCGACCATCGCCCATGCACTGCACGGTCAAAAACGGTTTATCAGCGCCTTCGGCCACCAGACGGCGCGCCTCGTCGACCCGGTCAGGGTCCTGGCGCACCTGCAAAATCGACTGCGCGACTTGCACACCGTCCATTTGCCGAGTCCAGTGGGCGCCGCCATCGCGGGTGGCGAGAATGACCCCGCGATGACCAACGGCCCAACCATTGGCCGCATCGGCAAAGCACACACCGGTCAGGCTGACCGTGACCGGAACACTGGCTTGCTGCCAGTGCAGGCCCTGATCGTCAGAGTAAAGAATGGTGCCGCGCATGCCGGCGACCACCAGCCGCTCGCCCGCCATGGCGGCGGCATTGAATGCCAAACGGCTGGCCAGTGCCGAGATCCCGGCAGGTTGCTCCAGCGTATCGGCGACATCTCTGGATGCGGCGCTGCTGCTGGAAACCGCTGCGGCGATCAAACTGAAGCCAAGCACGCAGGCCAACGCAAATCTGTTTTTATTCACCACATACCTCCGGTAAGACCGGCCAGCCCTTCCCGTGAGAAAGGGCTCGCCATGGGCATCAGCGTGCGCTCATCTTGGTCAGGGACTCAGGCGAGAAGAAGCTTTCACGTCGACGTTCGGTGATTGCGTATTGCTCGTTGCCCGCGTCGCCCATTGCACAGTTGTACATCCAGGCCTTGGTCCGGTGGTCATGGAAGAAGCCGGTGCAATAATTCACCGTGGCCGGGATATCCGGCGCTACGAAGGGTGTCGACAGCGACGTGCGCCACAGGGTGCCTTCGGCGTCCCAGCCATCGATCATCGCGTTACCCCAGTTGTCTTCGTCGTAGTAATACGTGCGCTTGGGCACGGCATGACGCTTGCCCGCCTTGAGGGTGGCCTCGACTTCCCAGACCCGATGGAGCTCCCAGCGCATGTAGTCCGGGTTGACGTGACGCTGGCCCATGACTTTTTCATCGGCGTTGGCCAGCAATTGGTTGTTGTTATACGGAATGATCATTTCTTTCTTGCCGATCAGCTTCCAGTCGAAGCGCTCCGGCGAACCGGTGCCACCGTAGTTTTCATCGACGAAATTGACGCCCGACGCCACGGAGTTGGGCGTGTCGAAGTTGATGCTCGGCGCACGACGCACCCGGCGCTGACCCGACAGGTATTGCCACAAGGTGCGGCCCTGCACGTAATCCGTCACGTTGTGCACCATCAGCGCTTCACCCGCCCGGAAGGCCGGCGCATACGTCAGCTGGATGGCCATCATGAAGTTCGGCCCGGCGGTCTCCACCGAACCGTCCTTGTAGTAGTAGGGATATTGCGCATTGTCCTCGGCGGCGGTGGCCAACACGCGCTGGCCATCGGCGGTGGTGGTCCAGACCTTGTACTTGCCTTTGGTGGTGTCGCCCCGCCATAGCAGCTGGTGGTTCCACTGCACTTCGATGCCGGATTTTGGCAGCGGGAATGGCACCCCTCCGTAGGCGCCCTTGACGATCAGGCCGTCACCTTCGAGCAAGGCGTGCGTGGCGTTTTTCAGGGTGTTGTCGTACACCCACTGCGGCGCCGATGCCGTACGGCGTGTGGGGAACACATCGATGCGGAACGTTTGCGGATTGTCCTTGAACAGTTGAATCACGCCGGCGCTCAGTTTGTCCTGGTACTTGGCCAGGTTGGCGGCAGTGATGGTGTACAACGGTTTGTCCTGGGCGAATGGGTCGTACGCCCGGTGCCCCTGCTGATAACCCGCCGGCACCGTGGAATACCCCCCCGTCCACGCCGGGATACTGCCGTCGGCATTGCCGGCACGCACGGCGCCCAGGGGTGTCAGCGTGGAGTTCAACGCCTGAGCGTCTGCCGCGCTGACCGCCCCGTAGGCGGACACCACGGACATGGACAAGGTGAAACAGGTCAACAGCTGAGTGATCTTGTTGTTTTTCATGGCCATTACTCAGAATGTATGGGACACGCTGAAGGACAGGAAATCCCGGTCAGCATTGGTCTGTTTGAAGGTTTTGATCCCGCCGATATTGATGGGCGCCGAGGGGCCGTAATAGCCGGTGTAGGCCAGGGTGAAGGTGACCGATTTCAGATAGTCCGCCGTCAGACCGACGTTGTAGTCGCCGCCCTTGCTCTGGCTGAATCCACCCACCGCCGAAGAGCGGCCGTCGATGCCGTAGCTGAAACCCATCGGCACCGACAGGTCGACACCATCCAAGACCTGGAAGTAGGTCGGAGAAAACGCCACCCGGATCGCGGTGGCATCGCGGGTGCCGTTGGGGTCGAGGTTGTCCGGGTTCTTGTCGACGCTCAGCCTGCGGTTCCAGGCCAGCTCGCCCAGCAGGCTGGCGGTGTCCCAGAACATCCCGGTCGGCATGATGTAGATCATGTTGACCTGGGCATGCGCGGTACGGCCCACCGCATACAGCGGATTGCCGTCGTTGTCGCCGTTGCCCGCCAGGTCAGTCATGGTCAGGCTGACCAGCGGTGCGTTGTCGCGTACCGAAGCTTCAAAACCGAAGTTGATGTCGCCAAAGCCACGGTTGGCACTGAAGCCGTAGGCACGGATGTCCTCGGGGAACACCAGCATGTATTCGCCGATCTGGTCCGCACGACTGCCCGCCCCCACCCCGGGACGCAGCTGCGTCTGGAAATTCTTGTCGTGGTAGTTGATGGCGTACAGGCCGAAGTCGGTATCCAGTGCCTCGGAACGGTAGCGCAGTTGCACGCCCCACTGACCACTGTCGCGCGCCTCGATGTCATCGCCGCGATAGAACGAGGCCGCGGGCGCCCCGTTCGGCAAGCGGCCCACGACGATCCTTTCACCGCCTTCGTCGAGCAGATCCGCCGGGCTGAAATAGCTGCCCGCCCCTGGAATGCGCGTACGTTCCCACTCGAACTGGTAGTAGCCACCGACGGAAACGGTCGGTGTGATCTGCAGTTGCGTGGAGAACTGCTTGACCGGCAGGCCAAGCTCCTTGAACTGCGAGTTGGGGACGGTCAGCGCACGTACCGCATCGATCGGTTGCTGCCCTGCGGCAATACCGTTGCCGCCGTAGAACAGGCTTTCACCGTAGAGCAACGAGTGCTGGCCCAGACGCGACACGCCCCACATTTCTTCGCCCAGATCGTAGTTCGCGTAGACAAACGCATCGCGGAACTCCGCGTCCCGCCCGTGCAAGTCACGGGTATCTTTAGTGAACCGGTCATAACGTACGCTGTAGGCGTTGGCGGTACCCGGCGAGTCGTTGTCGTTGCCCTTGTTGTACACATCGTCGTACCAGGCCGCGCCGCTGACCCGCGCGCCGACCTTCTGGTAAGAGATGTCGAACTCCGAAAACAGATCCAGGCGATTGGAGATCATGCCCTTGTCGAAATTGCGATCGCCATCGTCCAGGTTCGAGTCCGCGACCAGCTTGTCGTGCTGGTCCTTGACGCGCCAGGCGTTGGAATATTTGACGTTGGTATCGAAGCGGACCTTCAGGTCGGCACTGCCGGTATCGAACTCCATCGCTTGCGCGCTGGACAATACTGAACAGCCGAGTAAAGCCGCTGCCAGGCGGGTCAGCCGTGGACGTCGGGCAGCCGAACGGACACCACCGGGTGCTCGGTTCTGATGTATGGACATTAAAAGACCTCTGCGACAGTAAGCCGGTTTTTGTTTTTATGAGTGACCGCCGAGGAAGCGGTAGTCGGGTCTCGTCGGGAGGAATGCCTTCCTCCCGATCCAGCGATTCAGTCGTTGAGCGACACCGGGTCCAGGCCGAATAGCATCGGTGGCAGTTGCTGCCCCAACAGATAGGCGCCGAGCATGCCCGCCGTGTCATCAGCGTTCTGGGTAATGTGGTTGGACGCGGCGATGACGTCGCGCAGGATTCGCTGCAGTGGATTGTTCAGGTAAATGCCACGGGCCGACGTGGCCTTGAACAGCAGCATCACCGCCTCTTCGCAGTCGCGACCGACACGGGCGATGTCGAGCATGTAGTGCACGCGGTCGAAGGCCGGCACCAGTTCGCGGCGCTCGACGTATTCGCTGCTCTCGGCCAGCATTTGCAGGAGGCGCGCACGGGCTGAACGCACCCGGACCACCGCATTGCCCAACCGGTCCTTGACGTAGGGACTCAGTGCCGCCCCTGCGCCGTCGGTGGTGTTGGTGCGCACACTCATCTGCCGGATGTACTCATCGATCCCGCCCTGGGCCATCCCCACGATCAAGGCCGAAACGGCACCGAAGAAGATCTGGTTGAACGGGTACAGGTAGTTCGCCGGACGTTCGCTGTAGGTGTACTGGATCAGGCTGTGGGCGCGGTGATACGGCACGAACGCATGCTTGATCACCAGGCTCTTGCTGCCGGTGCCGGCCAGGCCGAAGGTGTGCCAATCGTCTTCAATGACCCATGCGGAGCTGGGCACCAGCATCGACATGCGATCGATCACCTGACCGCTGGCATCACGCCGCAGGCCACCGAGAAACGCCCATTTGCCATGATCGCAACCGCTGGAAGTTTTCCACGTGCCGCTGATGTTGAAGCCACCCTCGACCTCTTCGACCTTGCCGAATGGCGGGTAGGACGAGGCCGTGATCACGGCATTGTCTGCACCCCAGGCATCCAGGCACGCCTGCTCTGGCAACGAACCGTATTCCCACTGGTGGATACCCAGAATCATCATGTTCCAGGCGCTGCTGCAGCAGCCACGACCCAACTCCATCAGGACTTTGTAGAACACCGCGGGCGCCATCTCCCAGCCGCCATATTCCTTGGGCTGGAGGATCTTGAAGAAGCCGGCGTCGACGAACGCCTCGATGGTCTGGCTGGACACCATCCGGTTCTTTTCCACTGACTCGGCTTTATCCATCAGCATTGGAAGCAACCCACGGGCGCGTTCGAGCAATTGCGCTTCGGTTGGAATCGCCTGGGCATCCACAGTCTGGGTTGGCTTGACGAAGTTGTTCATAGGTCTGTGATCTCTGGTTTATTGTTTTTGTCTACAGGTCGAAAGCCGCCAGGGCTTCACTTGAGCGCAGCGAACCTGCTGTTGAAATACACCAAGGGGCCGTCCTGCTCTTGCAGGCCGCGGACACCGACGACTTCTCCGATAAACATGTCGTGGGTGCTGGCCGGGATGACCTGCTCCAACCGGCACTCGAAACTCACCAGCGCGTCTTCGAGCAAAGGCACGCCGGTGACTCCCGACTCCCAGCAGCCTTCTGCAAAGCGCTCCTCGCCGCTGACCCCTTCGATCATTCCGGCAAAGCGTTTGGCAATGAACTCCTGGTCATGGGCCAGCACATTGATGCTGAAAGCGCCGGCGCGCTGAATCACTTCGTGCGCCCGGACATTACGGTTCACGCAGATCAGCAACCGCGGCGGGTCGGCAGTGATCGAACACACAGCCGTCGCCGTCAGTCCGGCTCTCTCGCTGTCACTGCCGCTGGCGATCACCACACAGGCCCCGGCCAGATGGCGCATGCCCTTACAGAAATCAGCGGTGGCCACCGTTGGCGGAATCACTGCTGGCGTACTACTTGATTGAATGGCGTTTAACATCTGGAAAACCTCACTGTGTCGCAGGCGCGGGTGGCCCACAGGCGTGATTGCTGCATGACCAGGCCGGCAGCCCGCCGCGGATCAGAGAACGATGTTGCGTTTGTGACCCCAGTCGCTCATTTTGTTGAACGCCTTCACTTCCCAATGCCGGTCGTCGATGACGACCCCGCCCCAACCCATTTCGAAGTTGAACCCCGAAGGGGTCTGGGCATAGAAAGAAAAGGTCCTGTCGTTCGGGTGATGACCGAGTTCGAGAATGATCGGGATGCCCGCCTTGATGCAGCGGTCGTAGGCCAGGCCGACGTCGTCCATGTTCTGCACCTGGACCATGAAGTGGTTGAGCACCTTGGGGCTGGGCGCCTGTGCCGTGGCGATGGAATGGTGACGGCCCGTTGCGGTGTGGAAGAACGTGGCGTCCACCACGATGCCCGGTTGCACTTCCTCACGGATGTAATCGCTGACTCGCAGCTTCAACACATCCTGGTAAAAGCTCACGGTTTGCGGCCCGTTCTTGGCGAACGGCAGGAGATGGCCGATGCCCAGATCGCCGGTGACAAAGCTGCCCTTGAGCACTTTCGAACGAAACGCGTCGTTCAGGCCTGCTTCGCTGTGGCCGAAGAAAAACTCGTGAGTGAAACCGTTCGGGTCCTCGACGCTGTACGCCTTCTCTACCTTGCGTCGCTGCAGCATCTCCCTGGACAGCACTTCGACCGGAACCTCTTTTTCACGCAGCTCGCGGACATAACTCTCAAGTTCCTGTTCGCTGCGAAATTGCCAGCCCGCCACCAGGATGTCGTCGATCGGATTCTTTTCCAGGAAGAATCGCTGGGCGTATTCATCCATGCGCAAGGTCAACCCCTGCTCATCGCGATGGGCCACTTGCATGCCGATGATGTCGGTGGCCAGCCATTGCCACTTATCAAGGTCGCTTACACCGAATCCTGCGTAGGCCAACGAGTGAATTTCTGCCACTTGCCTGCACCTCATCTTGTTTTTGTTGTTCTGCTCTTTCTTGTGACGCTTTGAAGAACAGCTGTTAAAAGGACAAGAGCAAGCGCTGTGCCAGCATTGAAACGCTGGCAAAACTAAATAAATTTCCTTTATTAATCATTGTCTTATGAACAAAAGGCAGCAGGTTTCCAGCCACGATCCAGTGTTCGCTCAAAGCCAGGAAAATTTAAGAAAATTCGAAAACTGCGAATTTCATTCAAGGATTTTCGTGAACGCGAGGCCGGGGAGAAATTTATCGGATTGCAGAGAATGGATAGCGTACCCAAGACACCCTGTGCTTCAGTGGGCGCAGCCAGTGAGGCGCTCATGACATTTCTGGCACGCGTCTGGCATTGGGTAGTTGCTTCTGCTATTTGCTATTTTGCTGTTCGCCTTCAACAAGTAATAAAACATAGGCTCACTTGATGACTTCTCTCCCCATCGATGACGACGCGCGCTCGCGGCAGTCGCGTAATCGCAATGGCATCAACATCATTACCGACCTGCGCTTCCCGGACATGCAGGACCTGGTGGACCGGCTGTATTTCAACCCCAAGGAGGGGCTGATCTGGCTGGGCGACAAACGCATGATGCTGATGCATGTCGAGGCGTTCGGGGCGTTGCGTCAGGAGCTGCTGGAAAGCAACGGCGTGGAGTTCACCCGAGGCCTGTTGACCCGTGTCGGCTACATGACCGGCCAGCGTGATGCCGACCTGGCCATCCAGGCCCGCGGCACGGGTAATGAACTGGACATCGCCGCGGCCGGGGGGCAGTTGCACGCCTTGTCCGGCATCGTCGAAGTCGCACCGGTGTGCATCGAATTCGATCATGCAAAGGGCTTCAAATACGGTGAGTTCACCTGGAAACGCTCGGTCGAAAGTGACGTGCATATCGCTGCCAACGGCGTCAGCACCGACCCTATCTGCTGGATGGAAGTGGGCTACAGCTCAGGGTTCATGAGCCGCCTGATGGGCCGTCGTTTATTGGCCCGGGAAACCCAATGCCAGGGCTGCGGGCATGATCTGTGTCGGGTGATCGTCAAGCCGGTCGAGGACTGGGACAACACCGAAGAAGACCTCAAATACTTTCAGCCACGGGTCACCGACCATCGCCGGACACAACCAGTCAAACCGGTTAAAAACACCCCCGCCAATACGGCGCCGTCGCCCTTCGGCCTGGTAGAAAGCCAACCCTCGGTGACCGAACTCGGCCGCCCGGTGGGCAGCTCCGCCGCCTACCACATCGCCATGCATAAAATCCTGCGGGTGGCAGGCACCAATGCCACGGTCCTGCTGCTGGGCGAGAGCGGCGTCGGCAAAACGATGTTCGCCCACGAGTTGCATGGCAACAGCCTGCGGGCCAACACGCCTTTCGTTGAAATCAACTGTGCCGCCATCCCCGAGCAACTGATCGAGTCAGAACTGTTCGGCGTGCAGCGCGGCGCCTATTCGGGCGCGACCGACCCGCGTCCGGGGCGATTTGAAATTGCCCATGGCGGCACGATCTTCCTCGACGAGGTGGCCACCTTGAGCATGACCGCCCAGGGCAAACTGCTGCGAGTGCTGCAAAGCGGTGATCTGGAGCGATTGGGCAGCAATAAAACGATCAAGGTCGACGTGCGGGTCATCGCCGCGACCAACGAAGACCTCGCCCAGGCGGTCAAGGCCGGACGGTTTCGCAGTGACTTGTTCTATCGGCTGAACGTGTTTCCGATCACCATCGCCCCCTTGCGCGAACGCAAGGACGACTTGCCCCTGTTGCTCGACACGGTCATGCGCAAACTGTGCGCCCTGCACGGCCGTCACTTGACCGGTGTCGCGCCCCGAGCCTTGCAAGTCATTCTGGATTACCACTGGCCGGGCAATATCCGCGAGTTCGAGAACGTCATCGAGCGGGCCATCATCCTCTCGGACGACGGTGACATGCTGGATATTCGCCATCTCTCGGGCCTCGATGCCTTGGGCGGGCAGCTCGAGCGCATCGGTACCGTCAGCTGGGACAGCGGCCCGACCATTGGCATTCGCATGCCCCAGGTCGATGTTCCTGGCGTCGGGTTGGCGCAACAGGACAATGCGAGCCATGACCAACTGCTCGCGGTCGCACAACGCACGCTGCAACGCGGGCCCGTACGCCTGAGTCAGATCGAGGAGGTGTATATCGAAGTGGCCATGCAGCTCAGCGAAAATAACATCTCGCGCGCGGCCACCTTATTGGGGCTGAGCCGTGCGCAACTGGATTATCGACTGAAAAAAATGTCTTCGGACGAATCCGCCACCCAGTGAACGTCATAGAGACAATCATCGGGCAATGGCGGATTTCAAGAGAGGGCCGGGATCGCCTCAGCGGCGGTTCCCGGTGAGCGTTGGCGATCAGTCGAAAGCGACTGCCGAGTCAATGCTGGTGCAAAAGCGCGCGATACTGGCCATGGAGTTTTCATGCTCTTGCGCCGATGGCGATGCGCAACAGTCTTCCAATACCAGCACCTCGAAATCCCGATCGTGGGCATCGCGTACCGTGGCCTGGACCACCGCCTGAGTACTGACACCGCTGCAGTAGATGCGCTCGATGCCTTCGCGACGCAACAGCACTTCAAGGGAGGTGCCATAGAAGGGTGAAACCCGGTGCTTGACGATGTTCCATTCGTTCGCCAAGGGTGCCAGCTCATCGTGCACCGCCCCGCCCCAGGCGTCCTTTTTCAAAATGCCGTTCCTGGCGATGGCGCCGAACACCTGGGAGGCGGGATTGGCTTCGCGATGGTCGTCGGAAAACGCTACCCGCACAAACGCCACCGCAATGCCTTTGCTGCGCGCTTTGGCAATCGCCGCTGCCGTGCGGGCGATCAATTCGCGGCTGCGTACCTGCTCGCCCAGGGGCCCCTTGCCACTGGCCCCGTCCGGGTGAACCAGGTCGTTTTGCATGTCGAGAACCAGATAAATACTTTTCATCATGCTTTTCCCTTGGTTTGAATCAGTCGCACCACAGTGCACCGTTGATATCGAGGATTTCCCCGCTGATAAATCCTGCTTTGTCAGACAGCATGAAGCTGACGGCCGACGCCACTTCTTCGGCTCGGCCCATGCGTCCCAACGGGATCAGCGCGCGCAGATTGTCCGGGAAGGACGTGGTCATTTCAGTGGCGATCGGGCCTGGGGCCACGGCGTTGACCCGCACCCCGGCGCTGGCCAATTCCTTGGCCAGGAACAGGGTCATGGTGTGAACCGCCGACTTGGACATGCCGTAAGCGACGCCACCGGCTCGCGCCTGTTCATTGGCATCCAGCCAAGGGCGGGCGTTGCCACCGTTCTTGCCGACCACTGAACCGATGTTGACGATGCTGCCCCGCTTGCGCTCGGCCATCAGTTGGCCAATCAGCTGACAAGGAATCAGCGTGCCCTGCACGTTGACCCGCATCACCCGTTCGAACTCCGAGACCTTGAGTTCCAGCGCGCTCCCCGTGGACAAGACTCCCGCGACGTTGACCAAGGCAGTGATAGGCCCCATGTCATCTTCGATCTGCTCGACCACATCGCGCACGGCGATGCGCGAAGCCACATCGCAGGAATAGAAACGCATGTTCGGGCCCAGCACCTGAGGCTCGGCCAGGTCCAGTGCCGCAACCCGATAGCCTTCACTGCCCAGCAGCTTGCACACCGCACTGCCAATGGCACCACCGGCCCCGGTCACTACAGCGACGTTCATTGCGCACCCCGCTGCTGCATCGCGGCCTGGCCCGCCAGGCGGCCGAACACCAGGCCCTTGAGGACTGAAGTGCCGCCGGCGTAGTTGCCGAAATACAAGCCCACGGTTTCACCGGCGGCATAAAGGTTGCCAATCGGTTGACCGTCGGCGTTGATCACCTGCGCGCGCTCATCCACCTTGAGGCCACCGAAGGTGAAGACGTTGGCGGAAATGATCGGGTAAGCGAAAAACGGGCCGGTATCCAACGGCAGTGCCCAGTTGCTTTTCGGCGGCTGCAGGCCCTCGGTGGCCACGCCATCGAGCTGCAAAGGCTTGTAATCGCCCGGGACACAGGCGGCGTTATAGCGGCTCACGGTGTCTTGCAAAGTGCTTGGGCAAACACCCAGTTTCGCGGCCAACCCGGCCAGGGTCGCCCCTTCGATCGCGGCCTGATCGGTACGGATCGCCAGGCGGTAGTTGGGGACGTCCTTGACCTTCTGATCGAGAATGACCCAGGCAATGCCCTCATCCTGCTGATAGATCTGCCGTGTCACCCGTTCGTACCAGGCATCCACCGTACCCGGTGCTTCGTCGGTGAAGCGCAACCCCTGCTTGTTGATCAGGATGCCATAGGGGAAAACGAAAATGGACGGCTCGGAGATGCCCGAGCGCGGGTCCACGGGTTCGGCGTGATAGCTGCCGTAATCGCCACTGGCCGCGGCGCCGACGTCCAGCGCCATCTGGATGCCTTCACCCCGGTTGTAATAGGCGCCTTTGCACACCGGACGCAAATACACCGAACGCGGCCCCAGGTAGCGGCTGAGCATTTCGGTATTGCCTTCGAAGCCACCGCTGGCCAACACCACGGCACCGCGAAAAACCAGATCGCCCTGCAGACGTGACAGGGCCCGGATGCCGAGGACCTTCGCATAGCCTTCGGTCAATAATTCACGCCCGGACGTTTCATAGAAAAACTCGGCGCCCAGGGCCTCGGCTTTCGCCGCCAGGGCTTCGACGATGGCCTCGCCGCCGCCGACCGGCAGCAACCGTGGCTGGGTGCTGGTCAGGAATTGGGTCGGCAGGAAATCGAACTTCACACCGTGGCGTTTCAACCATTCAATGGTGCCTGGCACCTGTTCGGCAAAGGTGCCGATCACACTGGCGTCCACTGAACCCAGCGCGCGGGTTTGTGCCGACCAGTCAGCGCGATCGGCGAGGGTTTCGGCGACAAAATCCGGGTCCTGGTAATAGCCGGAATGCTCGGCCAGGAACCCGTCGAAATCGTCGGTCACCTCGGTATGGCTCTTCATACGCAGATAGGCCTCGGTGAAGCGGCTCTGCCCGCCCCGCTCTTCGCGACTGGCCCGTTCCAGCACGGCCACGCGCAGGCCGCGTTCGGCGCCTGCCACTGCCGCCGACAGACCGGCGACACCGCAGCCCACCACAATCAGATCGAAGTTTAATTCAGCCATGGGTAGTTCCTCTCTTGGTGGCTGGTACTATAGAAATCGCTGCCCCTGGATTCGAGCCTGACGCGGCTAATGGGCTATTAGAAAAAGGTGAAAACCGATGGACAGACTCTGGGCAATGCAGGTGTTCGTGCGCGTGGTGGAATGCGGCAGTTTCAGCCGCGCCGCCGAGTCGCTGGACATCGCCAATGCCACCGTGACCTCCAGCGTGCGCAAGCTGGAAGACTACCTGGGGGTGACCTTGTTATCGCGCAACACTCGCTCGTTGCGCTTGACCGACGACGGCGAAGGTTATTTCGAGCAGTGCAACCAGGTGCTGCAGCTGGTCGCCGATATGGAAGCCCGGGTTCGTCAGAAGAAAGGTGAGATCAGCGGACAGTTATGCATCGAGTCCCCGGCGGCATTCGCCCGTGCGTTGCTGTGCCCGGCGCTACCGGCCTTCACGGCGCAGCACCCCGGCTTGTCCGTGGCGTTGCGCCAGACCGACCATGCCGAAGACCTGATTGCCACGGGCACCGACGTGGCGATCCGCATCGACTCGGTCAACGACGCCGACCTGGTCGCCCGTCCGCTGTATCAAGCGCACTACGTGGCTTGCGCTGCACCCGGGTTGCTCAAACGGATCGGCACGCCCGAACAGCCGCAGGATCTGCAGCCCAAGCACTGCCTGGGGATTTTCGGCGCCGGTCGCTACACCGTATCGGACTGGACATTTACCCTTGAGGACGAGCAACACCAACTGACGCCCCGTGGCGACCTGCACTTCAACAGCACCGACGCGCTGATCCAGGCCGCCCTGGCCGAGCAAGGCGTCATCTATGTCCTGGACGTGTTCGTCAACGGGCTGATCCGCAGCGGCGAACTGGTGGAATTGTTTCCCCACTGGAGCACCGGCAGCCGCAGCTTTTACACGGTGACGCCCAAAGCGCGTTTCATTGCGCCGCGCACCCGTGCGTTCATCGATTTCATCCTCGCCACCCTGGATGCCCAGCGCCGCCCAGCTTCGGGCGCGAGCATCGCGGTAAGGCAAGGACGACGCGGGCTGGTCTAGGGATCTGGTAACGCCTGAAAAATGCCAGCCACTTGCGTGGACTGGCATGTGCCCGGGGATCTATCGCAACTTCTCAAGTAACGCAGGCAGCAGCGTTTCCCAAGGGGCGACGATGCCCAGGCTTGCGACCTTGAAAATGTCCGCTTCGGGATCCTTGTTTATCGCCACGATACAGCTGTCCAGGCTGACCCCGGCCAGATGCTGCAGGGTGCCGGAAATACCCACCGCCAGGTAGATCTGCGGGCTGACGAACTTGCCGGAGACACCCACCTGACGCAGCACGGGCACCATGCCCGCATCCACCGCAGGCAGACTGCCGCCCAGTGTTCCACCCAGGCTCAACGCCAGTTCCTCAAGCAACGCAAAGCCTTGTTCATTGACCCCTCTTCCACCGGACACCACCAGCCTGGCGCCCTCCAGAGGTGGCAGGTGTTGGCCGCTTTCACGTTTATCCAGGGTCAGCGCCCCGGGCAGGACACCGTGCAGTTCGATGGTGAACACATCGGCGTCGGCTTGCGCATTCAACAGCGCACGACCTGCGCGTAAACAGGCGAAGGCTGGCCCCCGGGTGATCGCCAGGCAGAGGCGCATGCGCCCACCCCATGCCGCACGTTCAGCCAGCAGCGTATCGCCGTCAAACCGCAGCGCCAGGCAGCGCCCCAACGCCTGACCATCAAGACCATCGGCCAACAGCGCCGCCAGCTCTTCGCCTTGCGGGCCGGGTGGCAGCAACACCAACGGCACGTCGCCGCCCAACCGCGGAATCGCCCTCAGCGCTTCGCCCACCGCCGCGACCTGCACCTGGGGCTCGTCACATTCACCTAAAGCCCCATGCACGGACTGGTACACCTGTCGTGCCCCGGCCCGCATCGCCCACTCGGCATCCTGGGCACTGGGCTGGCTGCCGATCAGCACCGCCGCGAAGCCCTCCGCGCCACTGACCTGTTGCGCTGCACCCAGCGCCGCTTCCAGCGCCTGGGCGCCCCAGGCTTGAGGAATGACCGTCAGAACTCTACTCATGGCTTGACCCCTTGCTCTTTTAACCAGCCGACCAACGCGTTGGCCTGTTCTGCGACGTCCCCGTCCAACAACCGACATTGCCCCAGGCGAGGGATCACCGGCGCGGCGTCTAGCTGTGCCAAGGTCATCCCGGCCCGCACAGGGGCCGACGCAACGACATGGGCAAAGGTCATGCGCTTGGCCTGCATGACGTTTTTCATCAGGGGGTGGCGCAGCTTGTTGCGCCGATCATTGGTCACACTCGCCAACAAGGGCTGATCGACCCGCAGCCACTCTTCACAGGTGCCGCGCTCGCGCATCAGCCACAGGTGCTCGCCTTGCCATTGGCCAGACTGAGCCATGGCAAACTGCGGCCTGCCGAGACGGCGTGCGAGCAATACCGCGATACTGCCTTCATCCAGATCGCCCATTTCACGCCCCGCCAGCACCAGTTCGTGCCCGGCATAATCGCGCGCAATCAGCCCGGCCATCTGCGTGGCTGTCTGGCGGGCGTCCCACAACTGGCAGGGTTGCAGCGCCAGGCATTGCAATGAATCGGGACGAAAAGCCGCGACACTGCGCATCAGGTTTTCACTGTTGGCGCCGTCCAGCAGCAACACATCGATCTGGGTCGTGGCGCTCGCATCACGCAGTTTCAGCGCGACTTCCAGCGCGGCCTCGTCGAACGGGCTGAGTACACGCCGGGGCGATCCTTGCTCATCGATCGTCCCCTGGCTGTTCAAACTGATGGGGTGCAACGGGAAGCGGATATCCGCGACGCCCGCCAACAGCACAAGAATCTTCATGGTCAGCCCTCGCTCGCCGTGCCTGGCCGGGTGCCGGCCAAACGTCCGAAGACGGCGGCCTTGCCCAGCGCCGACCCCGTCATATAGGCGGCGCCGTGAAAGCCGCCGATCATCTCTCCCGCCGCCAGCAATCCCTCGATGGGCTCGCCGAACACATCAAGCACACGCAAACCCGAGTCGACGATCACGCCGCAGTAGGTGCCGAACACCGCCGCCGTCGAGGGGTAGGCATAAAAAGGCGGGCGCTCGAGCGTGCGCAACTGGCCGTGATGATGCACCAGGTGCTGGCGACCGAATTCCGGTGGCTGCCCCTGGCGTACGGCATCGTTGTACGCGGCCACTTCGGCCAGCAACACGTCTTCAGGCACTTCGATCAGGCGCGCCAGCTGTTCCAGCGTTTGGGCCTCGATGAACAGCCCCTCCTCCAGGCGTCGGGTGAAGTCGAGGATGCGTACCTGGTTGTCACCACTGTCCATGATGTCCTGGTCCAGGATCTGGTAACCCACACCGAATGCCTGTTGCATCACCGCATCGCCGAGCAACTTGTAGGACTGCGACTCGTCGACAAATCGCCGGCCGTCCTGGTTCACCGCAATGGCGCCTTTGTAAACGACCAGGCAGGCGTGGTGGTTGTGCTCGTCCATCGGGTGTTTGCCGAACGTGCCCTTGATGTAGGGCAGGTCACGCACATCCGCGCCCAAGGCCCAGGCCATGCGCAGGCCGTCGCCTTCATTGCCTTCGCCACCGATGAACACCGCATTGTCGTATTGCGGGACAAAGCGGTGAATCAACTCACGGTCCTGGACAAAGCCACCGCTGGCCAACAACACCGCGCTGCGGGCCATGATGTGCTGCTGCTCACCGTTACGCTCGACAGAGGCGCCCGTCACCCGCCCGCCCTCGTTGCGCAACAAGCGTCGGGCACGGCTGTGCAGCCAGACTTCGACCTTGTCCGTTGCGAGTGCGGCCGATTGCAGTTGCCGCACCATGTCGGCCGGATCGACGTTGTGCACCCGGGGTACCGACTGCCCCGAGGCGGCCTCGATGACATCGGCAAACACCACCCCGTTGTCCTTGAGCCACTGGTAGGTCTCCAACTGGTGGTCGGTGTACAGCTTGACCAGGGACTCGTCGCATTCACCCTTGCCCACATCGACCAAGTCATCGAACAGCCGCTGCGATGAATCCTCGATCCCGTGGGAGCGCTGCAGATCGGTGCCGGCGAAGGCCAGGCAACCACCGCTCATGGCCGACGAACCACCGGTTTGCGCGGTTTTTTCCAGCACCACCACCTGCAAGCCCGCCTGGGCTGCACTCAGGGCCGCGCAAAAACCCGCCAACCCGCCACCGATGACCAACAGGTCGCATTCGTAATGATTCATGGTTGTGTCCCCCCTTGAAGGAATGGAGCCAAGCCATAAAACCCGAATACCTCCCGCACCCGGTCAGGCGCCGGCTGAGCCGAGAAATAGCCGCGATTGCAGGTGCTGGTCCCATTGGCGCGGCGCAAGTCCACCATGGCTTCCGCTTGCTTGACCCAGGCGCCGAGCGAATCAAGGACCGGCACACCGTCGACTTCGTTAATGCCATGGGAGGCCAGCAACACGTTGAGCGGCGCCTCGCCGGGAATGATCACCTCGGCGCCTTGCGCGATCAGCTCCCGTGCGGCGCTGCGAAAGCGCTCGATCAGCGCAGTGGGGTCGGTGAAGGCTGCCAGGACGTCGGCAAACTGGAAGCCGACATGACGCACCCCGGTCAACCGCCCGGCAAGACCATGGCGCACGGCATTTTCAGTGATCTGCTCCGCCAGTTCGTTGATGAACACCAGCACCCCGAAGGTACGACCCAGCATGCACGCGGTGAGCATCGCGGATTCGCCATACCCTACCACCGGTATATCCAGCAGGCTGCGAGTCTCCTTGAGCGCCGGTTCCGGCAGCGTGCTGATGGCGTACGCATCAAAACCCTGGTGCTGGGCATTGATGCCTGCCGCCATGAACTGAAGGCCATGCAAGTACTGCAGCGCCGAATACTTGATGTCATCGCCCGGATAGTGATTGCGGTACGTGCCTGGGAGCATCCCGTGCAGGTGGATTTCCGTGCCCGGGCGGGCAACCTTGCGAAAATGTGCGCGCAACGCGTCGTCGTAAGCACCCAGGTCGCTTAAGACAGTGAAGCTCTGATGCCAGATACGGATGCTCATCGGTGTCCTCATTCATGAGCCAGGCCCAGGGCACCTACCTTGCGGTCGATTGCCTGGCCATCCTGGCGAATAGTTGATGAGGAATTATTAGCGGAGCGCCGCAGGGCTGAGTAGGCGCTTGGGTTGAACGGGCCTTTCAAGAAAACTGCAAGATCGCCCTGGAAAGGATTGAAGCGCAAACACTTGCGGCGCTCGAGCCGGAACACGAGCGCTTGCGCCGCCTGGTCACCCAATCACGCCCGCATACACCGCCCTGTCGACATTCCCGCCAGACAGAATGACCCCCACCCGTTTCCCCGCCATGGCGTCACGCTCCTGAATCAGCGCCGCCAGTGCCGCCGCACCCGCCCCTTCCGCCAGGTTGTGGGTGTCGGTGTAATACACACGCATGGCCTCGGCAATCTGCTCCTCGCCGACAGAAACGATCCGCGCCGCAGCCGCACTGTAGATGGCAAAGGCTTCAGGCACCGGCTTACGTACGGCGAGGCCATCGGCAAAGGTATTCGCCGTCGCGGTTTCGCAAATGGCTCGCGCTTCAAAAGAAAGTTTTGCGGCGGCAGCCTCGGTGGAAACCACGCCCACCACCTGGGTTTTCAGGCCCAACGCGTCGCGCGCGGCGATCACCCCGCAAATCCCCGAGCCACAGCCGATCGGCACGTAGACGGTGTCCAGGTCTGGCGCTGCCTTGAACAGCTCCAGCGCATAGGTGGCCACGCCTTTTACCAACTCGGTGTGGAACGGCGGCACCAGGTAGAGGCCATGGGTTTGCGCCAGGCGTGCGGCCTCTTCCCGGGCCTCATCGAAATCGCGACCCCATTCGACCACCTCGCCGCCGAAGCCGCGCATGGCCTGGTTTTTTTCGACCGAGTTGCCCTCCGGCACCACGATCAACGCGCGCAAACCCAACGCCCGTGCCGCCAGCGCCAGGCTTTGGCCGTGGTTGCCACGGGTAGCGGTGACGATGCCCCTGGCGGAGGGGTGCGTGCGTTTGAGCCAGTGCATGAAGGTAATGCCGCCACGCACCTTGAAAGCCCCCGTAGGCGTATGGTTTTCATGCTTGACCCACACCGTGCAACCCAACCGTTCAGCCAGCAATGGCCAAGGGTACTGGGCAGTGGCAGGCATCACTTGGTACACCTGGTGGGCCGCTTGTTCGATGTCGTCGCGAGTCAGTCTGTGCATGAGCACTCTCCCTGAGGTTTTGCCTAGTCTGGACGCAGCGCCCATGCACCGGCTTTCAAAAAACCGACCTGACTTTTGTACGCCGTCTTCATTACTATGGTGTTCATGAACCCTCGAAACCACCTGCCGCCCTCGCTCCTGACCGAACCGGTCCGCCGTGTCGAGGCCGGGCCCTGGACGATCGAATTGTTGCCCGGCTCCGCCTACGCTGCCCGATACGTGGCGAGCCATGCGGCGATCGGCTTTGCCTTCGACAGCCAGCAGGGTCTGCACGCCATCGGCAGTGATCGGGTGCTGCCGTTCGTTGCCACGCCGAACGGCCTGGCATTTGTCCCTGCCGGGTGTGACGTGTTGTCCGAGTCGGCCGAAGGCGGTGAATATCTGCGGGTCGTGCGCGCCGACGGTATGACATTGATCGGGGATCAGCCATTCAACAATCGCATCGATCCGCAGGCTATCAGCCTTGCGCTGCGCATGCGCAATGCGCTGTTGCACGCCTCGATGGACGACGATTGGGAGGCCTGGGCGCTCGCCCTGGCTGAACGGGCCATGGCGCAGCAAGTGTTGCCGACGCCGCCCCGGGGCTCTATCACTGGCCGCCGCATGCGCCTGCTGGATGAATTCATTGACGCAGGTCTTGAAGGGTCGCTGAGCGTGCAAGCGATGGCAGGACTGCTTGAATTGTCCGAAGGATTTTTCATGCGGGCGTTCAAGCAGGCCACGGGCAAAAGCCCACACAGCTACCTGATCGACCGACGACTTGCCAAAGCCCGCGCCCTGCTGCGCGATTCGACGGCCGGCCTGTCCGGGATCGCCCTCATCTGCGGTTTCAGCTCCCAGGCGCACATGGCGACGGCTTTCAAGCAACGGCTGGGAGTCAGCCCGGCGCAATTACGAAAGCGTCCATAGAGCCGTAAAAAACCGTTTCCCGCTTCAGTCTGTGATTACCTGAAAGACAGTAGCGAAGTGTTGAAGCGACGCGTCGAACACTGGGTCCGCCGGACCGCTATGGATCCCGACCCGGAACCCATAGCGTACCGTCATTCCGGGCGTTTATTTCCACCAATACTCGACCTGGACCCCGACGTTGGAGCCGTGCAGGTCTGTGCCAAATGCACCGGTATCAGACAGAGCCGATCCTGGAGACTGCAAGCCGGCGGCGCGTTGCGCAGCTTTGTTCCAGGTTGCGTAGGTGTAATAAAGGCGAATTTCCGGTCGGTCCCAGAACCCCGGTCCCTTCGGCGACCAGGTCGGCGCGACGGTGTATTTAGTGAGTTTTCGGGTACCGTCTGCGGCTTCAACCTGGTCGCGCCCAACTTCGGTGATCAACTTGAACTGATCCGTGATCGCATAGATTGGCCGAACACCAACGGATAACCAGTTCTGGTCATCACCATCAGGACGCGTGTCTTTTTGATATACCAATTCGACCTGGCCACTGAAGGCATGGGTCATTTGCCAATCGAAAAACTCCACGACCCGCCAGCTCTTGTTGCTCTGATCCAGCGTGGAATCACCGGTGTAGCCCAACGCGGTGCCCGGCCCTCGGCCGTATTGCACCGCGAACTTGTTGATTCCGCCCAGAAACGCGACCTGCTTGTGCTGGGCGACCACCGACCAGCCCTGATGAGCGTCCTCGCGACTCGGCTTGTCCAGATAGCTGACGCCCAACTGAACCTCGCCACCGGGATTTGTGTTGAATCCGCTAACGGTTACATCATGCCGGGTAACAAAATCCTTTTGGAAGACATTGTCCTTGCGCGAGAACACGTAGCTGTATTTCAGATCTCCCAATGCGACCTGATCGAACCCAAAGCCCGTTGAGCTTTGGTTCCAATAGAAGTAGTCGGAAATATTGATGTCGTTTCGGTTGTAGTAACGACGGCCCGCCCAGAAAGAACCACCATTCAATGCCGGCATCTTGCTCCACTCTGCATAGAGCTGACTCATTCGCGTATAGCCGTGTTCTCCGTCAAATTTCGGCTCATGGCCATACTCGTTGTAAAACTGCGCCATGCCCTCAACGCTTAGCACCGAGCCGTCGTCCAGTGAAAGCAGATCCTGGCGCAAGTCCAACTCCAGATATTGCTCACATTCGTTGCCAAGACGATATTTGGATTGTGCGCCGGGCAGCTGAAAACACGACTGTTTCCCCCCTTGGGTCGAATCCCCTACCCCGGTTCGGAAATAACCACTGAAATCGGCTGAATATGCATCGACAGGTAAAAAACCGACAGCAAAGGACGCACCCAGAACTGCACTGAGAGTCTTGACGTTCATTTATGACACCTTTCGTTTTTATAGTTGTTGGATAAGGCTGATAATGCGAGTAACACTTTTTATACGCGTGCGCAGCTAACACCGCACACAGACGCTCCGACGCAATGCCAAGTTAAATCAGACAGAAAACACACCACCTCAGGTTGACTAAAACATTAGAAAAACCAGGTGGTGCGAGTGCAAAGTAATGACGGAAAAACTTAATTAGCTTCTAACCCCGATGACGTCCCCGGAAGAAATCTATCAGCCCCTGCGTCGAGGAATCATCTGCCGGTTCCGCGTCATAGCGAGTCAGAAGGTTGTAGACGCTGTTGCCCAGTTCCTTGCCCAACTCCACGCCCCATTGATCAAACGAATTGACTCCCCAAATGACACCCTGGACAAAGACCTTATGTTCATAAAGCGCAATCAGCGCCCCCAGGCTATGTGGATTGATGACTTCAAGAGCGACTGTATTACTTGGCCGGTTACCGGGGATTACCTTATGCGGCGCCAGCCGTTCAATTTCACTGGATGAAAGGCCTTTGGCTTTTAGTTCTGCCTCGGCTTCACTAAGGGTCTTACCGCGCATCAGCGCCTGGCTTTGAGACAAGCAATTGGCGTACAACCATTCCTGATGGTCAGCCACTGGATTATGGCTGACCACCGGTACAATGAAATCAGCCGGAATCAGAGGCGTGCCTTGGTGCAGCAACTGATGGTAAGCGTGCTGTCCGTTACATCCCACGCCGCCCCAGATGACCGGGCCAGTGGTGTAGGAAACCGGCGTGCCGTCACGACGGACACTTTTACCGTTGGACTCCATGTCCATCTGCTGCAAATGCTTTACGAAGTTGCGAAGGTTGTGGTCATAGGGCAAGAACGCATAACTTTGCGCCCCCCAAAAGTTGTGATACCAAACCCCGAGTACCGCTAAAAGAACGGGAAGGTTCTGTTCCAGCGGTTCATTCAGAAAATGCTGATCCATCGCGTAGGCGCCGGACAGCAGTTCCTTGAAGTTAGCGATGCCAATGGCCAGCGCAATTGGCAGTCCGATTGCCGACCATAGTGAATAACGACCTCCGACCCAGTCCCACATGGGGAAGACGTTGGCTTCACGGATGCCGAAATCCAGCGCAGCCTGGCGATTACTGGTCACGGCAATGAAATGGCGATACAGCTTCTCTTCCGTCCCGCCCTTGGCCAGGTACCAGCTTCGACACGCGTGCGCGTTCTTCAAGGTTTCCAGAGTTCCGAAGGTTTTGCTGGAGATGATGAACAGCGTTGTTTCCACGTTCAGATCGGCTGTCACCTCTCGAAACTCATTGCCGTCGATGTTAGCCAGGTAATGGCACCGCACCCCATGGCGAGCGAAAGGCGCCAGGGCTTCAGAGACCAGCTCCGGGCCCAGAAACGAGCCGCCGATACCAATGTTCACGACATCAGTGATGACCTTGTCGTTGTAACCACGCCAAAGGTGGCTATGGATACGGCTCACCACGTCGGTCATCTGCGCCAGGGCACCATGCACATCGCGCATCAGGTTGCGGCCATCGACCATCAACGGCTCCCCCACTGGACGCCGCAGCGCGGTATGCAGCACAGGACGTCCCTCGGAACAGTTGATTTTTTCTCCACTGAACATGGCGTGCGCGGCCTGTTCCACGCCAGCCTCACGCGCAAGGTTTACAAGCAATGAACGCGTCTGGTGAGTGATCAGGTTTTTGGAGTAATCCAGAAACAGCCCGCAGCCTGCCAGGGAAAAATCCTGGAAGCGTTGACCGTCATCCCGAAAAGCATCGCGCATACTGAAATTGTTCATGCTCTCCCGGTGGTCGAGCAGCTTGCGCCATGCCGGCAATGCAGTCACATCACTCGCTTTGTTGTAGTTATTCATGCTCAGTCTCTCTTTGCCAATCCGGCTTGCGCCGTCTGATCCAACGATTCCAATCTGATTGTTTTATACTTCTGCGAACGCACAAGTGCCCGGCAGCAGTACGCGCTACAGTGTTTAATTACTCTGCATTATCGGACTTCATTCCAAGAGATCGGAATTTACCAACGCGATCTAAATAGATCCAATCTCAATAATAAAACCATCAAAACCTGAAAAAAAACCGAACGCCGGTCACCCAATAAAAAAGTGAACTTATGCAAATGTGCACGACAAATGGAAAACGAGGTACTGGCTGCTTAGTTTCAAAGTCCACCCAGGCGGCCAGACGTGGAAATAATCAGAATAATTCACGCCCGCAACCGCCAGTTCATCAGGATCAATCCCTGAGTACAATTATTTGGGAAAGCCGCAAGAGTCCCGCTGAATTAAAGAGGGTTTCAATCGAAGCGTCTGGCGGCGCCCCTCAGGTTGCTTGATACGCTTCAATAGTAGCTTCACCGCCTGGGCTCCCAATTCCTCGAGAGGTTGCGCCATAACGGTCAATCGGGGGCTAAAAGCATCCGCCCAGTCGAAGTCGTCAAAGCCGACCAGCGCGATGTCCTTTGGCACTTCAAGGCCTGCTGCACGAAGAGCCTGCATCGCACCAATGGTCATCAGATTGTTGGCAGTCATGATGGCGGTCGGCGGGTGCTCCAGCGCCAGCAAACGGCGAGTGGCTTCCATGGCCGGCGCAATCGCCGATTCACCACAGCAAACCAATTGCTCGTCGTAGGCAATTCCAGCCTCGGCCAAGGCCGCACGGTAACCGTCAATTCGCTCAAGAGAAGAAGACTGGGTCAATCGTCCGGAGACCATCCCGATACGCCGATGTCCAAGTTTAATCAAATGTGCAATCAACTCTTGAGATGATTGCTTGTTCTCCACCCCCACCTGATCGAAAGACGTCGACAGCAGCCGATCGATAAGAACCGTGGGTATGTTGTTGGCCTTCAAGTAATTGAAGACTCTATTTTCCGGATCATACTCCGAGGCCAGTACAATGCCGTCAACCCGTCTTTCATGCAGTGCCTTGACCGCTTTGAGCTCTTGCTCCGGATCTTTTTGCGTATTGACCAGTATCATCATCAAACCGCTTTTCGCGCAGGCCGCTTCGATGGCACGTACTGTTTCACTGAAGTAATAGTTTGACAGCGTAGCGATCGCCACCCCTATGGCCCCTGAAGAGGAACGGGCCAGGGACCGTGCGAGCGAGTTTCGAATATAGCCTACGGCCTCTACAGCCTGATTCACGTTACGAACGGTGTCCGGATGTACTTTGCGAGTACCGTTGAGTACATGGGATACCGTAGACATTGATACGTTTGCGGCCCGCGCGACGTCACTCATCTTTGCGCCCACTGTGTACCACTCCTTTCTCACGTGAATTCATGGATAGCGCCGGGCTCATGCCCGGCACCAAGCCATTGTAAAGCTCACGGCGAGAAAATGTGTCGCAAGCTCCGGGAATCGATGCCGGGACAGGCGTGCGATGTCGGGGCAGACCCAGCGAGGTGCGCTGCAGACCGACAGCGGGTGGGGCGAGATGGTGGACTGCGCTATGCAGCATGGCCGGGCACTCCTTTTTTATTATTTTGGCGATTCCCTGGCAAACGGTTAACGGGAGCGGGGACGCTGTCGAAAAAAGCATAGCCGAGACGAAAGCGCTTGCGCAAGCGCTTTCCTAACTTTCAAAAATCCCTCCACAGACAAAGGAAAGCGCTTGCGCAAGCGCTTTCCTTTGAACTATGTTTGTCGAACAAGAACAACCGATGAGCGGCTTCACCGCTTCTCAAATCGGTAGATAAGGAGTCAACCGCTATGCTGAATACCGGATCTGAAAGCCCTCCCCCTGCTCTATTGGAAATGCGCGCCATCTCCAAGTCATTCAATGGCGTACGCGTCCTGCATGACATCGATCTCAGTATCTTCCCCGGACAAATCCACGCGCTGATGGGCGAAAACGGCGCCGGAAAATCCACGCTGATGAAAATACTGTCGGGGGCCTATATCGCCGACAGTGGCACTGTCCGGATCGATGGATGTGATATTCGACATTACGGCCTCAATGAGGCGAAGCGTCACGGCATCTCGGTCATCTATCAAGAGCTCAGCTTGTGCGCGAATATGAGCGTGGTCGAAAACATCTACCTGGGTAGAGAAATTCGTCGATGCGGCGTTATTAACCACAAAGCCATGACCGAAGGTGCGCAGGGTGTACTAAAGCGACTTGGCGTTACTTTCGATCCACATGCGCTAGTCGGCACATTGTCGATTGCGGACCAGCAACTGGTTGAGATCGCCCGTGCCATTCATGCCGATGCGCGAATCCTGGTGATGGACGAGCCGACAACGCCGCTGTCTTCAAAAGAGACTGAAAGTCTGTTTACCCTGATTCGCCAGTTACGTGATGACGGTGTCGCGATCATTTATATCAGCCATCGAATGGCTGAAATATACGCACTGTCCGATTTTGTTTCGGTGCTCCGGGACGGTCATTACGTGGGTTCGCTGGACCGTGGCACGCTATCGGCCGACACCCTGGTCCGAATGATGGTGGGCCGCGATGTCTCCGGTTTCTATGCCCATGAGCGTGCCTCGTGTACTTATGAGCAACCGATACTGCGCGTTCGCAACCTGACAGACGGATTCAAGATCAAGGATTGCAGTTTCGATCTTTACGCGGGCGAAATTCTCGGGATTGCAGGACTGGTGGGTTCAGGGAGAACGGAACTTGCCCGATTGATCGCAGGTGTCGATGCGTACGCCAGTGGACACATTGAACTGGATGGCGAAGTTGTAGCCATTCGCTCCCCTCGCGATGCAAGCAATGCAGGTATCGCCTATCTGACAGAAGACCGCAAAGCCTTGGGCCTCTTTCTCGATATGAGTGTCCACGACAATATCAATGTCTGTGTATTGGGAAGTGATGCTTCATTGACGGGTGTTGTGGACCGATCGGCTGGAAACGCACGGGTTAAACAAGCCATTGAGGCACTCAATATCAAAGCCTCCCCGGACATCAATGTCGGCGCGCTGTCTGGAGGCAATCAACAAAAGGTTTTGCTGGCTCGTCTACTTGAAATGAAGCCCAGAGTACTGTTCCTCGACGAGCCTACTTCGGGCGTCGATATCGGAGCCAAAACCGAAATATATAAAATAATCAATGCATTGGCCGCCTCCGGCGTTTGTGTCGTGATGATTTCAAGTGAACTGCCAGAGATTGTTGGAATTGCTGACCGTGTGCTGGTCATGTGTGAAGGAAAACTTGTCGCCGAACTCGGTGACCGCAGCGGTCTTGATATCACACCTGAAACCATTATCGCGTTTGCCACAGGCAGCGACAGCTTGACTCTAGCCAACGGAGACTTAGTCCAATGACTTCCCCACTGCAACGCAAAGTAGCAAGTGACTTCATCACCCCCAATGCACGGAACATCGCCGGACCTGGCGCACAGGAAAAAATGCGCCAAATGATGAGGGTGGCGGGCATGCTCCCGGTATTGCTGCTCCTGTGTGTGGGCTTCAGCCTGATGAGCGACAGCTTTTTCTCGGCGCAAAATTTCTCGATCATCAGCCAACAAGCCTCTATCAACGTGGTATTGGCATCCGGTCTGACTTTTGTGATTTTGACCGGGGGTATCGACCTCTCGGTGGGTTCGATCCTGGCTGTTTCTGCCGTGGTGGCGCTGTTGGTATCGCAAGTTCCCGGATTGGCTGGCCTGGCCATTCCTGCGGGGCTTGGAATCGGACTGCTGCTAGGGCTGGTCAATGGCGTGTTGGTCGCTTTCGGCAAGCTGCCTGCATTTATAGTCACGCTGGGCGGATTGACGGCGATGCGTGGGATCGCACGCCTCATTGGCGAAGACAAAACAGTGTTCAACCCCGATCTGTCGTTTGCCTACATTGGTAACGATACGTTGTTCGGGGTGCCATGGCTGGTCGTGATCGCATTGGTCGTCGTGACGCTGTCGTGGCTCATTCTTCGTCGGACCGTTTTAGGCGTACAGATTTACGCAGTGGGCGGCAATCCTGAGGCCGCACGGTTATCGGGGATCAAGGTCTGGAAAGTCCTGCTCTTCGTTTATGCCATATCCGGTTTGCTGGCGGGTGTGGGGGCGATCATGACGTCCGCTCGATTGATGGCCGCCAATGGGCTGCAAATGGGCCAGTCCTATGAACTCGACGCTATTGCCGCCGTTATCCTGGGAGGCACACGGTTCACCGGAGGCGTCGGCACCATCGTCGGTACGCTGATTGGCGCCCTGATCATCGCGACACTGTCCAACGGCCTGATATTGCTTGGCGTTTCGGATATCTGGCAATACATCATCAAGGGTGTCGTCATTATCGGGGCGGTAGCACTCGATCGCTTTCGGCAGACCGGCGCACGCACCTGAATCCTGTAACACCCCCCTGATATTCCAACAATAAGAGACTGTACTCATGAAGAAAACGATATTGGCCGCGGCTTGTGCCTGCCTGGCATTTAACACCGCTCAAGCGCAAGAATTGAAATCCGTAGGAATAACCGTTGGCTCGTTGGGGAATCCTTATTTCGTTGCGATGGTAAATGGCGCCAAAGCGCAGGCCTTGCAAATCAATCCAGCCGCAAAATTCACCTCAGTCTCGGCCGACTACGATTTAAACAAGCAGTTCACCCAGATCGATAACTTCATTTCATCGGGCGTCAACCTGATTCTTGTCAATGCCGTCGACCCTGTGGCAATTGCGCCTGCGATTGCGAAAGCAAGAAAGGCCGGCATCGTGGTTGTGGGTGTAGATGTCATGGTGCAAGGTGCCAACGCTACAGTACAGACAGATAACGTCGAAGCCGGCAGGATAGTCTGCCAGTACATTGCCGAGCAACTGGGTGGCAAGGGTAACGTTATTATCCAGAACGGAACGCAAACTTCCGCAGTCCTGGACCGGGTCAACGGTTGCAAGAGTGTTTTCGCACAGGCACCCGCTATCAAGGTATTGTCCGATAATCAGGATGCAAAAGGCTCGCGCGAAGGTGGCTACAGCGTGATGCAAGGCGACCTGACGCGCTTCGCAAAAGTCGACGCCGTGTTCGCCATTAATGATCCCCAAGCCATAGGTGCAGACCTGGCAGCAAAGCAACTCAAGCGTAAAGGCATCATTATCGCATCGGTGGATGGAGCGCCCGATATAGAGACAGCACTCAAGAGCGATACACAGATCCAGGCCTCTGCGTCTCAGTCCCCTTGGGGCCAGGCACAACAGGCCGTCACGATGGGCAATGACCTGCTCAATGGCAAAGCCCTGGAAAGCACAACGGTACTGCTGCAACCCTCGCTGGTCACCCGGGCCAATGTCTCGGAGTACAAAGGCTGGCAAGCTGATCATTGACGGTTGAATCCAGCGGCATAAGGATCTTCAGCCTGTGATGCAGGGAATGGCTGCTGCGAGGTGCTCGCAGCAGCCTGAGGAAAGACAGAGCGACGCCTGCTGAAGAGAAATCCGGCATGTATATCTACGCAAACACCCTTGTAAGCACAGCGCTACTCGACTACATCAAGGCACTGCCTGGCTATCGGGTTGTCATTGCGTTAGCGGGACCGCCTGGTGCCGGTAAGTCCACCGTCTCCGAGGCCTTGGCACAAGCCCTTAATAACAGTATGCCGGGGAGCGCAGCGGTCATTCCCGGAGATGGCTTTCATTACGATGACGCGGTTCTCGGATCCTTGAACCTCTTGGATCGCAAGGGTTCCCCCGACACATTCGACGTGGGTGGCTTCAGGAATCTACTGCTGCGGCTTCGTGCGAACAACGAACCCACGGTTGCCGTTCCGGTATTCGATCGACGCCTGGAGATATCCCGTGCTGCAGGACGACTGGTTTCCTCTGAAGTGAAATATCTCATCGTGGAAGGCAACTACCTTCTATTGAACTTCGCCCCATGGTCGTCGTTGAGAAACTGTTTTGACGCGACGATTATGCTGCACGTCGATCGCAAAACCCTTGAGGCGCGACTGCTTGATCGATGGCGGTCATTCGGTTTCGATGAATCGGCCTCGTATGAAAAGGTCAGTCGAAACGACCTTCCGAATGCCGAACTTGTGATGTCGGCCAGCAGCGAAGCCGATTTTACGCTCACCGATGAACAACCCACTGGCTCTCCTTGAGAAACAATCATGCCGTTGACCGACAGCTGCGCTTGATCTGCTATCCGCCTTGCCGCAATTGATCCAATGACAACCTGTAGCGAACCTTTAAAGAGCAAACGACTATGTATCTGGTATGTGGCGAAGCGCTGTTCGATTTCTTCAGTGAGAACGACGCCGGCGCTAAAGTTTCAACAGTGAACTACAGGGCGATTGCCGGCGGCTCGCCGTTCAACGTCGCCATCGGCTTGCGGCGCCTGGGCATTGATGTGGCGCTATTGGCCGGGTTGTCCACCGACTACCTGGGCCGGCGTTTGCGGCAAACCCTGCAGGAGGAAGGCGTGCGCCTGGACTACCTGCAGGACTTCGATGCACCGACCACCCTCGCCATGGTCGCCGTCGGCGCCGATGGCTCGCCGCACTACAGCTTCCGCGGCGAAGGCTGCGCCGACCGCCAGCTGTTGCCCAAGCATTTGCCTGAGTTGGACGCTGGGGTGCGTGGGTTGCATATCGGCTCGTTCTCATTGGTGGTGCAGCCGATTGCCGATACCCTGCTGGCGCTGGTCCGCCGGGAAAGCGGCAAACGCCTGATCAGCCTCGACCCCAACGTGCGACTCAACCCAGAGCCGGATATCGAACGTTGGCGCGAACGGATCAGCACGCTGGTCGAGCATGCCGACCTGATCAAGGTCAGTGACGAAGACCTGAACCTGCTCTACCCCGGGCTTGATCCGCAATGCGTGATCGAGGGCTGGCTGGAACACCGCTGCCAACTGGTATTCCTCACCCGCGGCGGTCAGGGCGCGACCGTGTTCAGTCGCCGCCATGGTACCTGGTCGGTGCCGGCCCATGCCGTGGTGACGGTCGATACCGTGGGCGCCGGCGACACCTTCCAGGCGGCATTGATCGCTTGGCTGACCGAGCAGCAGTCGGATTCGGTGGAGGGCTTGCAGCGCTTGAGCCGAGAACAGATCGACGCAATGCTCGGTTTTGCCGTCAGCGCCGCCGCCCTGACCTGCGGCAAGACCGGACCGGACTTGCCTTTCCGGCATCAGCTGGAGTGAGCTCCGGTCAGGACTGGATGATGCCGAACGCCGGCAAGCATGGCTTTTCGTACACCGCCTGGTCCGGGCTCAAGCCAGCAGCTCGGTGATCCACCGGACCTGCCGGGCGATTTCCTGCACCTTCTCCTCGGGCACGGCCTGCCGCGCCCGGGCGAAGTCGGCCAGGGTGCGCTGCTTGTGGCGCAGCTTGCGCTGCCACTTGGCCAGGAACACCGGGCTGCGTGCCTGCATCTGCAGTGGGCCGAAGTACAACTCCTCGGCGGTGTACAGCACCGGCCCGGCGCGCTCGGCGACGATGATTTCGTAGTCGAAGCGGTTTTCCCGCAGCAATTCCTCGTAGAGGATGTGGTAGTCATTGTCCATCAACCATTGGCGCAGAGGCTGCTCGCCGCCGTTGGGCTGCAGAATCAGCCGCTCCTGGCCGCTCAGGCGCGCCTTGCCACGGTCGAGGATGTCGCGAATCGTCTCGCCGCCCATGCCGCAGACACTGATCGCCGTAATCCCGTCTTGCGGCTCGATCGCCTCCAGGCCACTGGCCAGGCGCACGGTGATTTGCAGGTCCAGGCCATTCTCGCGCACGGTGCGTTCGGCCGAGCGGAACGGCGTCAATGCCACCTCGCCGGCCACCGCCGCCGCGATGGCGCCACGGCGCATCAACGCCACCGGCAGGTAGCCGTGATCCGAGCCGATATCGGCCAGGCGCGCACCGGCCGGCACCTGCGCAGCCACCCGCTCCAGGCGCATGGACAATGTCTGTTCGTTCAACTGCAGTTCCTTTTCACCACGGACGTCCGGCACCTTGGTGCCGGATCGGGGTGCGATTCTGTCGAGCTACGCCGAGCATTTCAAATTTATCGCTGTAACGGCTGAAAACCTTGCCATCCGCCTGAGACTGTATTCAAGCAGAAACCAAAAGCGCTGGAATCTTCGCTCCCTTGAATTAAACATGTGTTTCCTTCGTTCTTCTCTACGTCGCAGTTCTTCACTGCCCGTTCCTGTCCGTCTGGAGTTCTCCCCATGCCCTCGCCCAAATCCTTGCCCGCTGCGATGCTGGGGCTGGCCCTTGCCTGTCCGGCCATGGCCGAGACCCAAAGCCTGGAGCTGGGACAAGTGCTGATCGGGGCTGAGGAGCGCAGCGGCGAAGACGCCTCGATCGAGGACGCCAAGGCCCGACTGGCCGAAGTGCCCGGTGGCACCAACGTGGTCGACCTGCGCCGGCCCCTGCAAGGCCGCGTGGCGAGTAACCAGGATGTACTGGCTTATCAACCGGGAGTCTATGCCCAGTCGGCGGGCAACGAAGGGGCCAAGATTTCGATCCGTGGATCGGGGATCAACCGTGCACCCGGTGCCCATGCCTCAGGGTTGTACGCCATGCTCGATGGCCTGCCGCTGACCGGCCCGGGTGGCACGCCCTATGAATTGCTCGAGCCGCTGTGGCTCGACCACGTGGAAGTGCTGCGCGGCGCCAACGGCTTCGACCGAGGCGCACTGGCGCTGGGCGGCGCCATCGATTACATCAGCCACACCGGCTACGACGCACCGCTGTTGCAGGTGCGCTACGCCATGGGCAGCCACGGCTATCAACAGCGTCAGGTCAGCTCCGGACAGGTGCTGGGCGACTTCGATTATTACGTGGCCATGACCGACGCGCGTGCCGACGGTTACCAGGACCATACCGCCAGTGACAGTCAGGGCGTCATTGCCAACTTCGGCTACCGCTTCAACCCGAACCTGGAAACCCGCTTCTACCTGCGCTACCGCCAGACCGACAACGAACTCGCCGGGCGCGTGACCAAGCACTCCATCGAGCACGACCCACGGGCAGCCAACCCCGCTTACGTGGCGCGGGACGACAGCCGTGAGCAACCGGGCAGCACCTTCATCGGCAACAAGACCACCTACTACATCGACGACGATTCGAGCATCCAGACCGGCCTTGCCTACCATGACTATCCCATGGACTTGCGCGAAGGTCCCAACCGCTTGAAGGTGGCGTACACCGACGTCAGCGGCACCTTCGACTACAAGCGACGCGACACCCTCTGGGGCCTGGAAAGCCAAAGCACTGCGGGCCTGCGTGTGACCAAACACCTGCCCAATGCCGGCGCCAGCGAACGGGTGCGCATCCCCACCGGCAACACCGCCGGCTATGCACCGGGCACGCCCATGCGTAACTTCACCTACCAGGGTTCGGACACCGTCCTGCACCTGGGCAATGATCTGGAGATCGCCGACGACCTGTGGCTGACCACCGGCCTCGCCGCCATCTACACCCGCCGCGAAAGCGCCGTCACCTACCCCCAAGGCGGCGGCAAGACCAGCCTGAGCGACTGGGACTACGCCCCGCGCCTGGGCTTGCGCTATCAGCTGACACCCGAGCTGCAGCTGTTCGGCAACCTCAGCCGCTCGGTCGAAGCGCCACACCCCTGGTCGATGATCTACAGCGCCAACCAGCGTTTCCCGGCCGGTAGCGGCGCCGCCACCGGCGCCCAGCGTGACCCGATCGAGCTGCAAAACCAAACCGCGACCACCCTGGAAATCGGCGGCCGCGGCGACAGCACAATGGGTCAATGGAGCCTGGCCTGGTACTACGCCCAGGTACGCCACGAACTGCTCTCGGTGTTGCCGGATGCCAACGCCACCACGCCCTACGAACTCAACGCCAGCCCCACCGTGCACCAGGGCGTGGAAGCCAGCCTGTCGAGCAACCTGTGGTCGCGAGACGATGGCGGCCAACTGAGCCTGCGCCAGAGCTACACCTTCAGTGACTTCCATTACCGCGACGACGAGCGCTTCGGCGACAACCGCCTCCCCGGCCTGCCGATGCACTACTACCAGGGCGAACTGCGTTATGACTGGCCCCAGGGCTTCTTCGCTGCACTCAATACCCAGTGGGTGTCCAAGGTGGCGGTTGACTACGCCAATAGCTACTACGCCGATCCCTACGCGCTGTTCGGCGCGACCCTGGGCTACAACGCGCCCAAGGGCGACTGGCAGACCTGGCTGGACATGCGCAACCTGACCGACAAACACTACGCCGGCACCGTCACGCCGGGCTACGACGATAAGGGGCTGGATGCGGCACGGTCCACGCCGGGCGAGGGTCTGGCGATGTATGTCGGGGTGTCGTGGAGCTTGCGCTAGCGCTGATCAGGGGCCTGGGCGCCGCGTTTTGGAACTTGAATCGTTGCCTGATCCGAGTGACCGTGACCTGCGCCTGGCAACGTTCTTTCCACTCATTGCAGTCATCAGTAGAACTCATCCAGCAAACAGTAAAATGCTATACGGCGCTGATCTGGCTCCACACCATAAGCGCGAAAAAATGGAGCTCCCCATGCAGGTCCCAAATTGCGCTCAATGCTTCGGGCCGCCAGTGCAAGATCTTGATAGATGTCACTGATGCCTAGTCGGCCGCAGTCGATGTAGCCGGTAAAGCTGCTTCCTTCGACCATGAAATTCGGCAGGCAGGCATCGCCGTGGGTAACCGCAAGATCATATGTTTCAGGGAGCATCGACAGCATCTGTGTGAAAACTTCCTCAGCGGTCCGCCCCTGTCGTTCATCGTCAAAGTCTGCCTCGTCAACAAGCCCGGCGCTCACTCGACTCCTGGCGGCTGCTATGCGCTGCTCCAGGGAGTGGTCAAAGGGACATGTCTCAATTGGCACCTGGTGCAGAGTACGCAGAGCCATCGCCAGGACGCTGATGACTTGGGGAGCAGACAAGTCGTTGGCACTGGCCAGATCCTGTCCGGGGACGGCATTCATGAGTAACCAATGGCGATTGTTTTCTGTCGTCACATCAAGAACCGTCGGCCCAGGCAGGTCTAAGCGGTTCATCCAGCGAAGACGCTCAATCTCTTGCGGTAGCTCACTGTGCGCGCCAATGGGCTCGGACTTCACGAACAGGTGTTTCCCGTTGATGCAGCGAATGCGAAAAACCTCTGCCCCTGACTCTCCGATAGTTTGTCGTTCAATAGGCGCCCCACTGAATGTTTTGGACCATTGGGCAGGAATATACATACTGTCATTTACTCAAGTATTGGCGGATTTACTGCCAGTCGGTTGCATGACACGTAAGACTCCAACCCGATCCGGCGCGAGCAATGCTGCGTGATCGGAGCCGTGTGGCGCCGAATCGTTCTGCCCGCTTAGTTTTTAATCATCCGTAGCGATTCTGCTGCTGCACTGTGTATCAACGTATGTCTAACTGGCATCTTGATACACAGGTTTTCACCCGGCCTACGGTTCGACACAGGCCGGATACGTTGCCGCGTTCAAATGCAACCCAGGTTTCAAAGGGATCATTCAGCCCCCCTTGCCACGGCTTGTAACGGAGACATCAGCATGAAAATGGCACTGCAGGATACAACCGGCAAAACCCGCCGCCGTCTGCTCGGCTCGTCGCTCCTCGCGTTCGCCCTGTTCGGCGTTCTCGGTGCGGCCCAGGCGCAAACCAGCACCGCCGCGCAGCCCGCCGCGACCAACGCCGGCGCCACTCATGCATCCCCCTCTCCGTTCGGCCCGTTGAAGCATGTCAACGCCGGGCTGCTGAACGTGGCGTACGCCGAAACAGGCCCCGCCGACGGGCCGGTGGTCATACTCCTGCATGGCTGGCCGTACGACATTCACAGCTATGACGAGGTCGCTCCCTTGCTGGCAGCCAAGGGCTATCGTGTGTTGATGCCCTATGCGCGAGGCTACGGCGACACGCATTTTCTTTCGGACAAAACCCTGCGCAATGGCCAACCCGCTGCGCTGGCCAGTGACGTCATCGACTTCATGGATGCACTGAAAATCAAGCAAGCCGTACTCGGCGGCTATGATTGGGGCGCGCGTTCGGCCGGCATCGTCTCGGCGCTGTGGCCGGAACGGGTCAAGGCGCTGGTCTCGGTCAGCGGCTATCTGATCGGCAACCAGGCGGCCGGCAAGAACCCGCTGCCACCCAAGGCTGAGTTGCAGTGGTGGTATCAGTTCTACTTCGCCACCGACCGCGGCCGCGCCGGGTACGAGAAAAACACCCACGACTTTGCCAGGCTGATCTGGCAATTGGCATCGCCGCAATGGGCCTTCGATGACGCCACCTTCGAGCGCAGTGCCAAGGCGCTGGACAACCCCGACCATGTCGACATCACTGTATTCAACTACCGCTGGCGCCTGGGCCTGGTCCAGGGCGAAAGCCGCTACGAAGCGCTCGAACAGAAACTGGCCACGGCACCTGCCATCAGTGTGCCGACCATTACCCTGGAAGGCGATGCCAACGGCGCCCCGCACCCGGCCCCCGAGGATTACGCCAAGCGCTTCACCGGCAAATACGAGTTCCGGCTGATCAGCGGCGGCATCGGCCACAACCTGCCCCAGGAAGACCCGCAGGCGTTCGCCAAGGCGGTGATCGATGCGGATCACCTGTGAGGTCGGGCTGACAGCCGGGCACTGAGCGGCACCTTCACAACAGCGCTGTTCAAAGGTAGGAGCGAGCGCGCTCGCGATGGACTCCAGGACACCGCGGGCGCATCAGGTCCGGACCACTTCCCAGCGACTCGCCAACCGAATGATCAAGCGCGCCAAATATGCGCCCGTCAGCAGCACCACGAACAAGCGCAAAGTCTGCATGGCCAGTACCAGCCCGACATCGGAGTGGGTGTCCACCGCAATGATCGCCATGGAATCCAGCCCGCCCGGGCTGGTGGCCAGGTAAACCGAGAGAAAATCCTTATCAAGCAGCGCCGCCAGCAAAAAGGCTGACAACGCACACACTGCAATCATCACCACCGCGCCAAGGATCATCGCCGGCATCCGCCGCCAAACGTAACGGATCGTCAGGCGATCAAAGCCCAGGCCCACGTAGCAACCAATCGCTCCGTACGCCGTGGCAAGCAGCCAGCCAGGCATGGTTATTTGCAACAAGCCGCTCATTTGCAAGACGGCCCCCAGCAGCAAAGGCATGAGCAGTGCGCCGGCCGGAATGGCATTACCCAATGCGACACCCGCCAGCAGCGTAGCCAGGGTGAGCACCACGTCCAACAGATTGAAGTGTGGCAACACAGCGCTTGCCGCGTGCAACTCGCTGCGCCCGGTCGGTGCCCCCAGCCAATGACTGACCAGTGCACCGATCAGCACCACGCACACCACCCGAACGTACTGCATGGTGGCGACCACCCGCGAGTCGGCGCCGAAGTCTTCAGACATCGAGACCATCACTGAAGCAGCGCCCGGCGCCACCCCCCAGGCCGCCGTACTGGCGGGTATACCGCCCAAGCGCACCATGGCAAGGCCGACCAGCGCACTGAGGCACACGGTCAGCATCGTTGCAAAAAGCATCATGGGCCAGGACTGGGCGAGTGAAGTGAGTACCGCCAGGGTCATGGAATGCGCGGCAAGAATACCCACGGCCCCCTGCCCCAGTCTGAACGCATGGCGGTGCACACGAATGCTCGCACCGCACACACCAAACCCGATAGCCACGAGCATCGGCCCTAAAAACTCCCCGGCGGGCACCTGCAGAAACTTCAATAACTGACCGCCTGCCCCGGCCAGCAGCAATAACGCGATCCATTGGACGGGAGGGGTATGGAGAAGTCGCCGTGGAAGAAAAGACAAAATCACGCTCCAAAGGTGGAACGCCCCCGGGGTGGTGGCGAGCTATCGACAGGAGCAATTATTGATAGCGGGTTCGATCAAGTCTATTTTCTAATAGTGATGAATTGATAACTGTGAGTTATAGGTATGGAACTGCGCGACCTCGTCTATTTTGAAACCATTGCCGCGCTGGGCCACCTGGGCAAGGCAGCGGAAAAACTCAACCGGAGCCAGCCGGCACTGACCAAGAGCATTCAACGACTTGAAGAGTCATTGGGCGCCCGCCTGTTCGAACGTGACGGGCGACGGATCAAACTCACGCCGGTGGGCGAACTGCTGAAAGTACGCGGCAAGCAGTTGCAGCAGAGCATCGCTGAAACCCAGCGCGAAGTGCGCGATTTTGCCAGCGGGGTCATGGGCAACATACGCCTGGGCTGCGCTGCGTCCATGGCCGACAACCTGCTGCCGCACCTGACCGGCGCATTGCTTTCCCGCGCGCCGGAAGTCACCTTGAACCTGGTGATCGGCCAGGACGATTTCCTGCGCGAAGGGCTGTTATCCGGCCGATTGGACATGGTGATCTGCCCGCAGTACGAAGCGGACCCGCTGCTCGATACCCATGCCCTGTTCGATGATGAAGCGGTGGTGGTCGCCAGCCGGCATCATCCGCTATTCAATGCCAGCTACCAGATGCGCGACTTGTGCCAATACCGCTGGGTGCTGCCCGCGACCACCGTGGCCGCGCGGCGCTGGATAGACAATGCCTTTCAAGCGCGAGACCTGCCCCTGCCCCGGGTGCAGATCGAGACCACTTCGATTTCACTGTTGCCGCGCCTGATTGGCGAAACCCACCTGCTGTGCTTCCTGGCCCGGGAGACCCTCGAAGACGTCAAAGGGGTGACGCACCTTCGAGAGGTGGCGCTCAAGGAAACCACGATGAAACGCACCATCGTCGTATTCGTTCGCATGGGCGCCTACCTGTCGCCGAGCGCGCAATTGCTGCTGAGCATCTTGAAAAATGAAGGGTCGCAGTTCTTTACGGGCGTGCAGGCGGTATAGCGCCGACCGCCCGCCTGACCTCGACCTGTATAGCATAAGCCGGTGCCTCCACCGCATTGAAATCCTGCGTATAGCGCTGGGCAAATCCTTCCACTCCCCATTCCTGATACTGCTGCACGTGCTTTAGTTCGTGAGCCCAGAGCGCAATGTTCTGCTCCGCGCTTTGAGCGTCCCGGAAGAGGATGATGTCGATCAGCGTCACGGCACCGACATCGGGGTTTTGCAGCATCGCCGTGGCGGCGCTGAATTGACCGTTGTCGCTGACTTTGTAGCGCGCAGTATCGAGGACGCCCGGGTCGTACCAGCGCAGAAGTTGCTCGCGGATGTGCGGCGGGATGGGTTGGGTACCGGCGCTGGCGGCTTCAGCGCGGGCTTGGGTCAGCCACAGCGCCAGGGCAGGCGCTGCGATCTGGTAGATGCCATCAGGCATGCCGAGCAGGCCCATGGGATCTGGCAGGCAGATGCAGCTGTCCAGGCACACTTGTTTCTCGCCAGGTGGGCAGGCGTTGGTCTGGGCAGGCGCATCCAGCGCCAGGCACAGGACAAACAGCGCCACCAGGCGAGTGGTGATGGGCGGCATTGGGCGCTCCAGGGGCGGACGCAGCGCGAACGGTGGGTCGTCATTGATCGATGATCCGCATGGCTTTAGCGTAGTCCCAAACCAGGCGCGCTCAAGATATCGCAGGAAAGGACAGGCTCTGTTTCTGTACGACGCTCCAGCGGACTTTCTCACACCGATTGCCTGCGCCAACTGCCAGGTGACACACCAAACTGGCGCTTGAACGCGCGACTGAACGCCGCTTCGGATTCGTAACCCACTGCAAAGCCGATTTGCGCCACATTACCGCGACCTTCGCGCAGCTGTTGCGCCGCCACGTGCATGCGCCAGAGGGTCAGGTATTGCATCGGTGGCTGTCCGACCAGGGCGGTGAATCGCTCCGCGAACACCGAGCGCGACAGGCCCACTTCCAGCGCCAGGGCTTCTGCCGTCCAGCCCTCGACCGGACGAGCATGGAGCAGGGCCAGCGCGCGCCCGATATGAGGATCGCGCAAGCCCGCCAGCCACCCGAGTCGCTCCGCCGGGAGGCTCGCAACATACTGGCTGACGGCCTCGACGAACAGCAATTCGGATAGCTTGGCGATGACCGTTGTGGAGCCGACGCGCCCCGCCGCGATCTGACTGATTGCGAAACGGAATGAGCTTTCAATCCAGGCGCCCGAAGCGGTTGCGCGCACGTCCAGTTTCAATAAGGAAGGCAGCGACGACAGTAACGGACTGAAGGGTATTTCAGAGCCGAGGAATCCGCACAATAACTGCGTGGCTTCGCCGCCCCCGCCGTACTTGATTTGTGAAATGCCGCCGATTTCCGGCCGTTGGATGACTTCGCGTCCCGGCATGGGCGAAAGGCTCAGGTCGCTGCCAAAAGAGTGAGCGTCATTGCGTGGAAGCAGAATGAGTTCGCCTGCCCGCACGTCGACGCTGGCCCCCCCGTCGATGCGTAATTGCATGTGCCCCGCGGTGACAAAATGCGATGCGATGACCTGCCGGGGGGCGGCCAGGAACGGCTTGCAATCGTCCGCGGAAATTCTGCCGTTGATGCACCAGGGCGCAGTGAATTCGGCCTCGAGGAACACCCCTCCAGACAGCCGAATCACCCGCAAGACATCAGAAAACGCATCCAACACCGGCCAGCCCTCCCTTCCGGAGTCTGGAGCATGTAATCAAGCGTATCGATCATTCTTCGCCTGAACTGCGAAGCCTAGATTAGCACCAACGCGGACTCGGTGATCGAGGCTCTCCCAGAGTCTCCACCAACGGTCACAGGGTTCGACGTTAATCCTAATAGCCCCTTCCCACTCGACCAGGGAAGCAGGAGATCGATATGAACAGCATCGCTACCGTACCCGGCCCAGATTCGGGCAACGCCGCCCGTTACGCTCAAATCGTCAGATCATCGAAGAAAACGCAATGGCAGATCGATCGCGATTTGCTCCAGGACCGGCGTTTCGACTTCTCGCGCAAATTCTTGCCCGACGGACTCTCGCAGATCGACGGCCTGACCTTTCTCATCGCGGACGAGGCGCGCCTGCTCAGTCAGATTCAAGGCCGAACCTACGCCTATATGTTTGGCCTGGTCGAGCGTTTTATCAGTGCCAAAATGCTCGACCAAGGTCGGGCCCATGTATTTGACGACCAACTCGCACTCGAAGCGCTGGTGCACTTTTCCAATGACGAGATCAAGCACCAGGAGCTGTTCCGGCGCATAGAGGCGATGATGGGTGCGCAGTTGCCGGCGGGATATCGTCAAGTGGCCGATCCAAACGATGTGGCGCGGGCGGTACTGGCGTCCAGCAGCTGGTCGGTGCTGGCGCTGACCTGTCATATCGAACTGTTCGTGCAAACGCACTACAAGCAAAGCATCGCCCCGCGCGAGGAGTTGTGCCCACTGTTCAAGGATGTTTTCAAATTTCACTGGATGGATGAAAGCCGGCACGTCGTGCTGGATGAACTGGAGTGGAAAGCGGAGCACGCGAAACTCTCGCCAGCCGAACACGACCAGGCCGTGAATGATCTGATTGCGCTAGTGGCGGCCGTCGACGCCATCCTGCAGGCACAATCGGCAGCCGATGCCGACTACTTCATTGGCAACGCTTCACGCTCGTTCAGTGTCGATGAAACAGCGCAAATCAAGGCCTCGGTGCTGAGCGCCTACCGCTGGCAATACATTGTCTCGGGCGTGCAGCATCCACACTTTGGCCGGCTGCTGACGGGCATGACAACCCCTGCGCAAATGTCGAGGATTCAGGCCGCGCTGGCGCCCATCATGAGTCAATGATCGACAGCGGCGACCGGCCCCGCGTCGGTCGCGTGTGCCAGTCTCTGGTTCACGTCTGCCATGTGCAAACCGATACGTTTGTTGCGGTCCGGTTTACCTTCTTTTGCGTGCAGTTGGTGTGTTTTCTCATGCTCATTGTCATCGCCGCCTGTTACGGCGCAGGCCTGCTCGGATAGCAGGATGGCTGCCTGCCAGAAGTGGACACTCGGAAACTCAACCGTGCACCAGGTAAGCTCCTGACGGAACCCGATGTCGCAGCTTCTTGCATTTGCCGGGTTTGGGCTGATGCCCCGGCGGACGATCGGGAAACCAGATTCGGCATTTGCCCGGAGGCGGCAAATGGCCACGAGGAATCTCAACCCCATCGTACGCAGGTGCTGGCTCGACGGAAGCCCTCTGCAATGTTCCTTCGGGCCGAGGCCTGCCAGCCGTCGGTGAATCCAATGCCTGGTCTGCCGTTGCGCGAGCGTAGTTGCCAGCGTCGCGTCCAGGGTCCGGAGTGGATTGTTCAACAACGGCCATTTCTGCTGCGCGGCGCCGTTGGGTCTCTTCTTCCAGCCCCTTCTGTACTGCAACCTGGTTCTCTCTGGCATTGGGTGGGGTATTCGAAGCCTGTGCTTGCTGCGCCGCCTGGATCAGTTGGAAGTTGCGGTTGCGTAACTCAACGTTGCGACCGACCCGGATGTTCGAGCGCGCCGCCAAGGTTTCAGCCTGCTGGTACTGCCCCTGCTGAAGGCGCAACACACCGAGGTAATGCAGCGTCGCGGGATTGTTCGGCTGGATGTGCAGGGCACGCTCCAGCGAGGCAGCGGCCTGGTCCAACTCGCCAAGTTCATACTGCCGCGAGGCGGTTTCGATCAGGGTGGTTGATGCGCTGTTACTTTGCGCTGGCGCCCTGCGCTCGGCAGCAACCGAACAAAGCGATGCGACCGCGCAGCACACCAGGATGAGACTTGGCAGAAAACTCTTGATTGGCATCAGGGGGCGGACTCGACTGATCTCGAACGACACGGCCGTAAAACAGACCACAGCGCTGCTCGGCATTTGCGATACAGGGCCCCCATTGACCTGGCCAATACCCTGAAGTTCCCGCTGCAACGGCCACCGTAAACGACCGCTTCCGGACCCGGCGGTGTCGCTCACGCTCAGACCTGATCCACAACCTCGGCCGCCTGCAGATCCTCACCCAGAAACCCGCCACTCTGGTGGTGCCACAACCGCGCATAGATGCCGTTCCTGGCGAGCAATTCGGTGTGGGTGCCCTGTTCGACGATGCGTCCGTCATCCATGACAATCAGTCGATCCATTGCCGCAATCGTCGACAGCCGATGGGCGATGGCGATCACGGTCTTGCCCTGCATCATTTCATCGAGGCTTTCCTGAATGGCCACTTCGACTTCCGAATCCAGCGCGCTGGTAGCCTCGTCGAGTAGCAGGATCGGGGCGTTCTTGAGCATCACCCGGGCAATGGCGACGCGCTGGCGCTGGCCGCCCGACAGTTTGATGCCGCGCTCGCCGACCAGGGTGTCGTAGCCGGTGTGGCCTTGTCGGTCACTCAGTTGGCTGATGAACTCATCGGCCTGGGCATTGGCCGCGGCGCTGCGGATTTGCGCGTCGCTCGCATCGGGGCGGCCGTAGGCGATATTGTCGCGAATGGACCGGTGCAAAAGGGAAGTATCCTGGGTGACCATGCCGATGGCACTGCGCAAGCTGTCTTGCGTTACGTGCGCGATGTCTTGCCCATCAATGCGAATCTGCCCGCCGTCGACGTCGTAGAAGCGCAGCAGCAGGTTGATCAGCGTGGATTTGCCGGCGCCAGAGCGGCCAACCAGACCGATTTTTTCACCCGGGCGAATGTTCAGGCTCAGGCCATCGAGCACCTGGCGTTCGCCGTTGTAGTTGAAGCTGACATTGTCGAATGTCACCGCCCCGCCGGAGGTCACCAGCACACCCGCGTCCGGCGCATCCTGCACCTTGGGGCCGCGGGTCAGTGTGGCCATGCCATCCTGCACGGTGCCGATGCTCTCGAACAGCGAGGTCATTTGCCACATGATCCAGTGCGACATGCCATTGATACGCAACGCCATGGCGGTGATTGCCGCCACGGCACCTGCGCCGACTTCCCCTTGATGCCATAGCCACAGGGCATAACCGCCTGCTGCCATGATCAAGGCCACCACCAATGCCTGGTTGACGATCTCGAACTGGCTGACGAGGCGCATCTGGCGAAAGCCGGTCTGCTTGAAATCCTCCATTGCCGCACGCGCGAAGTGCGCTTCACGATTGGAATGGGAGAACAGCTTCACGGTCGTGATGTTGGTATAGGCGTCCGAGATACGTCCGGTCATCGAGGAGCGCGCATGCGCCTGTTCCTGCCCCACTTTCCCCAAGCGGGGTACGAAGTAGCGCATGGCAAGCCCGAACAACAGGATCCAGGCAATGAAAGGCAGCATCAGTTTCAGCGCGAAGCCGCCGGCCAGCGCAATGATCGCGATGAAATACACGCCGATTCCGGGTGCGATCTCGATCAGGGTGAACAGCACGTCGCGCACGGCCAGCGCCGTCTGCATCACCTTGGTGGTGACCCGACCGGAAAACTCATCGGAAAAGAACGAAAGGCTTTGCCGCAGCATCAAACGGTGGAAGTCCCAACGCAGCCGCAACGGCAGGTTGATCGCCAATATCTGGTGCTGCACCATGGTGCGCAACGCCACCAGCCCGACACTGGTCGCCATGACGATGGCCATGCCCCACAACACGCGACTTTCCTGCGCCGCCGCCTCACCGCCGGCCTGCCAGGTCGAGAGTAGATCCACGACCTGACCGAGGAAAGAAAACAGCCAGGCTTCATATATCGACACACAGGCACTGAGCAGCGCAAACGCAAGAATATAGCCGCGGGCGCCCCGTGTGCACGCCCACAGGAACCGGGCCAGGCCCGCGGGAGGCGGTGGTACCTCGTCAGGAGGAAAGGGGTCGAGCCTTCGTTCAAATGCGCCAAGCATGGTGGTCTCCAAAACGATCAAGTCAGGCGATTCTGCCATTGAACGGTGGCTTTGAGGGTTTTGCGGGGGTGAGGTATGCCCCTGTTGGTAGCTTGCTCCGAGTGTAGGGTTGCCAGACGCGGGGCACTCATACGTTGCCAGAGACACAGTCGGCAGGGCTAAAAACGGCTGTTATCGAAGGCGCCAATCCGCTGATTTTCGCCAGTTCGCCTATCCTCATATTCCACCCGAAAAAACCATAGACCTTAAACCTGACATTAAACCTTCAGTCATTTGGCGGCCTTGCTCCGATCATGGCCTCCCTTTCATACAGGAGATGCGAACATGGGGTACGTCACTACGCAGGACGGTGTCGAGATCTTTTACAAAGACTGGGGTCCACGGGACGCCCAAGTGATCTTCTTCCATCACGGATGGCCACTGAGCGCGGACGACTGGGATGCGCAGATGCTGTTTTTCCTGGCGAACGGCTACCGGGTCATTGCCCACGACCGGCGCGGCCACGGGCGATCCACTCAGGTCTGGGACGGGCACGACATGGATCACTATGCCGATGACGTCGCGGCGGTCGTCGACCATCTTGGCGTGCAGGGTGCAGTTCATGTGGGGCACTCCACCGGAGGTGGCGAAGTCATCCATTACATTGCTCGCCACGGCGAAGACCGCGTGTCGAAGGCTGCCATCATCAGCGCCGTGCCGCCGCTGATGGTTCAGACCCCGGGCAATCCGGACGGCTTGCCCAAGTCGGTATTCGATGACTTGCAGGCACAGCTGCAGGCCAACCGCGCGCAGTTCTACCTCGACGTTCCAACCGGGCCTTTCTACGGTTATAACCGCCCGGGTGCGAAACCGTCCGAGGGCATTATCCGCAACTGGTGGCGGCAAGGCATGATGGGCTGTGCAAAGGCCCATTACGATGGGATCGTGGCCTTTTCCCAGACCGACTTTACCGAAGATCTGAAAAGCATCACGATCCCGGTGCTGGTGATGCATGGGGATGACGATCAGATTGTGCCTTATGCAAACTCCGGGCTCTTGTCAGCCAAGCTCCTGCAAAACAGCACGCTGAAAACCTACTCGGGCTACCCGCACGGAATGCCGACAACGAACGCCGATGCAATCAACGCCGATTTGCTCGCTTTCATACGGGATTAGTTCACTGGAGGGGCGGGTGAACATCCTGCCCCCCTGCCTTCTCCAGTCCCCGGACCAGACTCTCTCATTCCGCAGCTCTGCCATACTATTCAACATGACCAGAGCAACCTTCCGCTTCTACGAGGAGCTCAACGATTTCCTGCCGGCCGAACGGCGGCGGCAGGCCTTTACCTGCGAGTGCGCGCGAGGGGCGACGGTCAAGCACATGATCGAGGCGCTCGGGGTACCGCACACGGAGGTCGAGCTGGTGCTGCTCAACGGCGAGTCGGTGGGCTTGGAGCGGGTGATCTTCGACGATGACCGGCTGGCGGTGTATCCCAAGTTCGAAGCGCTGGACATCAGTCCGCAGTTGAAGGTTCGGGCGCAACCCTTGAGGGTGCTGCGCTTCATTGCTGATGCGCACCTGGGCGGGCTGGCCAGCCTGCTGCGCATGAGCGGCTTCGACACCCTCTACGACAATGGTTTCGAAGATGGCCAGATCGCCGAGATCGCTGCGCATCAAGGACGTATCGTACTGACCCGCGACCGCGAACTGCTCAAGCGGCGGATCATCAGCCACGGCTGTTACGTGCATGCGCTGAAACCGTCGCTGCAACTGCGCGAAGTGTACGAGCGCCTCGACCTGGCGCGTAGCGCGCGGCCATTCAGCCTGTGCCTCCATTGCAACCTGCCGCTGCACGAGATCAGCCCGGAACTGGCCCGGCCACGGGTGCCGCCACGGGTTGGCGCCCTGTATTCGCACTTCTTGCACTGCAGCGCCTGCCAGCGGATTTATTGGGAGGGTTCGCACTGGCGCAGCATGTGTGCCTTGCTGGCGCCGCTGCTGGATCGATAGCGGCTGGTTGAGTCGCGCGGCCTCAAGGCTTGCATTGCCCGTGAGGACGCCTTCGCCGGCAAGGGGGCACATTGGCCCGGTCCATCAGTACACAGGTGACCGAGTGTCAGCTGAAACCGGCGGTGAACCGCCCACGCAGGTAGTCGACAAAAACGGAAACGGCTCTGGGCACATGGGCGGAATAAGGACGTACCAGGTAAATGTCTTCCGGAAAGGCCCCTACCAATTTCCACGTGGGCAGCACCTGCACCAATGCTCCGCTCTTGAGCCCGGCCTGAGCGCTGAAGTCGGGCAACAGCGCGATGCCCAAATCGGTCAGCGCCGCATCACGCAAGGCTTCGCTATTGTTGGTGGCAAAGCTGCCCTTGATGGGAACGGTCAACCGCTTCTCCTCCCCTTGCGCGGCGGCGGGGCCTTCAAATGCCCAGGCAGGCGTATCGTTGCCGCGCGGGTAGTACAGGCAGTTGTGGTCGACCAGATCCTGCGGATGTTGAGGTTCGCCGAATTGCTCCAGATAGCTGCGGGTCGCCACCAGCAACGAGCGCGTCGCGCACAACTTCCAGGCGACATGGGTATCCGGGATCTGATTGCTGTGCCGAACCGCCAGATCGAAACCCTCCGAAGCGATGGAGGAAATATGATCGGAAACGTCCAGCTGCACTTTGACTTCGGGATAGTCCTTGAAGAAGCCGGCCAGTTCCGGAATCAGTTGCTGGCGGGCAAACGCGACCGGAGCCGTCAGCCGTATGAGCCCCCGTGCCACCCCTGCAGAGTCTCGAACATCGGAAAAACTGCAGGCAATGTGTTCATAAGCACTGCGCACGTCACGTACCAGCGCGTTTCCCGCATCGGTCAACCGCACACTGCGCGTCGTGCGCAGCACCAGGCTCAGCCCCGTGGCTTTTTCCAGTTCGGCTATCCGCTGGCTCACCGCCGACTTGCTGACCCCCAATCTGATCGCCGCCGCGGTATAGGTGCCCTGCTCGGCAAGGATCGCCAACCAGTGCAGATGGGTCCAGAGCCTTTCGACTTCCACTTTGATCATGATTTGATTGTTCTTTCCAGGAAACAATTAATTCGATTTTCGCGCATCATCATGAACAAAGCAAAGGCGAGTGTGGACATCAAGACCTGAACGCTAACCCTGATACGAGCGTTGCAGGGGAGCGGATCAATCTTTGCTCCCCTGCCCTGCTTCAAACATCCCGGGTCAGCGAGCACCCTCGTTGATCACCGGCATCCCCCGCACTGAACCAGCGGTTTTATTGCGCGGTCGGCATCGCAAACTCGGCACCTTTGCCGATGCTTTCCGGCCAGCGCTGCATGATGGATTTTTGCTTGGTGTAGAAGCGCACGCCCTCCTCTCCATACGCATGCATGTCGCCGAAGAGGCTCTTCTTCCAGCCGCCAAAGCCATGCCAGGCCATGGGTACCGGGATGGGCACGTTGATGCCGACCATGCCGACCTGGATGCGACGGCTGAATTCGCGCGCCACGTTGCCATCGCGGGTGAAGCAGGCCACGCCGTTGCCGAATTCGTGGTCGTTGACCAACTGCACCGCGGTGGCGAAATCGGGCACGCGCACGCAGGCCAGCACCGGGCCGAAAATTTCTTCTTTGTAGATGCGCATTTGCGGGGTGACATGGTCGAACAGCGTGCCGCCCATCCAGAAACCTTCCTCGCACCCTTCACCGGCGTCCGCGCTGTTGAATTGACGACCATCCACTAGCAATTGCGCGCCCTCCTTGATGCCCTGCTCGATATAGCCCGTGATCCGGGCATGGGCGGCCGGCGTGACGATCGGGCCCATTTCAGCCGCCAGGTTGCTGCCGTTGAGGACCTTCAACGCCTTGGTACGCTCCAGCAGTTTTGGCATGACTTTGTCAGCCACATCGCCGACCAGCACGGCCACCGAGATCGCCATGCAGCGTTCGCCCGCCGAGCCATAACCCGCGCCGATCAATGCGTCGACCACTTGATCGACGTCGGCGTCAGGCATGATCACCATGTGGTTCTTCGCGCCGCCCAGGGCCTGCACGCGTTTGCCATGGCGAGCACCGGTCTCGTAGATGTAATTGGCGATCGGCGTGGAGCCGACGAAGGACACCGCTTTCACATCCGGGTGGACCAGCAGCGCATCGACCGCCTCTTTGTCGCCCTGCACCACGTTGAACACGCCGTCAGGCAGACCGGCCTGTTTCAGCAAATCCGCCATGAACAGGCTGGCGCTCGGATCGGTCGGGCTTGGCTTGAGAATGAAGGTGTTGCCCGCCGCGATCGCCACCGGGAACATCCACATCGGCACCATCACCGGAAAGTTGAACGGCGTGATGCCGGCGACGACACCCAAGGGTTGCCGCAGCGTCCAGTTGTCCATGTTGGTGGACACCTGATCGGAGAAGTCACCCTTGAGCAACTGCGGGATGCCGCAAGAGAACTCAACGATGTCGATACCACGGGCCACTTCGCCCTGGGCATCGGTGAAGACCTTGCCATGTTCGGCCGTGATCAGGTGCGCCAGTTCGTCTTTGTGCTGGTTCAACAGTTCCAGGAATTTGAACAATACCCGGGCCCGGCGAATGGGCGGCGTGTTCGACCAGGCGGGAAAGGCAGCCTCGGCGGAGGCCACGGCGGCATCCACGTCCTGCGAGTTGCCCAGGCGCACATGGTTGCTGACGGCGCCGGTGGCCGGGTTGTAGACGGGTTGAGTGCGCACACCGCTGCCGACGACGTGGACGCCGTGGATGTACTGGGCAATTTCTTTATTGTCGCTAACGTTGGTCATGTCAGGTCTCGCTGCGGTGAAGGAATCTGAATTTCACCTCCACAGTAGGCAGCGGTTGTCGCCTTGACTACGGCAATAATGTGAATTGATTGTTCGGTTTAGTGAACAATGAATTTGGATGGCAGAACTGGCGAGAGGAGGAAACGCTTCTACACTCCCAGCTTGGGGTTTCGGGGGAGTTACCGGAGCTGGCCATGGCCACTGCACACTGGAATAAACCTTTATTCAATGGCTGCGCCAGCACATCAGTTCAGGACATCGATGTTTGCCGAGGTTCTCCATGCAAACCAGACTAACTGCCCTGCCCACCCTTACGCTGCTTGCGCTGTGCTGTGAGCAGGCCTGGGGCGGGGGCATCATGCTCTACGAAGTCGGCACGGATAATGCCGGCCTGGCCAATGCCGGCGCCGCCGCCCGCGCTCAGGGCCCTTCGACCATCGCCAGTAATCCGGCGGGCATGAGTTACCTGCCGGGCACGCAAATCACCGGTGGTTTACAGGTGCTTTATGGCGACCTGAGCTTCGATCGCGACGCCGCCACCAACGGCACGGGCAGCGGCAGTGGCAATGCGCTGGACCCGATGCCTGGCGCCAGCTTCTTCATCAGCCATGAACTGGACGACCACTGGAGCGTCGGCTTCGGCCAGTACGGCGACTTCGGGCTGGCGGTCAATTACGACAACGAATGGTCCGGTCGCTACTTCGCGCAGAACGCCAGCCTCCTGGGTTTGTCCCTGGTCCCCAGCGTGGCTTACCGCTTCAATGAACAATGGTCGGTGGGCCTGGGCCTGAGGGCGATGTACGGCATGTTGCAAGCGCAGACCGCCATCGACCGCTCGCCTTTCGGCTTCACCGACCGCGGCGATGGCCAGTTCAAGTACAAGGACAAGGACTGGGGTTTCGGTGCCAACCTGGGCCTGATCTTCGCCCCGCAGCCGGGCACGCGCATCGGCCTGACTTACACCAGCAAGGTCGACCTGGAATTCGAAGACGGGCTGGACGTCAAGGGCGATGGCCGCCTGCTGGAGCGGGTCGATGGCACCAACACCCAACTGGACATGACGGTGCCGCAAACCGTGACCCTGAGCCTGTTCCAGCAACTCGACCGGCAATGGGCGTTGCTGGCGTCGGCCAACTGGCAGGACTGGTCGCAGTTCGGGGACATCGCCGTGCAGGTCGACACGACAGCGCTTGGCTCGCAGTCGAGAACCGTCGACGCCGGATTCAAGGACACCTGGCATCTCTCCGTCGGCGCGCAATACCGGGCCACCGAACAACTGTTGTGGAATGTCGGCGTGGCGTATGACAGCAGCGCCGTCTCCGACAACAATCGCACCTTCACCGTGCCCATGGGCGAATCCTGGCGCATTGCGACGGGTGCCACCTATGCCCTGGACAAGGACACCGATGTCAACGTCAGCTGGGCCATGGTCTGGCTCGGCGACATGCCCGTGGACCAGACCAAATCCGTGTCGGGCACTCGCACTTCCGGTCAGTTCGACAACGCCTGGTTACAAGCGTTGAACGCCAACATGACCTGGCGATTCTGAGGTGAGGTTTGACGCCCGCTCGTGACGCACTCGGGGCAGCCCCGTGTGGAGCTACCCGGATTTTGTGTCTTCATCGGGCATCAAGGTCGCAATCAACGCCCGCACCGTGCCGGGCAGCGCGTCCAGCTCACGTACCAGGATGCTGCGCTCGCGCACGGCCCAGGGTTCGTCGAGCGAGAGGGTCACCAGGTGCATGGTGCGACTGTGCCGCATCGCCGCGGACTCGGGGATGATGCCGATGCCCACGCCGGCCTCCACCATGCGGCAGATCGCCTCGAAGCTGGAGACTTGAATCCGCAGCGACAGGTTCTGGCCGAGCCGCTCGACGTGGTCGCGCAGGAAGCTCAACAAGGTGCTGCCTTCATGCAGGCCGATGTGCTGAAACGCTAATGTCTGTTTCAGTGTGACTTTTTTCTGCTTCGCCAGCTCATGGCCCACGGGCACGATGAGCACCAGGCGGTCCGTGCTGAAATGAATCACCTGCAGCCCGGCGGCCTCGACCGGCCCTGCAATGATGCCCATGTCGGTGCTGCCATCCAGCACGCCGCGCACGATATCCCGCGACAAGCGCTCCTGCAGGTCGACCGTCACGCCGGGACGTTTGGCGAGAAAGCCCGCCAGCACCTCCGGCAAAAATTCGGTGACCGCCGTGGTGTTGGCAAAGATGCGGATGTGGCCGGCAGAATCCGTGCCGAAGTGGGTGAACTCGGCCTTCAGGTACTCCACCTGGTTCATGATCAGGCGGGCGTGCTTGAGCAATTTATGCCCGGCCGGCGTCAGTTCCACGCCGCGGCTGTCGCGGTACAGCAGGCGGGTGTCGAGCTGGCCTTCCAGCGCCTTGATGCGGGCGCTGGCGGCGGCAGGCGAGAGAAAGGCCCGGCGAGCGCCCTGGGTCAGGCTCGGGGACTCACCGATATGAATGAAAAGACGCAGGTCAGCCAGGTCGAAGTGCATGGTCAGGTCCGGACATTACAAGACGCGTTCAGCATACATGAACGCCGGTATATGAAAATGCAAATTCTCAGAATGCCGAGCGGCTCGCATGATCTGTCCATAACAACAAATGCAGAGGCAGCCTGGTTATGAATGTTTCGAACGCGCCAACGGATTTCAGTGCCTGGATAGGTCGTACGCAAGAGGCCGAAGACGTTCTGAGCCGCAACCTGATCAAGCGTATCGCTGCCACCTTCGGTGAAGAAACACCGGCCGATGGCGCTGCGCTGCCGCCGCTCTGGCAATGGTGCTTCTTCCAGGAGCCGGTGTTCGAAGCGCAGCTGGGCGACGATGGCCATCCCGCCCGTGGCGGATTCCTGCCTCCCGCCGACAACCGTAACCGCATGTGGGCCGGTGGCCGGGTCGAGTTCATCGAGCCGCTCAAGGTCGGCGCCGAGGCCCATCGCTTGTCGACCCTCCTGCACATCGAGGAAAAGCACGGGCGCACCGGCTCGCTGCTGTTCGTCACGGTACGCCATGACTACTCGCAGAACGGTCAGCTGTGCGTGCGTGAAGAACAGGACATCGTCTACCGCGAGCCCAACCCGCCCAAACTCAACAGCGGCGAAGCGCCGGAACCGGGCGACTGGAGCGAAACCATTGCGCCGACGCCGACCCTGTTGTTCCGCTACTCCGCCGTGACCTTCAACGGCCACCGCATTCATTACGACTACCCTTACGTCACCGAGGCCGAAGGCTATCCGGGGCTGGTGGTGCACGGGCCAATGATCGCCACCTTCAACCTGCGCGCCTTCATCCGCGCCAACCCCGACAAGCGCGTGCGGCATTTCGCTTATCGCGGCGTCCGCCCGTTGAACGTCCCCACGCCGTTCCAGGTGGGCGGTCGCATCGTCGAACCCGGCAAAGCGCAATTGTGGGCCGGCAACGCCGCTGGCGTGGCCCAGAGCGCCGAGGTCGTTTTCGACTGAAACCCTTTTGCGTGAACGCATCGCCCGTCCCCCGTGATGCGCCGCTGACCGACCCGAGAGCACAACCATGAATCCGTACGACGACGAAGACCTCAACGCCATCCGCGAGGGCGTGCGCGCCCTGTGCGCCGAATTCGACGCGGCTTACTGGCGCACCATCGACGAACAGAAAGGTTTCCCCGAAGCGTTCGTCAAGGCCCTGACCGATGCCGGCTGGTTGTCGGCGATGATCCCCGCCGAATATGGCGGCTCGGGCCTGGGGCTGGCCGAAGCCTCGGTGATACTTGAAGAAGTGAACGCGTGCGGGGGCAACTCCGGCACCGTCCACGGCCAGATGTACAACATGTTCACCCTGCTGCGCCATGGCAACGAGGCGCAGAAGAGCCACTACCTGCCCAAGCTCGCCAGCGGCGAGCTGCGCCTGCAATCGATGGCCGTGACCGAGCCTTCGACCGGTACCGACACCACCAAGATCAAGACCACCGCGGTCAAACAAGGCGACAAGTACATCATCAATGGCCAGAAGGTCTGGATCTCGCGGGTGCAGCATTCCGACCTGATGATCCTGCTGGCGCGCACCACGCCGCTGGCCGAGGTGAAGAAAAAATCCGAAGGCATGTCGATCTTCCTGGTCGACCTGCGCGAAGCCATCGGCAAAGGGCTGACCGTGCAGCCCATCGCCAACATGGTCAATCATGAAACCAACGAGTTGTTCTTCGACAACCTCGAGCTGCCGGCCGACAGCCTGATCGGCGAAGAAGGCAAAGGCTTCCGCTACATCCTCGACGGCCTCAACGCCGAACGCACCCTGATCGCCGCCGAGTGCATCGGCGACGGCCGCTGGTTCATCGAAAAAGCCAGCGCCTATGCCCGTGATCGCGTGGTCTTCGGCCGCCCGATCGGGCAGAACCAGGGCGTGCAATTCCCGATTGCCGAAGCCCATATCGAGATCGAGGCCGCCGACCTGATGCGCTGGCGCGCCTGCGAGGAATACGACAGCGGCAAGAACGCCGGGGCCAGCGCCAACATGGCCAAGTACCTGGCGGCCAAAGCCTCCTGGGAGGCCGCCAACGCCTGCCTGCAGACCCACGGCGGTTTCGGTTTCGCCTGCGAATACGACGTGGAACGCAAGTTCCGCGAGACCCGGCTGTACCAGGTGGCACCGATCTCCACCAACCTGATCCTGTCCTACGTCGCCGAGCACTTGCTCGAATTGCCGCGCAGTTTCTGAGGGCCCGCCCATGAGCCATACCCACGCTTTGGCCTCGTTCCTGGCCGACCTGCAATACGAGCACATTCCCGAGGCCGTGCTGGCGCGCACCGAAGACCTGTTCCTGGACTGGATCGGCTCGGCGCTGGCCAGCCAGGGCGCGCGGCCGATTCCGCTGTTCGAGCGCTATGCCGAGCGCATGGGGCCAGCCAGCGGGTCCGCCAGGATCCTGGTCAGCGGGCGCAATACATCGCCCTACTTCGCCGCCTTGGTCAACGGCGCCTCGTCACACCTGGTCGAGCAGGACGACCTGCACAACAGTTCGGTGCTGCATCCGGCCACGGTGGTGTTTTCCGCTGTGCTGGCGGCGGCCCAGGACTTGAACAAGTCGGGCAAGGATTTACTCCTGGCCTCGGTGGCAGGCTACGAAGCGGGCATTCGCATTGGCGAGTTCATGGGGCGTTCGCATTATCGAATCTTCCACACCACCGCCACGGTCGGCACCCTGGCCGCCGCGGTGGGCGTGGGCAAGCTGCTGGGTTTCGACAAGGAACAATTCATCAACCTGCTGGGCAACGCCGGGACTCAAGCGGCCGGGTTGTGGGAGTTTCTGCGCGATGCCGCTGACTCCAAGCAACTGCACACCGCCAAGGCCGCCGCCGACGGCTTGCTCGCCGCCTACATGACCGAGGACGGCCTGACCGGCGCGCGCAACATCCTGGAAGGCGAGCAAGGCATGGCGGCGGGAATGTCTACCGATGCCGACCCTGCCAGGTTGTCGGATCGGCTGGGCACACGCTGGGCCCTGGCAGAAACCTCGTTCAAGTTCCACGCTTCGTGCCGGCACACGCACCCCGCCGCCGATGCCTTGCTGCACTTGATGCAGCGCGAGCACCTGCGCCATGACCAGATCGCCAGGGTCGTCACCCGCGTGCACCAGGCCGCCATCGATGTGCTGGGCCGCGTGGTGAAACCGGCCACCGTGCATCAGGCAAAGTTTTCCATGGGCGCGGTGTTGGGATTGATCGCCGTGCATGGCAGCGCGCAACTGATCGAATTTCGCGACCTGGCCCTGACCGATGCCGACGTCGACGCCTTTCGCGAAAAAGTCAGCATGGAACTGGACCCCGAAGTCGATGCCGCCTATCCGGCGCGCTGGCTCGGCCGCGTGATCCTCACCACCACTGACGGGCGCACGTTGACCGCGGCCATCGACGATCCAAAGGGCGATCCCGGCAACACCCTGTCGCGTCCCGAACTGGAGGCCAAGTTCCAGCGCTTGCTGGCGTTCTCCGGTGCGCGGACCCAAGAGCAAGGCAAGGCGATCATCGACAAGGTCTGGCATCTGCGTGATGCGCAGGCGTTGGCTGATCTGATTTAACCGTTGACGCACTTTCACGCGCAGCGCGCTGCTGCATCAGAACGTGCACGGCCTGAGCGAATAGGTAATCCAAATGACTCAACTCACTCCCCGTCCGCTGGACGGCATCACCGTCATAAGCCTGGAGCACGCCATCGCGGCGCCCTTCTGTACCCGGCAGCTGGCCGATCTGGGCGCCCGCGTGGTGAAGGTCGAACGCCCCGGCACGGGTGATTTCGCCCGCGGCTACGATCAGCGGGTCGATGGCCTGGCCTCGCATTTCGTCTGGACCAACCGCTCCAAGGAAAGCCTGACCCTGGACCTGAAACAGGACGCCGCCGGCGGCATTCTCGAGGCACTGCTGGCCAAGGCCGACGTGCTGGTGCAGAACCTGGCACCCGGTGCGGCGGCACGCATGGGGCTGTCCTTCGAGGCGCTGCAGGCGCGTTTTCCCCGGCTCATCGTCTGCGATATTTCCGGCTACGGCGAGGGCGGGCCGTATGAAAAGAAAAAGGCCTACGACTTGCTGATCCAGAGCGAGGGCGGTTTTCTCTCGGTGACCGGTGGCCCGGGAGAGGATGAAATGGCCAAGGCCGGTTGCTCGATCGCCGACATCGCAGCGGGCATGTACGCCTACACCGGCATCCTCTCGGCGCTGATGCTGCGGGAAAAAACCGGGGTCGGCAGCCGCATCGACGTGACGATGCTCGAAAGCCTGGTGGAATGGATGGGCTACCCGATGTACTACGCCTACAACGGTGCGCCACCACCGGCACGGGCCGGGGCGTCGCACGCGACCATCTACCCCTACGGACCGTTCCCCACCGGCGGTGGCGGCACCGTCATGCTGGGCCTGCAGAACGAGCGCGAATGGGCCTTGTTCTGCGAGAAGGTCCTGCTGGACCCGTCGCTGGCGACGGACGAGCGGTTCTCTGCCAACTTCAAGCGCTCGGAGAACCGTGAAGCGCTGCGGCAAATCATCGTCGACGGTTTTGCCGCGCTGTCGGTCGAGGAGGTCGTCGAGCGCCTGGAAAACGCACAGATCGCCAATGCCCGGGTCAATGACATGCAGGGTGTGTGGGATCACCCGCAGCTCAAGGCGCGCGATCGCTGGCGGGAAGTGGACAGCCCCAGCGGGAAATTGCCGTCGCTGCTGCCTCCCGGTCACAACACTGCGTTCACGCCGAGGATGGATGGCGTGCCGGGGTTGGGGCAGCACACCGGCGGCATTCTGAGCGAGCTGGGGTTCTCTGCGCAGGAGCAGGCGCGGTTAGGTGCGGCTGGGGTGGTTTGAGGGCGTTTTTGCCACGGGTTCAATTCAGGTTACGAGGAAATACCCATCATGTCCCGATCCATCGTCCGCTCCGCGCTGTTTGTACCGGGAAGTCGACCCGAGCGTTTTGCCAAGGCCCTGGCCGCTGGCGCCGATGCCGTGATCGTCGATTTCGAGGACGCCGTGGAGGAGCCGCTCAAACGCCAGGCGCGCGAGCACCTGGCGGACTTTCTGCACAACACGCCGCAGGCCTCGGTCTGGGTGCGGGTCAACGCGCCGGATCACCCTGAGCATGCGGCGGATTTGACGTTCTGCGCGCAGCAGGCCGGCGTTGCAGGCGTACTGCTGCCCAAGGTGGAAAGCGCGGCGCATGTGGCCGCCGTCTGGCAGACCGGCAAACCCGTCTGGCCCATTATCGAAAGCGCCAAAGGCCTGCTCGCGCTGGAACAAATTGCCCACGCCGAGGGCGTCGAGCGCCTGTCGTTCGGCAGCCTCGACCTCGCCCTCGACCTGAACCTGAATACCGGCACCGCCGCTGCGCTGCTTGTTCTCGATCAGGCGCGCATGGCGGTGCAATTGCATTCGCGCGGTGCCGACCTGCTGCCTCCCCTGGATGGCGTCTATCCAGCCATCGGCGACCCCGACGGCCTGCAGCGTGCCATTCGTCACGCTTACGACATGGGGTACGGCGGTGCGCTGTGCGTTCACCCCAAGCAGGTGGCGGTCATTCACGAGGCCCTCGCCCCCAGCGTCGATGATTTGGCATGGGCGCGCCGGGTGGTGGACGCCAGCGCGGCCGCAAACGGCGCTGGCGCCTTCCAGCTGGACGGCCAGATGGTCGACGCACCGGTGTTGCTTCGCGCCCAGCGCCTGTTGGCGCTGGCGGCCAACTAAAGCGGGCATGCCTGCCCGGAACGCTGCCACGCCACAAAGAGTGCAGTTTGCGCCCGGCCTGCTAGGTTTTAAACAACGCCGCGCTGTCAGGCAGGCTTGAAACTTGCGCCGATAACACTCGCGTTCACCACCACCGAACGCAGGGTTACAGAAAAGCTAATTCTCGAAACGCCGTCGGTTGGGCCATCTTAAGATTGGAAACGATTCGAGGCTGCCCGGAAAACGGGTGGCCTGACAAAGCCCTCAGCGACTGAATTCTCCTACAACAATAAAAAGGTGATATCGATGTTGAAGCTGACCAAGGCGCTGTTCTGCGCCGCTGCATTCTCCATGGCAGGCCTCGCCCAGGCAGCCGACCCCATTGTCATCAAGTTCGCCCATGTCGTCGCGGAGAACACGCCCAAAGGCCAGGGTGCCTTGATGTTCCAGAAGCTGGTCGCCGCCGACCCGCAGCTCAAGGACAAGGTGAAGGTCGAGGTGTTCCCTAACTCGTCGCTGTTCGGCGATGGCAAGGAGATGGAAGCCTTGCTGCTGGGCGATGTGCAGATGCTTGCGCCGTCGCTCGCGAAGTTCGAGCACTACACCAAGCAGGTACAGATCTTCGACCTGCCCTTCCTGTTCGACGACCTGGCCGCGGTCGACCGTTTCCAGCAAGGCCCGAAGGGTAAAGCGTTGCTGACGTCGATGGACGACAAGGGCATTCATGGCCTGGCGTATTGGCACAACGGCCTCAAACAGCTGTCGGCCAACAAGAAAGTGATCCTGCCCAAGGATGCCCGTGGCCTGAAATTCCGCGTGCAGGCGTCCAGCGTGCTCGAAGAGCAATTCAAGGCGATCCGCGCCAACCCGCGCAAGATGAGCTTTGCCGAGGTCTATCAAGGCCTGCAGACCGGCACCGTCAATGGCACCGAGAACACCTGGTCCAATTACGAAAGCCAGAAGGTCAACGAAGTCCAGCCGTTCTTCACCGAAACCAACCATGGCCTGATCGACTACATGGTCATCACCAACTCCAAATTCTGGAACAGCCTGCCGGAAGATGTGCGCAGCGAGCTGCAAAAGATCATGGACCAGGTGACCGTCGAGGTGAACAAGCAAGCCGAAGCCCTGAACCTGACAGCCAAACAGAAAATCATCGACTCCAAAACCAGCGAAATCGACCCGCTGACCCCAGAGCAGCGCCAGGTCTGGCGCGAAGCCATGCGCCCGGTCTGGGACAAATTCTCCGATGAAATCGGCGCGGACCTGATCAAGGCGGCTGAGGACGCGAACAAGGCTTCGTGAGGGCGGGTCCCTCGCTCCTGCAAGCCGCGGCCGTCAGGCAATGATGTGTGCGTGGCCACCCGGTTCGGGGTGGTCGCCCTCTCTACGTTCGGAGAATTCTTATGCAATCGCTCAGGCGAGTCTGGCGGCATTTCGAGGAAGGCATGATTGCCTTCCTCCTGGCTGCCATGACGCTGGTGACGTTCGTCTACGTGGCGCTGAACAACCTCTACACGATGTTCTACACACTCAGCGATAAATGGGCGTTCAGTCGCGACATTTTCGCAGGGATCGGCGATCACCTCATGGAATATGCCCAGGAAATGACCTGGAGCATCGCCCTGACCAAGGCGCTGTTTGGCTGGCTGATATTTTTCGGTATCAGCTATGGCGTGCGCACGGCGGGCCACCTGGGCGTGGACGTACTGGTCAAGAAAACCAGCAAACGCATGCAGCGCCTGTTGGCGATGCTCGCCTGCGCCTGCTGCCTCGCGTACGCCGGGCTGTTCCTGGTGGCGAGTTTCCATTGGGTCTCCGCTGTGCTGGCCGCCGGGATCGGTGCCGAAGACCTGGATCGCTGGGGGATCAAGATCGGTCACATCGCGATCATCGTGCCGTTCGGCTTCGCCCTGGTCATCGTGCGCTATCTGGAAATCATGTACCGCCTGTTCACCCATCGTCAGATCGGCCTGGGGCTGGCGGACGAAGCCGCGGAAGCAAGCAAACTGGCCCATCCAGGTGAGGAGCAACACTGATGACGGTTATCTGTCTGTTCCTGTTGCTCTTCGTATTCATGTTCCTGGGCGTGCCCATCGCCATTTCATTGGGCCTGTCGGGCGCGGTGTCGATCCTGCTGTTCAGCCAGGACTCCTTGAGTTCGCTGGCGATCAAACTGTTCGAGACGTCCGACAGCTACACCTTCCTGGCCATTCCGTTCTTCCTGTTGTCCGGCGCGTTCATGACGACGGGGGGCGTGGCACAGCGCCTGATCGATTTCGCCAACGCCTGCGTCGGCCATATCCGCGGCGGCCTGGCGATTGCGGCGGTGCTCGCCTGCATGCTGTTCGCGGCCTTGTCGGGTTCATCGCCGGCCACTGTCGCGGCGGTTGGCTCGATTGCGGTGGCAGGCATGGTGCGCTCCGGCTATCCCAGGGAATTCGGCGCCGGGATCATTTGTAACGCCGGTACCCTGGGCATCCTGATTCCGCCTTCGATCGTGATGGTGGTGTATTCGGCGGCGACCGAGACCTCCGTGGGCAAGTTGTTCATGGCAGGCGTGATACCCGGCATCCTGCTGGGCGTGATCCTGATGGTGGTGATTTACATCGTCGCCCGGGTCAAGAACCTGCCGGCGCAACCACGGGCGACATTCCGCGAGTGGTTGCACACCGCGCAACGTGCGTTCTGGGGCCTGCTGTTGCTGGTGATCATCCTCGGCGGGATCTACAGCGGCATGTTCACCCCGACCGAAGCGGCAGCGGTGGCAGCGGTGTACTCGGCGTTCATTGCGCTGTTCGTCTACAAGGACATGAAAATCAGCGAATGCCCGAAAGTCCTGCTGGAGTCGGGCCGGCTGACGATCATGTTGCTGTTCATCATTGCCAACGCGATGCTGTTCGCCCATGTGCTGACCACCGAGCAGATCCCGCAGCAAATCACCGCCTGGGTGCTCTCCGAAGGCCTGACGCCGATCGGCTTCCTGATCATGGTCAACATCGTCCTGCTGGTCGCCGGCAGCTTCATGGAGCCTTCGGCGATCATCCTGATCCTCGCGCCGATCTTCTTCCCGATCGCGATGAAGCTGGGCATCGATCCGATCCACCTGGGCATCGTCATGGTGGTGAACATGGAGATCGGCCTGGTGCATCCACCGGTGGGCCTGAACCTGTTCGTCACCTCGGCGGTGACCGGGCTGACGCTGGGGCAGACCATTCGCGCCGCCCTGCCGTGGCTGTCGATCCTGCTGATGTTCCTGATTCTGGTGACTTACGTACCGTTCATCTCCCTGGCGCTGCCCAATTGGCTGGGTATGCCGTAGGACGCACCTCCAGACTGTTTTGTCTTGGCCTCCATCGACGCAAATCGATGGAGGCTTTTTTTTGTCCGACGTGGCGCTGGGCAAGATCGCCAACGCCCTATATGCGAAAGATAGGCAATTACATTACAAGTAGTATTTAACAATTACTCACGTTTGCGTATGATATTGATTCTCAATAACACAAAACCAAATGTGAGTACGCATGTACAGCCCAATCTCCCTGTGTTCACAAAACCCCGTTCCGCCCCGCGCGCAGCTGGCTGTGCGCCCCTTGGCCCTGGCAGTGCACATGCTTGCTGCCGGTATCGCCTTCGCTGCGCCATGGGTGCAGGCGGCGGAAAAGACTGAACAGACAGAGACAGGGAGTTCTCTGACCTTGGCCCCTATCGCTGTCACGGAGACGGCCGTGCGCGAGCGCAGTGCGGTCACTGAAGACACAAACTCGTACACGACCGCTGCTGCACGCACGGCCACGCCATTGAGCATGTCCCTGCGGGAGACGCCGCAGTCGGTCAGCGTCGTCACCCAGCAGCGCATCCAGGACCAGGACCTGCATACGATCCTCGACGTGGTCAACAATGCCACCGGTGTCTCGGTCAACCGCTACGAGACCAGCCGGGCGCAGTTCAACGCCCGGGGCTTCGAACTCAACTCGCTGATGATCGATGGCGTGCCCACCCTCTACGAACAGCCCTGGAGTTCGGGGGAGATTTTCAGCAGCCTGGCCATGTATGACCGCGTTGAAGTGGTCCGTGGCGCCAACGGCTTGATGACCGGCGCCGGCGACCCTTCCGCGTCCATCAACATGGTGCGCAAGCGCGCCAGCAGTACCGACCTGAAGGGTTCGCTGGAACTGAGCGCCGGCTCATGGGACACCTATGGCGTCGAAGCTGACGTCGCCAGCAAACTGAACGAGGAAGGCACCATTCGCGGGCGCCTGGTCGCGGAGAGCAACGAGGGCGACACCTGGATCGACATGAACTCGAACAAGCGCCAGACCGTCTACGGCACCATGGACATCGACCTGACGCCCGACACCACGCTCTGGTTCGGCTTGAGCCGGCAAGAAAGCAACGCCGACTCGCCGATGTGGGGCGGCCTGCCCGTCTGGTACGCAGACGGCGGCCGCACCAACTGGAGCCGCTCGAAGTCGACCTCCGCCAAGTGGAGCAAGTGGGACACCACCTACGAGACCTACTTCGTCAACCTCGATCACACCTTTGCCAACGACTGGCAAGTCAACCTCAGCTACAACCGTGGCGAGCGCACCGGCGACTCGTCCCTGCTGTACCTGTCCGGCAATCCCGGCCGTAACGGCAGCTCCGGCATGTTTTCGTTCCCGGCGACCTACAAGACCGAGACCACCCAGGACGACTACGCCATCCGCTTCAATGGCCCGTTCAAGCTGTTGGGCCGTGAGCACGATCTGGCCTTCGGTTACGTGGACAGCAAGCAGAAGTTCGACGCCGATTCACTCGACGCGCAAACAGGCTTCGACGGCGTTGCCGATTTCGATGCCTACAACGGCAATTTCGCCGAGCCGGTATGGGGCCCGCGGACCGACTACGGCTACAGCGAGACCCGGCAGAAAGGCCTCTATGCCGCCACCCGCCTGAACGTGACCGACGATTTGAAAGTGATTCTCGGCGCCCGTGAAAGCTGGTACGAGAAGACCAGTGATGACGTGTTCTCGGAAGTGAGCAAGGTCGATGTCGACCATGAGCTGACGCCTTATGCAGGCATCGTCTACGACCTCACCGACAACCTCTCGGCCTATGCCAGCTACACGGAAATCTTCCTGCCGCAGTCGGTACGCGACAGCAGTGGCCAGACATTGGACCCGATCGTTGGCGAGAGCACGGAACTCGGCCTGAAGGGCGAGTACTTCGACGGCCGCCTGAACGCCTCCGCCGCCATCTTCCAGATCAAGCAGGATAACCTGGGCCAGAACACCGGCCAGCTGATCGACCCTTCGAACCCGGTCGGCGGCTTCGCCTACGAGGCCAGTGAAGGCGCCACCAGCAAGGGCTTCGAGCTGGAAGTGTCCGGCGAACTCGCGACCAACTGGAACGCCTCGGTGGGTTACACCCAGTTCACGGCCGAAGATGCCAACGGCGACGACGTCAACACGCTGTACCCGACCAAGTTGCTGCGCACCTTCACCACCTACCGCCTGCCAGGCGCTTTCAACAAGCTGACCATCGGCGGCGGCGTCAACTGGCAGGACTCGATCTACACCTACGCCACCAACCCGGCAGGCAACTCCGAGAAAATCCAGCAGGACGCCTACGCCCTGGTCAACCTGATGGCCCGCTACGAAATCACCGAAAACCTCTCGGCCCAGGTGAATGCCGACAACGTCACCGACCAGAAGTACTTCGACATCTTCGACGCCTACGGCGCCCTGACCTACGGCGCACCGCGCAGCATTACGGCTTCGGCGAAGTACCGCTTCTAAGGTACCCGGTCGGGTGGCGCCATTCCCCGCTACCCGAGATGAACGCAACGAAGAAAAACCCAACACCGGCCTGGCGCCGGTGTTGTGCTTTTCCAGTGAACACAAAATCACGAAACGAGACCAATCCCCTGTAGGAGCCCGGCTTGCCGGCGAAGGCGTCATCACAGCCACCGCAAGCCTCAAGGCCGCCTTCTGCTTTTGCAGCACACCGACAACCGAAATCCGCGCGGACAAGACAGAATCAAATGACATGTAATAGAATAACATTTCATCAGCTATCGGCTATCCACCGACAGCGCTATCCACCCCCTGCCTGCGACTCTCGATGACCCACTTCACTCAAATCCCCACCACCACAAGCGTCAGCCAACGCCTGATGTCCATCGATGCCCTCCGGGGACTGGTCATCATCTTCATGCTGCTGGACCACGTGCGCGAAACCTTCTTCCTGCACCGTCAAGTCGCCGACCCAATGGCCATCGACACCACCGACCCGACGCTATTCTTCAGCCGAACCCTCGCCCATCTATGTGCGCCGGTATTCGTTCTGCTCACCGGCCTGTCCGCTTACCTGTACGGCGAAAAGCACCAGGGCAGGCACGATGTCTCGATCTTCCTGTTCAAGCGTGGCCTGTTCCTGGTGCTGCTGGAGTTCACCCTGGTGAATTTCGCCTGGACATTCCAGCTCCCGCCCACCGTGATCTACCTGCAGGTGATCTGGGCGATAGGCGTCAGCATGATTGCCCTCGCCGCACTGGTCTGGCTACCTCGGCCAATCCTCTGTGTCCTGGGACTGACCATCATCGCCGGGCACAACCTGCTCGATCCCCTGCACTTCCCGGTCGGCTCGGCGATGCACATTCCTTGGGCGATCCTGCATGATCGCGGCTGGCTCGAATTCTCGGACAGCCTGCGCCTGCGCAGCTCCTACCCGGTACTGCCGTGGATCGGCGTGATCGCCCTGGGTTACTGCATCGGCCCCTGGTTTTCTCGCTCAGCCTCCACCCCCGTGCGTCAGCGCTATCTGTTGCTGGCAGGCGCCGGCGCATTGATCGGCTTCGTCGCACTGCGCCTGGTCAACGGTTATGGCGAGGCGCATTGGCTGGCCTATGAAAGCACCCTGCAAACCGTCATGAGCTTCTTCAACATCACCAAATACCCCCCTTCCCTGCTCTTCCTGTCGCTGACGCTGGGGGTCGGTTTGCTCTTGCTTCTTGCCTTCGAACGGGCTCAGCAACGCAGGTGGATCAGCACCCTCGCGGTATTTGGCGCGGCGCCGATGTTCTTCTACCTGCTCCACCTGTACGTACTGAAAGTGATGTACCTGATCAGCGTGGCAGTGTTCGGCGCGAACCAAGGCAACTACTTCGGCTACGACAGCCTCTGGGCGGTGTGGCTGACGGCGGTGCTGCTGGCTGCAACGCTGTATCTGCCGGTGCGCTGGTTCGCCGCACTGAAGGCGCGCCGTCGCGATATGGGCTGGCTTAAATACTTTTAACGGGACACGGTGGCAGGGGCGCGCGCTGGCAAGGCGCTTGCCAACACCTTCTTTCTCTGACGCTGACCGAGCAGCTGTCGGCCGCCCGCTGCACAGCCCCGGTCGATTGCTGCCCTTCGCAACAGGCAGGAATCGACCAACAGCGGCACCCCGACAAGGTGGGTCAATATCTCCAGAAAACCGGAGTTACCAGTACCAACACCGTCAGGATTTCCAGCCGTCCCAGAAGCATTCCCACGGTCAGTAGCCATTTGGCGGCATCCGGTAACGATGAGAAATTACCGGCCGGCCCAATGATCGTGCCAAGCCCTGGCCCGACGTTACACACCGCAGTAGCTGCGCCGCTCAATGCTGTTGTCCAATCAAGTCCAATGAGCGCCAAGCCCAAGGCGATGGCAGCAATAGTGATGGTGAAGAAAAACGAGAAGGTCAACAGCGAGCGCAAGATCTCCTCGTCGATGGGATGACCGTTGTACTTCTTCTGAATCACGGCTCGAGGATGGATCAACTGCTTCAAGCTACTGACCAGTAAGGCGCCAGCAACCTGAAAACGGAAAATTTTAAGACCGCCTGCAGTGGAGCCTGAACATCCGCCGACAAAGGTCAGATAGAAAAACAGCAAGACAGCGAAGCTGCCCCATAACGTGTAGTCGCCAACCGCAATTCCGGTGGTCGTGACGACCGAGGTCACATTGACCGCCACGATACGAAACGCATCCCACCATCCGTAATCGCTGTGAAAACAAAGCCAGGTTCCCACAGCCAGCGATGTGACGAGCAAGAAGCCGATAAATCCGCGTACCTGGTGATCCTTGATCAGCGCACGCCAATCGCCCCGCAATGACGCGACGTACAAGGTGAATGGCAGGCTGCCCAGAATCATGATAACCACTGCCACCCAGTGAATCGCCGGTTGCGTCCAATGCCCAAGTGAGGCATCCGACGTTGAGAACCCCCCGGTAGAGATCAACGACATGGCGTGGTTGACCGCTTCAAATGGCGTCATCCCAACGAGCCAGAGCGCCAGGGCGCCGATGCCAGTAAGCCCCAGATAGAGCAAAAGAATGTACTTGGCTGCCACATGGGAACGCGGTGTCACTTTCTCCGACCAATCCGAGGACTCTGTCTGGAACAGACGCATGCCGCCTACTCGCAACAGCGGGAGGATTGCCACAGCCATGCCGATAAAACCGATGCCTCCCAACCAATGCAGCATGGAGCGCCATATCAACAAGCCCGGCGATGCGCTATCCAGACCGGTGAGTACCGTCGAGCCCGTGGTTGTGATGCCAGACATCGTTTCAAAGAATGCGTCGGTGTAGCTGATATCGCTGATAAACACCATTGGCAACGCTGCAAATATGCACACAACTACCCAGCTTGCGGTCGTCAGCAGGTACATATCCCTGGGACGAAGCTGGCCAGTATCCGGGCGCCCCCGCACGATCAACAGGAGGCCACAGACGACGGTGATCAAACTCGACCAGAGAAATGCCGACAGATCGTCGCTACGCCCATAGACCACCAGTGTGATCATGGGAATGGCCATGCTTAGGGCCAGCGTGATCAGAAAAATGCCTAAGATGAAGCCGATAAGCCGAATTGCTGAGAAGGACATAACAGGTGCGTTCCAAATAACCACCGCGCAGTATCGGATGCCCAACCTGAAAGCCCCGTAAATTTTGCGTAAAACTTTTACGAGCAATCGGTCGGGCTGCGCGCGTCAACAGGTTCCACCGCCTCAAGCGCCACGTTGCATGACTATTGGCTACCTTAGTCAGAAGTGCCATTGACCTGAATTCCTGGCATAGAGAATGCTGATAACTCATCTAGGCTGTGTTGAGAGATTCAGCTGCTACATATGGATAGCAAGCACATCAAAGGATATTTTCATGCATGCACTATCAGCATTGTTTAAGCGTTTGCATCAGGAAGCGGCTGACTCAATAGCGCCGACCAGACAACCCAACCTCCTGCGGTGGTTTTCAATCATCAGCTTCATCCTTATCAGTGCGATAGCTCTTGGGTTGGGTTCAGTGTCGACGCGTTTTCTAGTCACCGAAAGCCTGGAGCGCGACGCCCTGTTGTCAGCGCAGTTTATCCAGACCATCGCCATCGGCGAGATACGGCACCACGGGTTGGCCGGGATGCGGATGGGCGATGTTCTGGCAGCCACCCAATATGGAATGCTGTCGGAAGAAATGTCGCAGAACAGGCAACGTGCACGCTCCGAATTCCTCGACCACCTTTCGCACCTTCCTGACTCACTCCTGATTAGCATCTACTCCCCTCTTCGGACAGTGATGTGGTCGACCAATCCGCAGCTTATTGGACAAGTATTTCCGAACGATGAGGCGCTTGAAGCCGCATTCAGCTCAAAAGACCGGGTTTCTACCAAATACAGCAATGCTGATGAGATCCGTCCAGAACAGCAATTTTTGCATCCTCCCAAAATGTTCTTCATCGAAAGCTACATTCCCCTGGTAGATGACCTGGGCAATACCCTGGCGGTGGTTGAAATTTACAAGGAGCCAGTCGATCTGATCGAGCGCCTCAATCGTGGCCACTGGATAATCTGGCTGTCTACGGCAGTGGGCGGTCTACTCCTTTACTTCGGGCTGTATTGGATTGTCCGACGGGCATCGATCCAGCTGGCCTCACAGGAAGCGCAACTCGTCGCCAACAAGACCTACGTGGGTCTGGTCGAGATGTCCACGGCGGTCGCTCATAGTCTGCGCAACCCTCTTGCCTGCATCCGCTCGAGCGCAGAATTGGCGAACGACATGAACGGTCAACCCGCGAAAAAGAACATCGACGATATTGTCAGTCAGGTCGATCGGATGTCGCAGTGGGTGCATGAATTGCTGCTGTGCTTGCGACCGATCCGTGGAGAGGCAGAACTGGTGGAACCGATGGCGGTGGTACACGCCACACTGAGCAGTTTCAACGCGCAATTGACTCAATCAAGAATCCAGGTCGAATTCAAAAATGAGCCCGCCCCCAAGATAATCAGTAATCCGCTTTTACTTACTCAGATTCTCAATAGCGTCATTGCCAATGCCATAGAGGCGATGCCGGGAGGGGGAAAATTAACCATCCTGGCCAGTGTGGATGAAGTCGACCAATGGCTGCATCTGACCATTGGTGATACCGGGGAAGGAACGTCACGACAGCAAGAAATCATGGCGTTCAAATCCTTCTACACCACCAGGCAAGGCAGGCTGGGTATTGGGCTGATCATGGTGAAGCAGATTATGGAAAGTTTTGGTGGAGAAGCCAGTCTGACCAGCCACGAACAACAGGGAACATCTGTGCACTTGAGTTTCAGGGTTGTGGAAAGAAGGGGCAGCGCGCTGAGCTAATCCTCGTCTTCACACAACAGCTCTGTAGATCGGAACAGAGAATACGGGTGATGGTGGTACCTCGGTGACTGTTTGCACGGACAAGGCCGGCAGCGATGCGAGCTTGAAAGTCGCACGTGAGTGGATTCAGCAGACCTGAACTTTACGTAGGCACGCTTAAGGAAAGCCCGAAGCTCGACTGCGGGTTTGCGCAAGGCTGCTTACTCGACAGTGACGAGCCCGACTGGGGTAACGTCAGCGCCAGGAACGATGACGACGGCAGACCGCCGGCTACTTTTCGACTCGCCTGAGCCTCACGGATGACCTGTCCCTGCTGCTAGGCTCTCGTCTCACGGACTGCCGCCTGACCGGTAGCAACGACTCCAGGGAGACTGGAAAACTCATCCCTTACGCCGGCCTGGTGTACGACCTCGACGAACACTTCTCGGCCGTCGGCATCCAAAAACCAAAGGCTATGAAGCCGAAATCTCCGGCGAACTGGCACCGGGCTGGCAAGTTCAAGCGGGCTTTGATTTGCAAATAGCGCAGCAGATAACTCATTCCCGTGGCGCGGTCGTCCCCCTTCAATCTTTAACTGAGACCACGAAACCTGCACAATTGCCGGCTTTTTCTCGACAGGAAGTCCGACCATGCAACGGATCGTCATTCTCGGCAACGCCGGTAGCGGCAAATCCACCCTCGCCCGCGCCCTCGGCAGGCGCCTAGGCCTGCCCGTGGTGCATCTGGACACATTGTTCTGGGAGCCCGGTTGGGTCGAACCGGACGCTGAGCAATTCCGTGCGCGGGTCAGTGAAGCGATTGCACCGGATGCGTGGGTTTGTGAAGGTAACTATGCGCGGCGTACATTTGATCTTCGCTTGCCCCGTGCTGACTTGATTATCTGGCTCGATACGCCTCGGCTGACCTGTTTAAGACGGGTGATCGTACGTAGCGTGATGAACCGCCCTCGTGCTGATCTGGCAGCAGGTTGTACGGAGAAGCTGGATCGGGAGTTTTTGACGTTTCTGAATTTTGTGTGGAGTTTTGATCGTGGTTATCGTCCGGGTATTGAGGCGGTGCGGTTGGCTGTAGGGCCGCAGATTCGTACGGTGCATTTGTGTGGTGCCCGGCAGATTGCTGCGTTTCTTGATGGTCTGCCTGCGACAGCTGAAACCTGTCTTGAATAGACTGAGAGCAGTACTCGCAACCTACGGTTATTTGGAGACGGCAATCCTCGTACGCGATGGGGGACGAGCAACATCGGCCTTCAGCAAGAACGTCCGGTGCAGATCGGAGCTCAACGGCCTTCGCCAGCGCCAGACGATAATCTTCAACGTAAGTCATCGCTGGAGTGGAATTAGCGACCCGTATCAGTTCGGGCAGTGCTGACTCTAGTTTCTTAAGCTGACTCAATCTGTCCGCGTTCGTGTAACGGTATTCACCCATTGTGATTCCCTACAATCTGTTGGGTAGCTGCACCAAGATGCTCTCTTGAACCTGCGCAACCACCTATAATTTCCTTGGAAATCATCGCAAGGGTTTTCGGGCTGGATAGATACTCAATCGTAGACTTATTGAACCAGCTGCCGGATCCCTAGAGACAAAATCAAACCACCGCATAATCGATCAATAGCTTTTTTCCTCCTTCGATACGCTGAAGCGATCTCAGGTTGCGAAAGAGCGATTGCGACCACCCCATACCAAGTCATCGAAACCACCACTACGACTGCCAGCATCGACAAAAACGTGCTTGGTGAAACGTGGGTGGGGGCTGCCGCTGAGAAAATAGCGGCATAGAAGGCCATGGATTTAGGGTTGCCAATGTTCGTAACGACCCCCTGAATGAATGACTGTCGAAAGTTTCCGACGACAGCATTATTGCAGGGGGCAAACGCGCTCTTCCCGGCCTTGAGCAGCAGTCGGAATCCAAACCACATCAGATAGGCAGCCCCCAGAACTTTTACGATCAGCGCCGCCCAAGGGAACGCAGCAAATACAACGCCGATACCTGCGATTGCACAGGTGGCCCAGAACAAATTGACTAATACGATGCCTGCTACCAAGGCCAAAGCTTCTGACCGCGTAGCAGCTACCGCTTTGTGGACTACTGCAACGAAATTTGGCCCTGGAATAACGACACCGGCCAGGTAAACCAAAAAGACTGTCAAAACGGCGGAACCATCGATCATGTGCATTCCTTTGCGAGTGTTGTGGCCGGGGACGGTCATCATTCAGTTCAAAGCCGTCCGCGGCTTCAACGTACAACGAAATAAAAATTCGATACAGGGCTTTTGAGCGTAGTTGTGTTTTTACACACTCTGGGCCAATAGCAGTCACTTGGATGCGCCTGCTGTACTGCCATTGAACAAACAGCAGAGGCAAATCTCGCAGGCGATCCGTCACCTAAATCTTCAGCAGCGCCTCTGGCAGCTCAACATCATGCCAGTCCTTCTACCTGCAGCGCCTTTTGAACCGCTGGACGCTGACGCACCCGGCCGTACCAGGCCTGGAGATTTTTCAGGTCGTCGAAATAGATGTCGGCTTTGTAGTATGACGTCAGCCAGTCCGCCTGCCCCCATCCAGTCAGGGCGAACAGATAGGCATCGGCGACAGTGAACGTGTCGCCGAGCAGAAACTGGCGGTCAGCGAGTTGTTTATCTATCCACCCATAGCGGGCCTCCAGCCTGGGCTTGGCAGTGTCCACGTACTTGCCCGCCAGCCCGGCAAAAAGGAGTGGAATAAAGCCCTTGTGGATCTCCGACGTCAAAAAGCTGAGCCATTCTTGCAACCGATACCGTTCCAGCGTGCCATTGGGTGGAGCCAACCCCATTTCGGGCTTCTGGTCAGCCAGATACTGCACGATCGCCGGGCCTTCCCGAAGCCTGGCTCCATCTGTCAATTCAAGGATCGGCACATAGCCGAGAGGATTTACATCGTAATAGTCGACGTCACCGTCCACCGTGTGCTCCCTGTGATCTACCTTGAGCAGCGTGACATCAAGACCAAGTTCATTGATCACGATATGAGGGGAAAGGGAGCAGCTGCCAGGGATGTAGTAAAGCTTCACGAGCGATCTCCTAATAGGTCTGGTACATCACTTCCACCCAGAAAGTGATGGATGACCATCTTAGGGACAAGGTATATAAATGGAAGAAGGCACTTTTTTATCATCTAGGTACATAAAATATACCTGCAATACCCTGAGGAAAACTCCATGAAAAAGAATGTGACGGGCTGTTCAGTGGAGGAAGCCATGCGCCTGCTAGGTGGCCGATGGCGTCTCCTGCTGGTGTCATATCTTCTCGACGGACCCAAGCGTTTTAATGAGCTGCGGCGTGATGTCCCGGGAATCTCGCAGCGGATGCTGACCCTTGACCTGCGGGCACTTGAGGAAGTCGGCTTGGTGAAGCGCACGGTGTTCCCGACAGTTCCCGTCAAAGTGGAATATGAGCTGACCGAGGAAGGCAACCGATTGAGGCCCGTCGTCAGCGTAATGCAGGACTTTGGTTTGTGGCTGAAACAGAGTGGGAAACCCTGATGCCGTTGAATCAAGAGAGCTAGGCTCGATCGGTGCTTGGCGTACAAGCAACCAATGTTCGCAAAGGGTCGATCTCTGCCGATCATGGTTTCATTGGTCACTTCGTTAGCTGATGTCTTGACTGAACCCATCTCAATTATTTTGGCTAGCGCCCCCATGCACCCATTTCGGGTCGCCCCCCAAGAGGTAACCTTCCGCATTTGCTATGGAAAGGGCTTCGAGCAGCACCTGCTCCAGGATGGCAAAAAAACATTTGATATGAGCCTGTTTCAATGCCTGAGGCCGGGTCACCAGATAGACTTCCATATCTGGAAGTTGGAGATCCGGGAACAACTCGATCAAGTCCTTTGCCAGAATACGGGGCAGTACTGCCACACCCATTCCTCGCCTCACCGATTCGAGCTGAACCGCGAACGAGTTCACGCTGATCTGCGCGCGGTCCAAACCACCGGTTTTGGAAAACTAAGTCCGTCCCCTTTTCTCCTGTCCCCTTTTCTCCTTTTCTCTGTTCATTCACTCGAAGTCACGGGAGATTGTTTTACTTTGATGGCGGGTAAGTGCCGCAAAGCGGCAAAGATTAACTGTGTAGTACTTAGTGCCAGAGGAGCGACTTGAACAGGCAAGCCAAGAGGCTGGCCTTCGTCGTCAACTGGACTTCTCGCGTTCGCCGTATGGTTTGCCCAGTGCGGCGTCAATCATTGCACGCACACCTTGCAGCACTTGGGCCGATACCTCTGGCCTGGCCTTCGCCGTAGCGCGCGCAACCGAGAGGGCGCCAATCATTGCTGCAACAATGCCCATGGCGGTGGCAAGCGCGTCGACGGCTTGGTTGTTGGCCGCCACCCTGCGCTCGAACGCTCGAACCAGCACCAGGTAACCCTCGGTAAACTTTGAGCTGGTTACCGCATCCTGGCGGCCAATTTCGCTGGCTGACGCGGCCATTGCACAGTGGTCGGCGTAATCGTCCCGCCTGTCGACAGACAGATAGTCGGAGAGAAAGCGTTCCAGATCCGGCTCGCCATCCACCGTACCCGAATAGAGCTTGGCATTGCTCTGCTCCAAACTCCACGCCAGCGCCTCGGCCGCCAGAGCTTCCTTGGATGGGAAATGCGCGTACAGGGCACCGTGCGTCAAGCCAGCCGACTTGCTGATTTCGGCAACGCCCACGCCATCGATCCCTTTCTGCCGAAACAGACGGCTCGCCGTCTCAATCAATGCGGCGCGATTGGCCTCTGCTTTTTCTTTCGAGATTTTCATGACAAGGCTCCTTTGAGGGCGATCTTTGCACATTATAGTTGCACTCACAATCTTTCAAAAGCCTATACCCAAAAGAGATAATTGTTATTTCCAACTGAGTCTTGACTTTAATAATTGTGAGCACCACTATTAATTTAATGATTGCGACCGCAATCTTAAGCACCGCGAGTCACTCACCCCTCAGAGCACATAACAATGAAAATCGAAAATGCCGTTGCATTTGTTACCGGCGCCAACCGTGGTCTCGGTCTCGCCTTTGCAAAAGAACTCGTGGCAAGGGGCGCGCGCAAGGTCTACGCCGGGGTACGAAATCCCGAGGGTGTCAATATTCCAGGCGTGATCGCTATCCGTCTGGACGTCAGCGACCCGGCATCGGTTGCCGCCGCGGTGGCGCAGACTGGCGACGTGACGCTGCTGGTCAACAATGCGGGCATTGCGCGTTTGCTGCCCTCGATGCTTGACCCTGGCCTGGTGGAAGCCGCTCGCGAAATTTTCGAAACCAATTACTACGGCGTTATGCACGTCAGCCTGGCTTTCGCGCCTGTTCTAAAAGCCAATGGCGGCGGAGCGATCGTCAACGTCCTTTCGGATGCGACTTGGGTTGCTGCGCCTTTCCTGTCCGCCTATGCGGCATCGAAATCAGCGGCATGGAGCTCCACCAATTCGTTGCGACTCGAACTCCATGCCCAGGGCACGAGCGTGCAAGGCCTACACGTGGGCTTCATCGACACTGACCTGACCCATGGTTTTGACGTGCCGAAAGTCCAGCCCTCCGAAGTAGTGATCCAATCACTGGACGGGCTGGAAGCGGGATTGCAAGAAGTGCTCGCAGACAAAGGTACTCGCGCCATCAAGGCCAGCCTGTCGACTGAGCAAGCGGCATACCTGAACCCTGAAGCGACTGCGTAGGAGTACGAGATGAATTTCATGCAACGGCTCGCCCTCGGCGCAGCGTTTTCTGTCATGACTGCTGGCGGTGCCTTCGCGGCGCCAACTGCTACTCACAACACAGTACCCAATCAGTTCGTCGAAGCGGACGGCGTGCGATATGCCTACCGTCAACTTGGTTCGCAGACGGGGGTTCCGGTCATCCTGCTTCAGCACTTTCGCGGCAACATGGATTACTGGGATCCGGCGCTCACCGATGGTCTGGCTAAACAGCGGCCGGTTTACCTATTCGACAATGCGGGCGTAGGCCTCAGCGGTGGCGAAACCCCCGATTCGTTCGAAGCCATGGCCGATAACGTCGCCGCATTTGCACGCGCACGTGGGTTGACGCAAGTGGATGTGCTGGGCTTTTCAATCGGCGGCATGGTGGCTCAGGAAGTTGCACTGCGGCATCCAGAGTTGGTCCGCAAACTGATCCTCGCAGGAACGGCGCCGCGCGGTGGAGTACCGGGGAATGATCCAAAGGTGCCGGCGATCGCCCTGCGCGAGACGATAGCCTCACAGGAAGAAACCGCCTACCTGTTCTTTGATCCGGCTCCGTCCAGCCAGCAGGCGGCCCGGGACTTCTGGGAAAGGCGTCACCAACGCAGCGAGGGCCTCGACAAACTCGCTTCGATGAAAGCCATCAACGCTCAAGGCGCGGCGCTGGGCAAGTGGAACTCGCCCGGTGACGGAACTTTTTCTCAGCTGAACCACATTTCTCAGCCGACTTTAGTGGTCAACGGCAGCAAGGATGTGATGGTACCGACCCAAAACTCATTCACGTTGCAACAGCACATCCCGAACGCCAAGTTACTGATTTATCCGAATTCGGGGCATGGAGCACTATTCCAATATTCCGACGATTTTGTAAATCAGGCCAATGCGTTCCTGGACTGACCCAGATCAGACTCAACCTGCTGTAACGAGGATTTTAACAATGAGAATTTTGATTGTGGGCGCCGGCTCGACCGGCGGGTTTTTCGGGGCAAAGCTGGCCAAGGCAGATCGCGATGTTACGTTCCTCGTACGGCCGCAACGACTTCGCCTCATCGAGCAACATGGCCTGTGCGTCAGAAGCCCGGCCGGTGACATCGACATACAACCGCAGCTCATTACATCAGCGCAAATCAATGGCACCTTCGACATCGTTTTGCTAGCGGTCAAGGCCTACGCGCTTGACTCTGCGCTACAGGACATGGCCGCCGCTGTCGGCCCCGAAACAGTCATCTTGCCATTGCTCAACGGCATGCGGCACATGGACGTCATCTCGGAAAAATTCGGTGCAGAGCGCTTGCTGGGATGCGCTTGCAAAGTGGCAACAAGCCTTGATGAGAGTGGACGTATCATCCAGCAGGGCACGTTCAACGATATCTCCTTTGGAGAGCTGGATGGGAGTGATTCGGATCGACTCGCAGCCGTGCACACGTTCATGCGCGACGCCGGATTCGATGCAAACATTTCGAATACGATTTTAAGGGACATGTGGGAAAAGTGGACGTTGCTCGCGGCGATGGGGAGTATCAATTGCCTGATGAGAGGCAGTATTGGCGAAGTCGTAGCGGCCGCAGGAGGTCACGAATTTGCGCTACGCATGATTGACGAGGTGTCGGCGGTTGTCCGTGCCGCAGGCCAAGAACTCAGTGAGCCCTTCCTGACGCAAGCCTATCGTCTTCTCACATTGCAAGGCTCCCCGCAAACATCGTCGATGTATCGGGATCTGGTGGCCGGCCGAGCCATCGAAGCCGATCAGATCATTGGGGATCTCCTCGTGCGAGCGTCTGCAAAGAATATGGAAGCTCCCCTGTTGGCTTTGGTCTATGCGCACTTGTTGGTTTACCAAGCCCGATTACATAACTGAAAAGTTCCAAGGACTGCACCTGACGGCCCGGTCATGGGCCATTCCGACCGCCTCGCTGATCGGAGGCGACACCCCGAAAATCTGCCTGTGGCCAAGGTGGTGCGGCTGACCGCACACATCGCGCCATTCTTCAGGAAAAAGACCATGTCTTCTGTATCATTCCCGCACTTGCGGCGCAGCCTGCTTGCGACTACCGCAATTGCAGGTGCCTGCGCACTGCTCGCACTCGTCTCACCCAGTTACGCCCGGGCCAGCACCACACCGGAGGTCGCTGCCACCGTTGAGCAGGACAGCGCGATCCGTCCTTTTAAAGTCAACATTCCTGAAGAGGCGGTTGCCGACCTGCGCAAGCGTGTGTTAGCCACACGCTGGCCAGACCGTGAAACGGTAGGCGACCAATCCCAAGGGGTGCAACTGGCGAAACTCCAGGATCTGGTGGCTTACTGGGGCACGCAATACGACTGGCGCAAGGTTGAAAAACAGCTCAATGCCTTACCAATGTTTGTGACCAAAATTGACGGCCTCGACATTCAGTTCATCCACGTCAAATCAAAACACCCGAACGCTATGCCGCTGCTACTCACCCATGGATGGCCCGGGTCGATCCTGGAGCTGACCAAGGCCATCGCCCCCTTGACCGATCCCACTGCCCATGGAGGTCGCGCCGAAGATGCTTTTGACGTAATCATTCCCTCGATGCCCGGCTACGGTTTTTCGCAGCGTCCCACCAGCGGCGGTTGGAACCCTGACCGCATCGGACTCGCTTGGGATGTGTTGATGAAGCGTCTGGGCTACAAGCGCTACGTGTCCCAAGGCGGCGATTGGGGTTCTGTGATCGCAGATGCCATGGGGCGCCAGGCGCCACCAGGCTTGCTGGGCATACACGTGAACATGCCAGCTACCGTGCCCGCCGATGTCGCCAAGGCAATAAGCGACGGCACCCCTCCACCCGCCGGTCTGTCGACTTCGGAAACAGCGGCCTATGAATCGCTAAAAACCTTCTTCTCCAAAAATGCCGCTTATGGCGCCATGATGGGTACCCGCCCACAGACCGTAGGGTACGGCTTGTCCGATTCACCTGCCGGGTTGGCGGCGTGGATGTTCGACAAATTCAATCAATGGACCTACAGCGGTGGTGATGCCGGCAAATCCCTAACCAAGGACGAGATGCTCGACGGTATTTCGCTCTATTGGTTGACCAATAGCGCCGTCTCGTCCGCCCGCCTTTACTGGGAAAATAACAATAACAACTTCAACGCAGTGGAACAGAAGACCCGCGACATTAAGATCCCTGTCGCGGTCACCGTGTTTCCCGGCGAAATTTACAAGGCACCGAAGACCTGGACTGAGCGCGCTTATCCCAACCTGGTTTACTTCAACGAAGTAGACAAAGGGGGACATTTTGCGGCGTGGGAAGAACCTGAGCTGTTCGCAAAAGAACTCCGGGCAGCATTTCGCACCTTGCGTTAAGTAGAACGTTGCATATGGCCTGCCACTGGACTGCCGGGCAGGCCGTACACCAATACCCGTCTAGCTGCTGCTGATGCTGACCGGCAGCTTTGGGTCGATCTCTGCCGATCATGGTTTCATTGGTAACTTCGTTAGCTGATGTCTTGACAGAACCCATCTCAATTATTTTGGCTAGCGCCCCCATGCACCCATTTCGGGTCGCCCCCCAAGAAGTAACCTTCCGTATTTGCTATGGAAAGGGCTTCGAGCAGCACCTGCTCCAGGATGGTAAAAAAACATTTGATGTGAGCCTGTTTCAATGCCTGAGGCCGGGTCACCAGATAGACTTCCATATCTGGAAGTTGGAGATCCGGGAACAACTCGATCAAGTCCTTTGCCAGAATACGAGGCAGTACTGCCACACCCATTCCTCGCCTCACCGATTCGAGCTGAACCGCGAACGAGTTCACACTGATCTGCGCGCGGTCCAGACCACCGGTTTTTGCCGCCCGCATTTGCGGCAGCATGTCCAGCGGGGGAAGAAAGGCAATATTGACCGCAGTGGCCGGGGTCACCCCTGGAAACCGCTTCAGATAACCGGCATCAGCGAAGACACCGTAGGCGAGCCGGCCTATTGGTCGATAAATCAGCGACGGCTCACCCAGATGAGCTGTACGTACAGCAATGTCTGCCACGCCGCGGACGATCTTGTGAAAGTCGGCTGTTACCATCAGTTCCACCGAGCAACGCGGGTGCAGAGAAGTGAAGCGACTCGCGGCCTCCAGCACACAAGACGAGAAACCCTCTCCTGCACTGACCATGACACTGCCAGATAGCCCTGTGTGTAGCTCGGATATGCCAGCAGCGGTTTGACGCCTCAAGCCAGCTTCCGCAGCCAGGGCAACTTCCACGAGGGATTGGCCCCGCGAGGTCAACCAGCATCCTTCAACGCCCCGCTCGACGAGTGGCTCGCCCAGTGCGACCTCAAGTTGGGTCAGACGGCGGGACACGGTAGACGCCGCGATACCCAGCAACTGGCCAGCTTGAAGGAAGCTGCCACGCCGCGAGACTGCCAACAGCAGACGAAGATCGTCCCAATTTGTTTGCAACGCCATGCGTCCTGTCCTCCCTGGTCTGCATATGTGCAAATCCATTATGCAGTAATCGCTGTTTTTCGGGAGATGCCTCAAAGGTATATCTACAGGCCCTCGAAACGAATGGAATGGATTGTATGACTACTGGCCCCTACGACTATGCGGAACGCGCCTCAAGAGCCTTCAATCGCCGTGATGTGGAGGCGATGCTTGCGTTGGTTTGCGAAGACTTCATCTACCTCGATGGTATGGGGGTTCAAACCGGTCGCGAATCCATGCGCAAACGAGAGACTGCGCTGTTCGAAGCGTTCCCTGATGCCCAAGTGACCTTCACCCCATTCATGGTCGCTGACGATCGTTTGGCGCTGACTGCCTTACTGACCGGCACCTTCGCCGCACCCTTGGTGCTGCCAGGCCAGGTGATTGCACCCCATGGACGCCACATTACCGTGCACTACGCCGCACACTTCACCTTCAGAAACGGACTGGCCATCCGTGAAGAGGCCTTCTTCGACAGTGCGGTGTTGATGCCGTTAGCCGAACAGGGTGAGGGTTGAGCCATGCGCAGCGCATTTGTTACTGGAGCAACCGGCTTGCTGGGCAACAATCTAGTGCGTGAATTGGTCGCTCGTGGCTATACGGTCAAAGGCCTGGTCCGCTCAAGAGCCAAAGGTGAACAGCAGTTCAACAATCTGCCGGGAGTGGAGCTGGTCGTTGGGGACATGGCCGATGTCGACGCATTCGCAGCATCGCTGCAAGGTTGCGATACGGTGTTTCACACCGCGGCGTTCTTTCGCGACAACTACAAGGGCGGCAGCCACTGGAAGGAACTCGAAAAGATCAATGTCGACGGTACGCGGGACCTGATTTACCAGGCCTACCGCGCCGGTATACGACGGTTCATCCATACGTCTTCCATTGCCGTGCTCGACGGCGCACCTGGAATGTCCATCGATGAGACATGTCTGCGGGCCGACGCCGATGCGGATGACTACTACCGAAGCAAAATCCTCGCCGACCGTGTCGTCTTGTCGTTCCTGGAGTTCCATCCCGAGATGCATGCCTGCATGGTCCTGCCTGGCTGGATGTGGGGCCCTGCCGACATTGGCCCGACCTCCTCGGGACAGTTGGTTAACGATGTCGTGCAGGGCAAATTACCCGGACTGATCCCCGGTAGCTTCTCCGTTGTTGATGCCCGCGATGTGGCATTAGCGCAGATTGCCGCGGCCAAACATGGGCGGCGAGGTGAGCGCTATCTCGCGGCGGGCCGGCATATTACAATGCGTGAGCTGGTGCCTATTCTTGGACGCATAGCGGGCGTCAAGACACCCGTTCGACAACTACCGCTCCCCTTTCTATTCACCTTGGCGGCTGTGCAGGAGATTTATGCGCGTCTTACCAGCAAGCCCATTCTGCTGAGCATGGCCACGTTGCGCCTGTTGGTACGAGAGAAGGACCGCACTTGTTTCAACCACAGCAAGAGTGAACAAGAGCTTGGCCTAAGTTTCCGAGCAATAGAGCTGACAATCACCGACACGGTGGCGTGGTACCGAGATCACGCTTGGTTTTAGACACAAACCTTAAATTCCCGGAACCGCACTCCTTCCACATTGACCGCACACCTGAACAAGGACGTAAACATACTGTGAGTAGGGAAATAATCCTGATGCGTCACGGCCAGCCAAAGCTGGTCGCTACCGACAAAATGTCAGCGCTCGAAATGAAAGACTGGATCGAGCAATACAACCAGTCCGAAATAACCAACCAACCCGTGCCGGATGCCAGCATGCAGCTCGCCGCAACCGCCACGGTGATTGTCTCAAGTAGCGCGCCTCGTGCGCTAACCTCCGTCCTGGCTCTTGGCCTGAAGCCCGCCCTCGTCGACGCGCTTTTCTGTGAAGCGCAACTGCCTTATGGTCACTGGAAACTGCCACGGCTATCGCCGTTTACCTGGGCATTTATCCTTCGAGTCTTATGGTTGTGCGGCTACTCACGCAGAGTCGAATCCGCCGGCACTGCGAGGAAACGCGCCAGCACGGCAGCTCGACGACTTCAGTCCCTTGCCAGCGAAGGACCGGTTCTGCTGCTCGGTCATGGTTTTATGAATCGAATGATCGCCAAACAACTGGTGGCAGATGGATGGGTTCGCCAAAAACGTAACGGCAGCCGGTATTGGAGTGCGACGGTGTATCAATATGGCGGTGTTTAGAAGGTGCCATCTGGCGCGGGGATTAAACGAAGAAAGAATGGGAGCGGGCGCGCAAGGATCAGGGATAGGCTCTGCTGTTCTCACACAGATTTTCAAAGAGGCGGATGCGGCTGCGTTCCCTTCGGCCGATCCGGTGGCACGCCGGATACGCATCACATGGTGCTGGCCGAGTACAGAAATCAGCCGTGCAGCAATGTTAGATCAAGCAAATTAAACATCCGCGAAAGGCGCATGTTTAAACGCCCTACGGCTTACTTCCTGAAAGCTACAAAACCTTGCGCCGTTGCCTACGGGTACGCCAGAATCCGCCGGCTTGTGCGCCAGTGGCCCGCTCGGTAACTTGATTCCCGTCACTGCCCATCAGTGATCGGGTTTAGCAGCCCGTCGAGTACTGAAGCGCATTTGCATCCAGACAGTCAGGTCATTTCAGGCCTGCACTTCATGGTAGCTGTGCGTAGGGCGCCTTCGGGCGCGCCGGTTTGGTACTCCCCGGTCTGCTAACCTGCGCACAGCTGCCACCTACGTTTAGCAGCGATAGGTGACGGCTCCAACTGTTTGGAGTACCAAAATAATGATCAAACCTTCACCCAATCCGCCAGACACCGATCCGGCATATCCCTACGAAAGCCCCGACTCATACAAACCCAACGAAGCCGCCGAACGCGCCCTCGACTCCCACGGCCCCTCGACTGCCGACATCAAAGCCACCCCGCGTACACCCAGCACCCTGTTCACCGTCGACCCACAGGCCACGACCGAAACCCTGGCAGTTTATCTGGTCGAGACGCTAGCCTCGGTGGATGTGATGGTTCATCACCTGGTGGATCATCTGGACGGCGGATCGCGCAATGCCCTGCTGGGCATTTCCAACAGCATCATGCTCGCGGAAATCACGGCTAACCGGATGCTGGATCAGATCGATCCACCCGCTTGAGGCAAACGCGTCCGCAATGCGGGCTATGCAGCAGCGATCCCTTTTTTATTGGGGACCGCATTTCAGCGAAGTAACACAAATAGATCCGTCCCCTTAAATGCCAATAGATCCGTCCCCTTAAATGATCTAAATGCATCCCCTTAAATGATCGTCCCCTTAAATGATCTCTGTCAACGCTTCACCCTGCACCTCACGGTGCAACATGCATGACTCGGGGCCTGGTTGATTCGCCATTTCTTGCCAGTATCGAACTTTCATCAGCTGTCCTCCGCCAGCTTAAACTGGCGCTCTAAGCGTCTGGCGAATACACCTATGAATGTGTTGAACCTAAGATAAGGGCATCAGCATTTCAATTGTCCATAGGCTCGGGCCATGACTTCCCAGGTTCTCGCGTCGGCAGGAATCAGATGCTCAATACGCAGCGACTCCATCGTAATGTCGAGAGGCATGCCAAATGTTGTAAAAGTTGACATGAATTTCAGTTCCCCGTGCCTTGAGTCGAGCCGCGTCAGCACCAACGGAGGCAGTTCGTTTGTCAACGTGGAAGCCTCTTGAGGCGTGGGGAGGCTTTTCAGAAGCGTAGCGAGCCCCGGGTTGCTCAAGGCCTCTCTCGCTGCCCTTTGCCAAGCAATCAATCTGATTTCCTCGACATTGTTAAGATGATCGCCCAACCCTCCAGGCTCCAGCAGCGTTACCAACAGATTTAGGCCTTCTGCCGCATCGGCACTCAGGCCGACCAGATCGAACAGCACTCCAGTGCTTGCGTTGGCTGCCAATATCTCCCACTGACTCCCCAAGACAATCGCTGGTGCGGGGTTGTTGGCATGAAGCAGGTGAGTTATAGCGTCACGAACAGCCTCCATGCCTGGCGAGGTAAGAGGTGTTGCTTCGTAGCGCGGTGCATAACCACTGGCGAGAAAGACACTGTTGCAGTGCTCTAGAGGCGCCTCGAGTGCCATGAGTAAGTTATGCAGAGTGCCAGGGCTTGGCTTGGCGCGCCCTGTCTCGATGCAGCTGAGGTGGCGCTGCGAAATACCTGACATCAAGGCGAGGTCGAGTTGGCTCAATTTTGCCTGACGTCGCAGTTGACGCAACTGCTCACTTGCAGTGATGGAGTGTGTCGTTCGAGGAAAAGGTCGGGGGCTCATTGTTCGACTCTGACGGCGCGAATTGGCTGAGTCCATGACCTGTGAGGTCATTGATCTCGGCGTGACAATATCACTACCTTGTCAGCGTCGATTATCACTTCTTGCTCAAGGAGGACAAATGAAAAGACCCTACCTCTCACTCGCCACATTGGTGATTTTTTCCTTGTATACGGCGGGTACCATGTTCGTTGCCGATCAATCGCTCATCGACTTCGGCCTGGAGTTAATATCCAGCCCGGACACTGCCCAAATAGTTATTGACCTTTACCTGCTCGGCGTCCTCGCTTGCATCTGGATGTATCGGGACGCTCGTTCCAAAGGCCGATCTGCGGTCTCTCTTGTGCCTTACTTTCTGATAACGGCAGTCTTCGTATCGATTGGCCCATTGCTTTACCTCGTTATCAACGGATTCGCCAAGAAAAAGCTGCCTACGGATACCACCGGTTACAGCATCGATATATCGCGCAATCTCGACTAAAAGGAACGAAGAGGATGTCCGTTGGCGTTTGGCTATTCCTTTGTTTCCGGGTGTCCGGCCAACACGCGTTACGTGATTGAATGGGCCCCCATTGATGCAGCAGCAACTCCGTAATCTCACTCGCCCGCTGCTTCGGCAGGCGATTTTAGGGTGCCAAAGCGAACACGGGGATATCTAGTGGTTACGACAATGGGCGAACTGGCGATACGTCAGATCTCAGCGCTTCCTCCGGAAATCCTGGAATTTGAAGCGGAGGCAGTTACAGAAGGTTTCAGGTTTCTCACGCGCTTGGTTGCAGATTGGAAAGACGGGTCAAACCGATTCGATCAACCAGGTGAATGCCTTTTTGGAGCCTTCCGCAACGGGCAACTGATCGCCATCGGTGGTCTTTCATATGATCCACATGCCGGGTCGGACATCGGGAGGCTACGGAGGGTATACGTCGCGCGAGCATCAAGGGGTCAGAATGTGGGTAAAGCCCTGGTGCAGCAGCTTTTGGAATATGCGGCTCAGCGATTTCGTGTCGTACGCCTGTCCACGGATACATCGGAGGGAGCCGCATTTTACCTTCGCTGCGGGTTCCTACAGATACAGGATGATTTTGCTACTCATATGAAGTCATTAGTCGATGCCACGTAACCAGGGCGGACTCATCTACGAGCGCTCCGTCTAAGGTGAACATAGTGGCCAGAGCACTTTGCTTCCCGAAAGCCTCGACGACTACGTTAGCGATACCAATCCAGTGCGTGTGGTCGACGTTTTCGTCGACGAACTCGCTTGGTGTTACTTCGTTACTGGAGTTCAAACGCCAAGGTTAGTCATGACGTCGCGTCGTTCGATCAAGCAAATTAAACACCCGCGAAAGGCGCATGTTTAAGCGTCCTACTGATTACTTCCTGAAAGCTACAACACCTTGCGCCGTTGCCTACGGGTACGCCAGAATCCGCCGGCTTGTGCGCCCATCCCCCGCTCGGTAACTTGATTCCCGTCACTGCCCATCAGTGATCGGGTTTAGCAGCCCGTCGTGACGAAGCGCATTTGCATCCAAATAGTCAGGTCATTCCATGCCTGCACTTTATGGTAGCTGTGCGCAGGGCGCCCTCGGGCGCGCCGGAATCGTCTCCGCCGGTCTGCTAACCTGCACACAGCTGCCACCATTCGTTTAGCAGCGACTTGGTGACGGCTCCATGTTTTGGAGCGTACAAAGATGATTAAACCTTCACCCAATCCGCCAGACACCGATCCGGCATCCCCTTACGAAAGCCCCGATCCAAACAAACTCAACGAAGCCGCGGAACGCGCCCTCGATTCCCACGTCCCCTCAACTGCCGACATAAAAGCCACCCCGCGTATACCCAGCACCCTGTTCTCCGTCGACCCGCAGGCCACGACAGAAACCCTCGCGGTCTATCTGGTCGAGACGCTAGCCTCGGTCGACGTGATGGTTCATCACCTGGTGGATCATCTGGACGGCGGATCGCGCAATGCCCTGCTGGGCATTTCCAACAGCATCATGCTCGCGGAGATCACGGCGAACCGGATGCTGGATCAGATCGATCCACCCGCCTGAGGCAGACGCGTCCGCGATGCGGGCTATGCAGCGGTCCCTTCATTATTGGGGACCGCATTTCAGCGAAGTAAAACAAATAGATCCGTCCCCTTAATTGGTCCCCTTAATTGCTTAATTGATCCTCAATTGATCTGCACAACAACCGGACCTTCCGTAACGATCGGCGGGTCCGCGTGGATATCTGATGCATTTTTCTGAATCCACTCACGTGCGACTTTCAAGCTCGCATCGCTGCCGGCCTTGTCCGTGCAAACAGTCACCGACGTACCACCATCACCCGTATTCAGCAGTGTGTAGCTGACGAGGCCGGGCACTGTCCGCAGGGCAGCTTCGACGTCGGTTTTGCGCTCTTCCAAACGCACGAAAAGCTGCCTTGCTCCAGTACCCAAGTAGGTTCTTATCACCGCATACATAGTCGTCTCCTTTGGGAGCAGCGTCTCGATGCCTATCCAGATCTGCTGATGGCCGCTCTCACCCAGGTTTCAGTTCACCCCGATTTATTAAGCTTAGCCTCACGCCGACGACGAGCGAAATGCAACGACCACCGGCCGCAGTTGGCCGTTTTCTGGCGCCGAAGAAAATCCAGTGCCCGTGGTCATCGTTCAGCTTAATCCTGACCCCGACTCACCGTCCCAATATGCTAAGAAACTGTCCCGCCGCGCCCACAGCCTGGCACCCGCGATATCTACTATAGGACCCGTCCCCCTGCCCATTAAGTGGGGCCAGTGACCTAGACCGGGTGCACATCTTGCGCACCGCCGTACAAGCACGGATTGGAGACAACAATGACAAAAATCGCCGACATCCAGAACACCCCTGCATCAGCCTCTCCCTCGGCACCGAACATCATCCGGTCGTCGGTGCGACAGCATTCGATCAAGGTGGAGCTTTGCACACCCGCCATCGGCGCAGAGCTCAGCAACGTCAGCCTTGTCGACGCTGCCCAGGACCCCGAATTGATCGCGCAAATCAGGGCCCTGTGGCTCAAGCACAAAGTGTTGTTCTTTCGCGACCAAAACATCACGCCACTGGAGCAACAGCATTTCGCCGCGCGTTTCAGCGAACTGGAAGCCCATCCCCTGGCGCCGAGCCATCCGGAGGCGGACAAGCTGCTGATGCTGTACCGCAATCTCGATCCCAGCAAACCCAAGAGTTATGTCGAAAAGGCCAGCCGCGAAAATCTCTGGCATGCCGATGTCACCTACAAGAAGGCGCCGCCCCGCGGCGCGGTATTGCGCTGCGAACTGGGTCCGGAGACCGGCGGCGACACCCTGTTTTCCAACATGGTGATGGCCTACGACAATCTGCCCGACGCCATCAAGCAGCGGATCGAGGGCTTGTATGCCAAGCACGGCGCCGAGCAGACTTTCGGTGCCCAGTTACCCCGCGACGAACGTCACGCGATGGCCCTGAAGACCCCCGGCGCTGAACACCCGGTGGTGCTTGTCCATCCGGAGACGGGTGAAAAGGTGCTGTTCGTCAACTCGGCATTCACCACCCATTTCTCGAATTTCTTCAACTTCGAAGACGTCCGTTACGGCCAGGACTTCATGCCCGAGGCTCATCACTTGATGAGCTACCTGATCTCCCAGGCCGCGATTCCGGAATATCAGGTACGCCTGAAGTGGCGCACCAATACCGTTGCCATGTGGGACAACCTGCAAGTCCAGCACTACGCGGTAGCTGACTACGGCAATGCGCCAAGAAAAATGCTGCGCGCCACCCTCGCGGGAACCCCGCTGACCTGACCCTGACTGCCTGCACCAGACAGGCCAGGGCACCCGACCATCAGCGATGGCCGGGCGATGCTGGCCGCCGAAACTTTCTCGATCAGAACAACAATCAATGGAGTTACCTATGCTCTACGAACACGTCGACACCGCCGTCATCGATGGCGAATCCCTGCCCTGGATTCCGTTTACGCCTTATGCGGATAACGTCTTGCTGAAGTACTTCAAGCTCGACCCGATCCGTGGCGAATGGATCGTCATGATGAAGGCGCCGATCGACATGCAACTGCCCAAGCATCACCACACGGGTACGGTGATGGTCTACACCTTCGAAGGCCAGTGGAAATACAAGGAGCATGACTGGGTCGCCGGCCCGGGCAGCATCGTGTACGAGACGGCCGGATCGACTCACACACCCGAAGTCGTCAGTACCGGTAATGGCGACGGCTATGTGCTCACGCTGGTTCAGGTCAATGGCGATCTCGCGTTTCTCGATGAGAACGACAACATCGTCGCGCTGGAAAACTGGAAGTCCGGGCTCAAGCGCTATCTCGACTATTGCGAGCAGCATGACATCGCGCCGAAAGATCTCACGGCATTCAACTGATCCGAGTTCCAGGAGAACTCCCGGCACCCCTCCATTCGAGGGGGAGCCGGGAAAAGTAACCTGATCGCAAAAATCCAGGGGAGGAAGACAGGCTGTCCCGGTTCGCGGTCTTGACGTGGAATCTGACAGAAGGCCCTGGCCGCCTGTCCGCTCCCCGATCACAGACTTATGAACGGAGCGATGCCATGCATGGCTTGATGATGCACAAGCAGTTGTTGATTTCCTCACTCATAGAGCATGCCGACCGCCACCATGGCGATACGCAGATCGTGTCCCGCAGGGTGGAGGGCGATATCCATCGCTACACCTTCCGTGACTGCCACCGTCGCGCGCGCCAGGTGGCCAGCGCGCTGACCAGCCTGGGTGTGCAGCCCGCCGACCGGATCGGCACGCTGGCCTGGAATGGCTATCGTCACCTGGAGTTGTATTACGGCGTTTCCGGCATGGGCGCCATTGTGCATACCATCAACCCTCGCCTGCATGAGGACCAGGTGGCCTACATCGCCAATCATGCCGAAGACCAGTACATCTTCTTCGACTTGACCTTCCTGCCGTTGATCAAACTCATCGCTGGCCGCTGCAATAGGGTCAAGGCGTTTATCGCCATGACCGATCACACCCACATGCCGAAAGACGCCGGCATCGACAACCTGCTGTGTTATGAAGATCTGCTGCAACAGGGATCTGCCGACTACGTCTGGCCGATGCTCGACGAAGATGCCGCCAGTACGCTCTGCTACACCTCCGGCACGACGGGCAACCCGAAAGGCGTCCTGTACAGTCATCGTTCATCGCTGCTGCATACCTATGCCGCCGCGCTGCCGGATGCCTTGAACTGTTCGGCTCGCGACGTGATCCTGCCGGTGGTGCCTATGTTCCATGTCAACGCCTGGGGGCTTCCGTACATCGCGTGCATGGTCGGGGCCAAGCTGGTATTCCCCGGGCCTGCGCTGGACGGCAAATCGCTGTTCGAGCTGCTCGAAGTGGAGCAGGTTACGCTTTGCGCCGGTGTACCGACGGTCTGGCAAGGGCTTCTTGGGCATCTGGAGGAAACAGGCCAGCATTTCTCCAGCATGAAACGCACCATCATCGGGGGCGCAGCCTGCCCCACGGCAATGCTGCACAGGTTTCAGGAGATCTACGGCGTAGCGGTGTTGCACGTTTGGGGGATGACTGAGTTGAGCCCGATCGGCACCATTGGCACCCTGAAGGCCCGGCACCTTGCTATGTCCCCGGCAGAGCGTAATGCCGTGCAATCCAAACAAGGCCGGGCAGTGTTTGGCGTCGACATGAAGATCGTCGGTGCCGATGGCCTGGAACTGCCGTGGGATGGCGCAACGTCGGGTGACCTGATGGTGCGTGGCCCCTGGGTGGTACGCGACTATTTCAAAAACGAAAGTGACTGTTCGCCGCTGCTCGAGCACGCAGGCCAGGCATGGTTCCCGACCGGCGATGTGGCGACCATCGATGTCGATGGCTTCATGCAGATTACCGACCGCAGCAAGGATGTGATCAAGTCGGGTGGAGAGTGGATCGGTTCCATCGACCTGGAAAACGTTGCGATGACCCATCCGTCGGTCTCCCAGGCTGCATGCATCGCCGCGAAACACGCGAAGTGGGATGAGCGCCCCTTGCTGGTTGTCGTCAGGAAAGCGCAGGCAGCACTGACGCGGGAAGAGCTGCTGGCCTTTTATGAAGGCAAGATTGCCAAGTGGTGGACGCCTGATGATGTGGTCTTCGTCGACACGATTCCACTGGGCGCTACGGGCAAGGTTTTGAAGAACCGTCTGCGCGAGCAGTTCGGCGATCATCTGCTGGTCAAGGCTGTCGGCTGAGCGTAGGAGGGAAACAATCCAGCCCTGTCCATGTGCAATGGCAGGGCTGACGTTGCGGCAGATTGCACCGACGATATCAAGGGGCTAAGCGTGCCTCGTGCTCAAACACCTTGTCGCTGGACACCAACTGCTCGAGAAACTCCAGCAGCAATCCGTTGACCTGAGCGGGGCTTTCTTCTGCGGCGCTATGGCCCACACCGGGTAGCAAAACCTTTTTGCGCAGTGCGGGTAGATAGGCGTCCATCCGGTCGTAGAGACCACGGATTTCGACCGGCTCCAGGGAAGGGTCGGCAGCACCACCGATGAACAGGCTCGGCTGGCTGACTTTCGCGCCGTCGAGAAACGCGGTGATTTCCCAATTGCGGTCGCGACAGCGGTAGTAGTTGAGGGCACCGGTAAACCCCGTGCGCGTGTACTCGGCGACGTAGTAGTCGAGCGACCGCGGGCTCAACCAGGACGGAAACGCCCCTTTCGGCTCGGTGAAGGCATTGAGAATCGGCTCACCGGCCTCGACGAACAGACGCCAGCGTTCGGCACCGACGGCGCTGCCGGAAATCGAGTAGAAGACGCTGCTCAAGGTCTTGCGCGGATCATGGGCCAACTCGCGGTCCGGCTTGTCGAGCTGCTGGAAATACAGGTGGTGGTAGACCCTTCCTTTCGCCATGGCCTGCAAACCCACGGTGGGTTTGACCTTGCCACGCGGCGGTACAGGTGTGTTGAGCATCACCAGGCCACGGAACAGATCCGTTCGCAACATGGCTGCCGCCTGGGCTACCCAGGCGCCCAAGTCATGCCCAATGATGACCGCGGACGTTTCGCCCAGGGCCGCCATCAAACCCACCATGTCGCCGACGGCCTGGCTCATGTCATAGGCTTCGATGGCATCGGGTCGGTCCGATTGCCCGAACCCCCTTTGATCGGGCACGACCACTCGATAGCCGGCCTCGGCCAATGCCAGGATCTGGCGCCGCCACATGTACCAAAGGTAGGGGAAACCGTGGAGCAGGATGACGAGCGGACCCTGTCCCTCGTCGATGTAATGCATGCGGATGCCGTTGAGTTCGGCAAAGCAGTGGTGGAATGCATCAGGATCGTCGGCATCCACCTGCGCCATTGCAGCGAGCGGCTGACCGACACGCATTGACGTGCACGTATCCATTATCGACCTCCATCTTATCAATTGTGGGCCTGAAGGTAGCGCTGAGAGGGTGTCCCGCACTGAGCTTCACAGGACACAATCTTGTGAATTTGGGACAGGACTAACGCCTGTAGAGGGGCGTCTGCCGCCGCCGGCTTCGGCCGCCCGGCAATGTCCCAATATGCCAAGAAATTATCCCACCATGCCCATGGCGCCGCGCTTGTGCTCCCTAAAATGGGACCGAGTTTCCTGCTCTGCACTACGCCAGACCAGGGTCGAAGATCGCTAGCGCTAGCCGTATTTCCGCAAGCGCCGTCTTCTCGCTCACTACATCTTCGATGAAAAAGAAACGCCGCCATCGGCCGAGGGAGATCCTGCGCATGCCCAAGCTTGTTCGCGTCGCCGTTTTGACCAAATACCTGGAAGTCACCCAGGACCTGGGATTCAACCCGCGTGACGTGCTGGCAGTTGCCGGCCTGAACAAGGCTCAACTGCAAAGCCCGGACTATCGCATTCCGATTGATGCCGCCGTGCGCCTGCTGGAAGATTCGGCCGCCGCCAGCGGTTGCCAGACCTTCGGCCTGCGCATGGCCGAGTCACGCCAGCTTTCGGACTTCGGTGTCGTCAGCCTGCTGCTCAGCCAACAGCGCACCCTGCGCGACGCCTTGCAGGTGATGGAGCGCTACCGTCATCTGATGAACGATTCCCTGGGAATCTTCGTTGAAGAGGCCGGCCGGATGGTGATCATTCGTGCCGAGATGGTCACCGAATCCTTGCTGCCCAATCGCCAGGCCACGGAGCTGGTCATTGGCGTGCTGTTCCGCTTGTGCTCGACACTGCTCGGCTCGAAGTGGCGCCCCTACGGCGTCAACTTCATGCACCAGGCGCCAGACAGCCTGCACCTGCACCGGCGCCTGTTCCGCTGCAATCTGGAATTCGGCAGCGAGTTCAACGGCATTGTTTGCTCCGACGCCAGTTTCGATATGATCAATCCCAATGCCGACCCGGCCATGGCCCGTCATGCCCAAGCCTACCTCGATTCGTTGCAGCGCGATGACAGCACCTCGATGCTGTACGAGGTGCGCAAGGCCATCTACCTGTTGTTGCCCATGGGGCGCGCCACCATCGAGCAGATCGCCCTTTCGCAAGGCATGAACGTGCGCACCTTTCAACGCCGCCTGCAGGACGACGGCTGCGTCTTCAACGACCTGATCAACGACGTGCGCCGTGACCTGGCGCTGCGTTATCTGGAGAACCCGAACAACTCGATGAGCCGCATCGCCGACATGTTCGGCTTCTCCATGGCCAGCTCCTTTACCCGCTGGTTCATCAACCAGTTCGGCATGCCACCGGCGGCGTGGCGTAGCGCGCAGAAACAGCCCGGTCTCTGCGCAGGGAGTGCCGCAGTTCCTGAACCCTGCTGAGTACTCATTGCCCCCCGCCTTGCACCGCGGGAGCGCTTTCGGGGTCAGGCACGCTCTGACCCTGAAGGTGGGCAATACCTTCCGTGCCACCGCATCCTGCACTAAGCTTCGCAGGACACAATCTTGCGAAATCGGGACACGAGAGAAATCATGTATACCCTGACGCGGAGTGCCAGCCTTACCGACTATGAGCAGGTTGCCCGATCAGTGGGCCTCGATCCTTTTCGTATGCTGCGGATGGCCAAGCTGCCGGCCGGTGCCCTCGACGATCCGAACATCATGATCAGTAGCGATTCGGTCGGGTGGCTGCTGGAAGAGTCAGCCCGATTGTCCGGTCAGGAGGCTTTCGGCCTGCTGCTCGCCGAAAAGAGACACCTTTCCAACTTCGGCATGCTGGCGCTGCTTATCCGCGAAGAGCCAACCCTGCGCGCCGCCTTGCAATCCTGCTTTCGCTATATGCGACTGCATAACGCCGGCGTGCAATTATGGCTTGAGGATGCAGGCGATCTGACCCTGCTGCATGTGGGTGTGAACATGCAGGGCCATCATGGCGTCTGGCGCCAGGCGATTGAACAGGCAACCGGCATTATCCTGCGCACGTTGTGCATTCTGAGCGGCTATACCTTCCGGCCGGTCAGGGTCAGTTTTACTTACGAGCCCCCCTCCAGCCTTGAAGTACACCACCGCGTGCTGGGAACCGCGATCGAGTTCTCTCAGGAATTCAATGCCATCGTGTGCCGCGGGCGCGATCTGGATATGGCCATACCTGAGGCGGACCCGGCGCTGCATCGTGAAGTGAAGCGATCGCTGGACATGCAATTGGCTAACCTGCCCGACGAGCCGACGCAGCAGGTACGCCAGATCGTCAAGATGCTGCTGCCAAGCGGACTGTGTTCTGTCGATGCGGTTGCCCAACATCTTGGCATGCATCGACGCACCCTTAACCGACACCTGGCCACTGAGGGTGAGAGTGTCACCACGATCATCAACGCCGTACGGGCTGAACTCGCCGAAGAGTATCTGGCCAACAGCAAACGCCGATTATATGAGGTGGCCGAACTGCTCGGCTTTTCCTCGGCCGGTGATTTTTCACGCTGGTTCCGCAGCCAGTTTGGCAAGACGCCTTCGAATTGGGTCGCGTCCTATCGAGAGAGCAAGGCGCCGCCCGGGCCCCACCTTCAATAAATCGCTTCATGATCGCCCTCGCTACGATCTCGACGATCAAAGGCGCTATCATCCCCACTTGGGGTCAATTGAGAGTCAGGCCCAAAGAGGAGTCCGCCATGACCGTAGTCGATCGCCTCAGGTATTTGCGCGTCGTTCTGGTTTTGGCTGGCCTCGCGTGCCTTGCTCTCTACCCACTTATGTTGTTCTGGCCGTCCGGCTGGGCCTGGCACGTCGGTCACTCGGACTACCCGATGATGATCGTTGGCATCTACGCCACACTTGGCGTGTTCTTGATCCTGGCCGCACGTGATCCATTAGCCAATCTGAGCCTGATCTGGTTCACCGTGTGGTCTAGCGCCGTACACGGAGGAATCATGGCCGTCCAGACGGTCACCCAGCCGGGGCAAATGGGGCACTTGGCAGGTGACGTGCCGGCGCTCTTCATCGTGGCGGTTGCCTTGGCCATCTTGACGCCCCGCTCGCAATTGGTCGCTCGGCCCCGGACACGCAATGGGGCCTAAGAGCAAGTTTGACTGTCAGGATCGGGTCGATAATCGCGTTTCTACGCATTTTTTTGGTCTGCTGATCAACCAAGCGCCGACAGATTTTACGTAGCAGCCCCCACGCCACGACCGAAACCCTCGCGGTTTATCTGGTCGAGACTTCCCTTCAAACCCTGCTCTTGATGTCTGTATTTTTTCTGGCCTTCACCAACAAGTTAAAGGCGTCTGTATCAAGTGGCCGACTCAGAAAAAATCCCTGGCCTTCATCGCACGACACCGCCTTCAGCAACGTCAAGTGCTCAGCGGTTTCAATCCCTTCTGCCGTAACAGTGAGCGATAACGCCCGGCCCAGACCCACAATCGCCTGGATGATGGATTCATCATCACTTCCAACCAGGTTGTTCAGAAAGCTGCGGTCTATCTTCAGGCCATCGAAGGGAAAGCTGCGCAAATAACTCAGTGAAGAATACCCAGTGCCGAAGTCATCCATGGCGATGCGCACGCCAAGGCGCTTCAATGTACGCATTAGCTCCAGCGCGCCGGGGGCATCTTCGAGCATGACGTTTTCAGTAATCTCCAACTCTACCCGGGCAGGCGCGATTCCCGAGTTGTGCAGTGCTTTCTGCACGCGCTCTATCAGATTGCCTCGCTTGAATTCGCTAGGTGAAAGATTGACTGATACAAACAAATGTTCCGGCCACCGGGCGGCGCAACGGCAGGCGGTGTCGATGACCCAGTCACTCAAGGACAGAATCAGCCCGGATTCTTCAGCAATGGGGATGAACGTATCGGGAGGTATCAGACCGCGCTCAGGATGTTGCCACCGTACCAACGCTTCGGCGCCGACCATCTGCCCGTCTGAGATACGGTAACGTGGTTGGAAATGCAGTCGAAGTTCTCCGTGCTTGATTGCGAAGCGCAGATCGCTTTCCAGACGACGCCGCTCAATGATCCGGGCGTTCATGTCCCCCGCATAGAATCGCCAGGTATTGCGACCTCCAGCCTTGGCTTCGTACAACGCGATATCGGCATAACGGAGCAGCTCGGTCGCCTCGCAAGCGTCATTTGGCGCCATGGCGATGCCGATACTGGCGCTGACAAACACTTCTTGTTCATGGATCTGTATCGGCTGCTCGATGGTCTCGATGAGACGGCGACAAAGCGCCTCGACTTCCTCCTGGGAACTGACATCGGTGAGTATCAGTACAAACTCGTCCCCCCCAACCCGAGCGACAAGATCTCCGTGGCGAACACAGTCCGCCAAGCGGCTCGACACCTGGTTAAGCACCAGATCACCTGCAGCATGCCCTAGCAGGTCATTCACTGGCTTGAATCGATCCAGGTCCAGGCTGAGCATGACCAAGGGTTGCTCTACTGTCGGCATGGCTTTGAGCTTGCCATCAAGAAACTCCTGCAGTCGGGTCCGGTTGGGAAGTCCGGTCAGGGCATCATGTTGTGAAAGGAATTCGATTCGCCGACGGGCTTCGACCTCCTCCGTGACGTCGGTGGCTGTCCCCCGGAAGCCTCCACTGGCCATTGCTCGCGCCGAGAGACGGGTGATTCGCTCGTTGCCATTTGTATCGACGTAGCGACACTGAACGCTGATATTCGGACGACGGTTTGGAATACTGAGCCACTGCGATAATGTGCCTAGTTCCGTGCGCAGCAGATCATCCATCGCTGCACCAATCCATGCCTCCCTGGAGAGGCCCGTGACATCTTCAAACCGCTCGGAGAGATAAGTGAAGCGCCAGCCAGCGTCCATTTCCCATACCCAATCCGAGCTGGCCTCGACCACATCGCGAAAGCGCGCCTCGCTGGTGGCAAGGTCGGCCTGGCTGCTTCGCAGTGATGAATAGCTGGCATCCAGCGCCTGCGCGGCGGCTGTGGTACGACGCAAGATGACCAAAGTCATCAGGCACACCAACAGCGCAGCGAAGCCCACCAGGGGCAAACCCAGCGCCAGTAATTGCAGACCTGGTTTGTGCGGACTCCAGTGCAAACTGCCTGCTGCACCGGTCTCGCCCAAGGGGTAACCAGACACCAGGGGGCCATCGTCGGGAGTGGCCATGTGCAGGCCATCTACCCCGAAATCCCGACCTATCGTTGCGAGCTTGGCGCTGTCCAGAATGTCGACGAAAATCAATACCGATGACGACCTGTCATCAGCCAAGACCGTCGGATCGGTTCCCGGGGTAATCGCAGCGGCAGCGACCAGGGCTGGTACGCCTCCAACATTGATGAAGGTAGTGGTCGGTGTTTCGGTTTCCGCGCCCTCACGGGCCTTTTCGAGAATCCCGTCGATGGACTGCTCGAGCCATTGTTCGACTTCAACTGACGCCCTCTCACCCTTGACCACGGAATAAACGGTGCGGTTGACATCGTTGACGACAAACACGCCCTGAAATCCAAAGTCTGTGAAAAGTGTCGTCCCGACATTTTGTCGGACGTAGGCCCAGTCCGGGTCTACCTCAATGTGCAAGTGCTTGTAGGCATCCCCCCAGAATGCGTAATCCTTGACGGTCGAGCGCAGGGATTTTTCCAACGATTCCACGGCTTTCTTGGTGTAGAAGGCACTGTCGACCTCCTTCGCTTGATCCAGATTCTGCGCAACATAAACCAGTGAACAGCAGGCGAGCAAGAACACCCCAGCCAGAAGACCGACAAACTTGAACAGCGAAGCGCGGGTCAGGGCCACGCTTGAGCGATTGGTTGGAGAACAAAGGATAGGGGGGAGATCGTTAGGCATAAGTTCCCGCTGGTCGTTGAGGCAAGGCATTTGGATACCTGGGTATCGGCAGTCGACGCGAAATAGTGAGCGTCCGTACGTCGCGCCAAGCCCGCCGGCTTGATCGATGGCAACGATGCGCATGAGCTGCGAGAACTGGCCGATGCGGCCTGCAGTCACCACCTTGAAGACTCGATACCCCGCGAACTAAATCAATAGGTACCCACTGCCTGCTATTGCGTTACGCTGGGTAGGCCATCACGGCACCAACAAAAGGGCCCTGTATGCAATTGCATGAAGCGATAGATTTGAAAGAAGCGTATTCGGTCAGCGGCGCCAACAAGGCGGTTCAGGAAGGTTGGAAATTATTGGCCATTGCACCCGGTGCGAATGGCGTGACTTACGTCCTTGGCAAGCAGGCAGATAAGGAAAAACCCAAGCTGCCGACAGCGGACGAAATCGCACGAGCCAATAACCGGGGGTAGCGTCGCGTTACGATCGGGGGAAAGGTCGACTCATTACGTCTACTTTTACTTCGGCCTCAAGGACGGCCCGGTGGTGCTGGATGTTCCGCTTTTACGGCCCGGATAGGGCCTTGTTCGATAAGACTCATCGGACGAAGTGGTCGCACAGCTGCTCCAGTGACAAAACCACCGCGCCAGCGCAAGACTGTTACCGGCAATCGATGCTTCGGTCGCTCATGAGCGGTCTCCTGTCTTGATGGCGTGGCGCGCCGGTCTTTAACTATCAAGCATAGGCTGCTTACTCGACAGCTTCGTAAGGCAACCCCACATAGTTTTCCGCAATGTTGACCAACCCAGCGTGCGAATTGAAAAAATACTCCCGATCAGCCTGCTGCATCTTCTGGTCCCACGCATCTTTATGCTCGCCAAAATCATGCAGCAGATTGGTCATGAACCAGCTGAAACGCTCGCCTTTCCACACACGGCGCAGGGCCAGTTCGGAGTATTTTTCGAGCAAGTCGGTGCGGCCCTCCTGGTAGACCTTGACCAGGATGCGATACAGGTAGTGCACATCGGAGGCGGCCAGGTTCAGGCCTTTGGCGCCGGTCGGCGGCACGATGTGCGCGGCGTCGCCGACCAGGAACAGTTTGCCGTACTGCATCGGCTCGACCACGGAGCTGCGCAGCGGCGCGATGCTCTTTTCCAGTGAAGGACCGGTCACCAGCCTGTCGGCCACGTCTTGCGGCAGGCGGGCCTTGAGCTCGTCCCAGAAGCGCTCATCGGACCACTGTTCGACCTTGTCGGTCAGCGGCACTTGCAGGTAGTAGCGGCTACGGGTCAGCGAGCGCTGGCTGCACAGGACGAAGCCGCGGTCGTGGTGGGCGTAGATCAGTTCATGGTTGACCGGTGGGGTATCGGACAACAGGCCCAGCCAGCCGAACGGATAGACTCGCTCGTAGTGCGTGAGCACGTCTGCGGGAATGCTCTGTCGAGAAACGCCGTGGAAGCCGTCGCAACCGGCGATGTAGTCGCAATCGATGCGGTGGGTTTCGCCATTTTTTTCGTAGGTGACGTAAGGGCTTTCACCCTTCATGTCGTGGGGCTGCACGTTCTCGGCCGAATAGATGGCCGGGGCGCCGTTAGCGGTGCGGGCCTCCATCAGGTCGCGGGTGAGTTCGGTCTGGCCATACACCATGACGGTCTTGCCGCCGGTGAGCGTCTTCAGGTCGACGTGGATGCGCTTGCCGGCCACCTGCAATTCGACACCCTCGTGGACCAGGCCTTCGGCATCCATGCGTTCGTGGACGCCGGCTTCGCGCAGCAGGTCGATGGTGCCTTGCTCGAGGACACCGGCACGAATGCGGCTGAGGATGTAGTCCGGCGTCTGGCGTTCGACGATGACGTTGTCGATGCCGGCGCGATGCAGCAGTTGACCGAGCAAGAGGCCGGACGGGCCGGAGCCGATGATGGCGACTTGGGTTTTCATGGCGGTAATCCTGTCTTGTGCGACTCAAGGCGTGACGCCTCGCAGTCTGTTTGTTTTTGTTACCTGTATTTTTAGTGGATGAAGCAGGGATAAGAAGGCACTATCTGATGCATTCCATGGACTTTTCATGGATGGTCGCAAGGGAGGCAGAAATGTCGAAATCACTCGCTACACCGGTGCCGGTGTTTAAACTTTACGGTGAGACCGGCGCCTGGCCGACACCCGATCTGATTCATTGCGAGTCGATTCCCGAGCGCAGCAAACTGCACGGCTGGGAAATAAAACCCCATCGGCACAGCGATCTGGTGCAGCTGTTATATGTGCAGTCGGGGCAGGCGACGCTGAAGGTCGAAGACGTGATCAACCACATCGATTCACCCTCGCTGCAAGTCGTGCCCGCGCTGAGCGTGCACACCTTCAAGTTCTCCGAGGATATTCAAGGCCACGTGCTGAGCCTGGCGCAGCCGCTGGCCGAGCAACTCGGCGCCTCGCTCAACAGTCCCGTGCTGACCACCGCGGCCTGTTACCCGATCGGTTCCGCGCACCTGTATCTGGACACGCTGTTTTCCGCGATCACCCAGGAATACAGCCAGCCCCAGCCCGGCCGTGATCCGATGCTGCAATCGTTGATCACGGTGCTGTCGATCTGGCTCAGTCGCCGCAATCTGGAACAGTCGTTACCGGACGCGCAGTTCGACCGGGGTCGCGAGTATTTGAAGAATTTCAGCCGGACGCTGGAGCTGCGCTTTCGCGAGCACCTGCCCATCGAGCACTATGCGGCCACGCTGGGGATCAGCGGCGCGCACCTCAACGCCCTGTGCCGGCGCCTCTCGGGGCAATCGGCCTTGCAGATGATCAACCAGCGCCTGTTGCTGGAGGCCAAGCGCGATCTGGTCTACACCACCATGACCATCAATCAGGTGTCCGACAGCCTGGGCTTTTCCGAACCGGCGTACTTCTCGCGCTTTTTCAAGCGCGGCACGGGGCTGTCACCGAAGCAGTTCCGCATTCAGCGTGAGGGGTGAATCCTTGCAACGCAGGCAATCGAGCCGGTGACGGGCGGCCAGGACCCGACTCTCCTATCGGTTCATACTGCGTTCGTAGGCTGCCAGAACGGTGCGCTCCGATTGCACCAGATAGGCTTCGAGCATCTGGGTTGCTTCCTCTGGTCGCCCCTCTTCTATACAGCGCAGGATTGAAGCGTTCATGTCGATGTAAGGCATATGCAGGAACTCGGGATCATCGAGCAGACCGAAGGCCAACCGCAGCTCGGCAGATATCTGCCCATAGAACACCACCAATCGCGGGCTGTCGGCCAGCTCGACGATAGCCTTGTGGAACATCATGTTAGCGGTGCCGACTGCCATCCAGTCCTTGGCTTCACGCGCTCGAATGCCGACCTCCACCGCTTCCCGCATATGCAGTGCTCCCGGATGCAGCGGGTAACCCTGAGCAATGGCCTTGCATTCGATAAAGCGGCGGACACGATAGATGTCAATGATCGACGCCATATCAGGTTCCGCCACGGTCACCCCTCGATTGGGCTCATGCTTGAGCAGCCCCTCGCGGGTCAGGACCCTGAACGCTTCTCTCAAGGTGTTGCGTGAAATCTGCAGGCTTTCGGCCAGGGCCGCTTCGGACAGCCGCTGGCCCGGAGCCAATTCACCTTCGACCAGCATTCTGCGGACCTTCTGGGTAATGGATTCTCCCAGCGAGCGAGGAAGGGAAGGTGAAACGTCGTTCATATGCGATCCGGAGTCAGAGAAAGTCATTTCGATGTTCCATCAGAGCTCAGCCCATGGCAAGAAGCAAGGGTGACGTGTGCATCATTAAGTAACACGCAGGAGTGATAAGGTTACAAACTGGTGCGCATTGTCGACCTATCACCTAAGTATTGTTCAACAATCAAATGGCTATGTATCAACACATACAGCCCGATGATTGAATCTTGGCACGCTCGTTGCTCAATCAAACCAACTCCCACCCGTAGGAATGATGCCGTGACACAGACAGCCGTGACACCGACCCAGACCGCTCAAGATTTTACAAAGGCGCGACGCTCTTCCCTGATCGCCGCCATTTTCATGATGGCGACGTCTGCCATCGGCCCTGGCTTCATCACCCAGACCGCCACGTTCACGGCCAAAATGGGTGCGGCATTTGCGTTCGGTATCCTGGCGTCGATTCTGATCGACTTCGTGGTTCAACTTAACGTCTGGCGCATCGTCTCCCTGACCCGAATGCGTGCCTCGGATCTGGCCAACAAAGCGATTCCTGGCAGTGGTTACGTGCTCGCGGTGCTGGTGATCTTCGGCGGGCTGGTGTTCAACGTCGGCAACATCGCCGGTGCCGGGCTGGGTCTGAACGCGCTGATGGGGCTTGATGCCAAATGGGGCGGCAGTCTGAGCGCCCTGCTGGCCATCGGCATCTTCCTCTCCCACCGCGCCGGATTGGCCGTCGACCGGCTGATCGTCGTGCTGGGTCTGGTGATGATTGGCATGACGCTGTTCGTAGCCTTTGCCTCTAACCCGCCACTGGGTGAAGCCCTCTACCAGACCGTACTTCCGGACGAGATCAACTTCGCCACCATCACCACCATTGTCGGCGGCACGGTCGGCGGTTACATCACCTATGCGGGGGCTCACAAACTGCTGGACCGCGGTACTACCGGTGTAGAAAACCTCGAGGCAGTGACCAAGGCTGCCCTGAGCGGCATCCTGGTTACCGGTCTCATGCGCTACATTCTGTTCCTCGCCATCCTCGGCGTTGTTGCCAGCGGCGTAATCATCGACACCTCGGGTCAGGGCGCCAATCCGGCCGCACAGGCCTTCCAGGCAGCGGCGGGGCAGATCGGCCTGCGCGTCTTCGGTCTCATCCTCTGGGCCGCCAGTATCACCAGCGTGATCGGCGCCGCTTACACCTCCATTTCCTTTATCACCGTGTTCAAGCCGAACATTACCGAGCAGGGTCGCAACCGCGCCACCACCGTGTTCATCGCCCTGTCGCTGCTGATCTTTGTCGTGATGGGTACTGCTCCTGCCGCATTGCTGCTCTTCGCGGGCGGTTTCAACGGCCTGATACTGCCAATCGGCCTGAGCATCTTCATCTACGTCGGCTGGCGCCGGTCCGACCTCATGGACGGCTACCATTACCCACGCTGGTTGCTGGTGCTGGGCGCCCTGACCTGCCTGCTGACCTGGTACATGGCAATCAACTCCGTCGTGCCGATCTTTGCCTTCCTCAACGTTGCCTGAGCCCGATAACGAACAAGGAGTCACGTAAATGCCAACGATAGATATCAACAGCGACCTGGGTGAAAGCTTTGGTGCCTGGAGCATGGGCGACGATGCCGCGATGCTCGATGTCGTGACCAGCGCCAATGTCGCCTGCGGTTTTCACGCCGGCGACCCGGCCGGCATCCTGCGGACACTGAAAGCTGCAGCGGCAAAAAACGTCACCATTGGTGCCCATGTCGCTTACCCGGACAAAGTGGGCTTTGGCCGACGCAACATGGACCTGGCCAGCGATGAGCTGACGGCCGACGTGATTTACCAGATCGGCGCGCTGCAGGGCCTGGCCAAGGCCGCCGGCACCTGCGTGCGTTATGTGAAGCCCCATGGCGCCTTGTACAACACCATCGCTCACGACCGCCGTCAGGCGCTGGCCGTGATCGAAGCCATCCGCGCGATCGACGCCAACCTCATATTGGTTGCCTTGGCCGGCTCAAGCCTGATTGAACTGGCCCGTAACGAGGGTCTGCAGTGTATCGCCGAAGCGTTCGCTGACCGTGCCTATACGCCCCAGGGCACCCTCGTCTCTCGCCGCGAACCAGGCGCCGTGCTGCACGATCCCAAGCTCGTCGCCCAACGTATGCTGCGCCTCGTTGAAGACGGCACCATCGAAGCGATCGATGGCAGCCTGGCCAGAATCCAGGCCGACTCGATCTGCGTCCATGGCGACAGCCCGGCAGCGGTGGAAATGGCCCGCGAGCTGCGCCGCGTGCTGGAACAGGCCAACATGTCCTTGCAACCCTTTGCCGGAAGTCGCCCATGAACGCCCTCGATCGCGCGCGCCAGGCGGCCATCGCCGCTGGCCGCGAAGCACGCTCGGCCTACCGTGGCGGTCTGGTCACCCCCACCGCCGGTATCGCACCGGGCATGACCCAGGCGAACCTGATTGCCTTGCCGCGTGACTGGGCCTATGACTTCCTGCTGTATGCCCAACGCAACCCGAAAGCGTGTCCGATCCTTGACGTCACCGATGCCGGAAGCCCAAGCACCCTGCTGGCTGACGGCGCTGATCTGCGAACTGATCTGCCCCTGTACCGCATCTGGCGTGACGGGAAGCTGGTGGAAGAAGTCAGCGACGCCACGAAAGCCTGGGCCGAACACGACGATATGGTGACCTTTCTGATCGGCTGCAGTTTTACCTTTGAAACGGCCCTGCAAGAGGCCGGCATTGAAGTGCGGCATATCGCCGATGGCTGCAACGTGCCGATGTACCTGACCAACCGTGCCTGCCGTCCGGCCGGACGCCTGAAGGGTGACACGGTGGTTTCCATGCGACCGATCCCCGCCGATCGCGTGGCCGAGGCCTGCAGTATCTCCGGGCGCTACCCCTCGGTCCATGGCGCCCCGGTGCACATCGGCGAGCCTGGGTTGCTTGGCATCCAGGACCTGGCGCGACCCGACTTCGGCGACGCCGTACGCATCGAGCCGGGCGAGATCCCGGTGTTCTGGGCGTGCGGAGTAACGCCCCAGGCGGCGGTCATGGCCTCGGGCGTGCCCTTTGCGATCACCCATTCGCCCGGCCATATGTTCATCACCGATGTGCCTGACAGCACGTACCACGTCTAGGAGTCTGCTGTGCGTTTTTTACCGGTCAACCTGGACGCCCTCCTCGTCGAATTGAACGACCTGGACGAGACCCTGGCATTGTTCGATGCCCTGACGGCGGAGCCCATTGCGGGCGTGGAAGAAATCATTCCCGCCGCACGCACCCTGCTGATCCAATTCCGCCCCAGCGCCATTGCGCGGCAGGCGCTCGTCGATCGTATCGCTGGCCAGGACCTGAGCCAGCGCCGCGCGATCGAGCAGCGCCGGGTGGACATTCCCGTTCACTACAATGGTGAAGACCTCGACGAGGTCGCCACGCTGCTGGGGATCAGCCGCGCCGAGGTGGTCCGGCGCCACACCGCCCATGACTACAGCGTGGCCTTCTGCGGATTCGCTCCGGGCTTCGCCTACCTGACCGGCGGTGCGGGTTTCCAGGTACCTCGAAGGCAAACTCCCCGCACCCGCATACCCGCAGGTGCGGTGGCCTTGGCGGGGGAATTCAGCGGGGTTTATCCGCAAGCCAGCCCCGGCGGGTGGCAGATCATCGGCGTCACGCCTTTGCAGATGTGGGACCTGAACCGCGCTGAATCGGCCCTGCTGCGTCCCGGCTATAAAGTGCGTTTTACCGATGCCGGCCCGCTCCCGGCGGGCGGCCTGCCCGCCCCCTCGGTGCCTGCAAGTGTCGCCGCGCCCAGCGGTGCCTGCCTGGAAATCATCACGCCCGGTTTGCACAGCGTCTTGCAGGATATGGGTCGTCCCGGACAGACCGGCCAAGGCGTATCCCGTTCCGGCGCGCTGGACCTCGGCGCCCTGCGGGCGGCCAACCGCGCGGTCGGCAATCCCTCGGACATGGCCTGTGTGGAAGCGGTACTCGGCGGCCTGAGCTTCGTCTGTCATGGCCGTGCGGTGATCGCGATCACCGGCGCGCAAACCCCGGTCATCATCACCAACGCCAGTGGCCTGCAATGGCCTGCCGACAACTACCAGCCCATCGAGCTGGAGGACGGTGACAAGGTCAGCCTGGGTTCACCTGTGGCAGGGTTGCGCAGCTACTTGTCGATTCGCGGCGGCTTTGAGGTCGCTCCGGTGCTTGGCAGTCTGTCGACAGATACCCTCGCCCAGGTCGGCCCCCCAGCTCTCGCGGCCGGTGACCAACTGGGTTTTACGGCGCTTACGACAGGCACCAGCGTATCGCTGAACGAAGCACCCGCCTTTGATCTGCCCACGACGGCCAACATCGTGACCCTCGACGTGGTCATGGGGCCGCGCACCGACTGGTTTACCGAAGACGCCATCCAGCGTCTGAGCAGCCAGCTCTGGCGCGTCACCTCACAGTCCAACCGCGTCGGTATTCGCCTGGCCGGTGAAACGCCGCTGGAGCGCAGCAATCACCAGGAGTTGCCCAGCGAAGGCACTTCCGTCGGCGCCATTCAGGTTCCGGCAAGCGGCCAACCGGTGCTGTTTCTCGCCGATCACCCGTTGACCGGTGGCTATCCGGTGATCGCCGCAGTCGCCAGCTACCACCTCGACCTGGCTGGCCAGATACCTGTCAATGCGCAGATTCGCTTCAACCCTTTGGACGGCTTCAAAGAGATCCGACCCGTTACGCACGCCTCTTCTTCAACTGCCGACGTGAACAAAATCCCATGAAAAAATTACTGATTGCCAACCGTGGTGAAATTGCCGTCCGCATCGCCCGCGCCTGCCGCGACTATGGCGTGCAGTCTGTCGCGGTCTATGCCGACGCGGACATAGACGCCCTGCACGTGCGCCAGGCCGACGAAGCCTACTCGTTGAATGGCCAGCGCCCCGCCGAGACCTACTTGGATATCGGCAAACTGATCGCCGTCGCCAAACGCAGCGGCGCCGATGCCGTGCACCCCGGCTATGGTTTTCTGTCTGAACGGGCCGACTTCGCCCGGGCGGTGATCGAGGCCGGGCTGATCTGGGTCGGTCCCAACCCGGAGACCATCGACGTGCTCGGCGACAAGGTCGAGGCGCGAAAAATTGCCCACCTGGTCGGTGCGCCTCTGGTGGCCGGTACGCCTGGCCCGGTCGAAAGCGCTGACGAAGTACTGGCCTTTGCCGAACAGCACGGTCTGCCAATTGCCATCAAAGCGGCCTTTGGCGGCGGCGGACGCGGCATGAAAGTCGCCTGGCGCATGGATGAAGTGGCTGAATTGTTCGCCTCCGCCGTACGCGAAGCGCAAGCGGCCTTCGGTCGTGGCGAATGCTACGTCGAACAGTTCCTCGACCGTCCGAGGCACATCGAAGCGCAGATCCTCGCCGACAAACACGGCAAGGTCGTCGTCGTCGGCACGCGTGACTGCTCCTTGCAGCGGCGCAATCAGAAGCTGGTGGAGGAAGCGCCTGCGCCCTTCATCAGCGACGAACAGCGCCAGCGTATTCATCAGTCCGCCCAGGATATTTGCGCCAAAGCCGGCTACGTCGGTGCCGGCACTGTGGAGTTCCTGCTCAGCCAGGATGGCACCCTGTCGTTCCTCGAGGTCAATACCCGCTTGCAGGTCGAGCACCCGGTAACCGAAGAGACCACTGGGGTTGACCTGGTGATCGAACAACTGCGGATCGCCGACGGTTTCCCGTTGTCCTTCAGTGAGACGCCGACCCCGCGTGGCCACAGCTTCGAATTTCGCATCAACGCGGAAGACCCGGGCAAGGGCTTCCTGCCCACCCCCGGCCAGATCAGCGATTTCCTGCCACCGTCCGGCCCGGGTGTGCGTCTGGACAGCGGCGTGATCAGCGGCTCGCGAGTGCCCAGCACCTTCGATTCGATGATGGCCAAACTGATCGTCACCGGCGCCACCCGCGAACAGGCTATCGTCCGCGCCCGGCGCGCCCTGGCTGAATTCAAGATTGAGGGCATCGCCTCGGTCCTGCCGTTCCACCGGGCCGTGATGGACCATGACGACTTCACCGGTGCCGATAAATTCGCCGTACACACGCGCTGGATCGAGACCGATTTCGCCGAACAGATCACGCTCGCCCCACGTACTGCTGTCTCGGCCGACCCGGGCATCCTGCGCACATTTGTCGAGATCGACGGCAAACGCCACGAACTGGGCCTTCCGGCGGCGTTGCTGCGAGGCGTCAGCCTGAATGCAGCGGGCACCGCCAGCGAAAGCACGGCCCCGTCCGAGATCACTGATCCGCAGGCGGTACTGACGCCTGTGGCGGGGAATCTGCATACCTGGGTCGTCGAAGACGGCGAGTTGGTGAGTGCCGGGCAAGTGATCGCGGTGGTAGAAGCCATGAAAATGGAAACCTCGGTCCTTGCACCTTTTGAAGGTCAGGTACAGATCGCCAAACAGGCAGGCGACTATTTTGAAGCCGGCGCCGTGATTGGCCGCATCAAGCCCCTTACTTGATTTAAACGCTTTTCTTTTTGCAGGTATTACGCGCAACGGGTAAACCACCCGGTTGCCGCGTATTGCCCGCAGAAAATTGTAGATATGATTTTTCCTGAAAAACAACAATAAAACCTGATCATTAAATCTGCCGTTTATCTGGAGCATAAAGAGCATGTCAATCAACAAGGCTTTTGCTATTGCGGGTACCTGCGCGCTGGTTTTCCCGTTAACAGCCTCTGCCGACTTTCTTGCCGACAGCAAGGCAAGTGTGGAACTGCGCAACTTCTACTTCAATCGTGACTTTCGTAACGGCCCGCCCACGGCACAACGTGACGCTGCGGCAGAGTGGGCACAGGGTATGATTTTGCGCGTCGAGTCGGGTTATACCGCGGGCACTATTGGTTTCGGCCTCGACGCCATCGGCATGCTCGGCATCAAGCTCGACGGCGGTGACGGGTCCGGTGGCACTGGCCTGTTGCCCGCTGACCTCAGCTCGAAGAACGGCCGCGGTTCGCAAAGCGAGTACTCCAAGCTGGGCCTGACGGCCAAGGCGAAGGTCTCTGCAACGGAACTGAAGGTAGGCTCACTGGCATTCCGTACGCCAGTGGTGTCGAGCAATGACACGCGCCTGTTGCCTTCCACCTTCGAAGGTGCACTGCTGACTTCAAAAGATATCGACAAACTGGCCCTGCAAGGGGGCAAACTGCAGCAAATCAAGTTTAACAATTCTTCAAACTATCAGGACTTCACCGGTAACCGCATCGGCGGCGTCAGTGATGACTTCCGTTTTGCCGGCGGCACCTACAGCTTTAATAAAGCCCTGAGCGCAAGCCTGTTTTACGGCAATCTGGAAAATATCTATCGCCAGTACTTTGGTGGTGTGGTCTATGAAATTCCCCTCGCCGCGCAACAGTCACTGAAGTTCGACCTGCGCTATTCGAAAAGTACCGATGACGGTAATTTCCGCCCTCTCGATAACCGGGCAGCGAACGGACAAGTGGCCTACACCCTGGGCTCCAGCGTTTTTACCGCCGCCTATCAGCGAATGAGCGGTGATGACCCGTTCCCGTACATCGCCAATAGCGACCCTTACCTGGTGAACTTCGTGCAGATCAACGACTTTGCCAACACTGAGGAACGCTCATGGCAGGTGCGCTATGACTACAACTTCGCCGCGCTGGGTATTCCCGGGCTGACCTTCATGACGCGTTACGTCAACGGCGACAATGCGCAGGTAGCGGGCAGTAATTCGGGGAAAGAGTGGGAGCGCAATACCGATATCGGTTACGTGGTCCAAAGCGGTTCGCTGAAGAATCTTGGGGTCAAAGTCCGAAACGCCACGGTCCGATCGAACTTCGGCAATGACCTGGATGAAACACGGCTGATCCTGAGTTACACGTTGGCAGTATGGTAAGGCCCCCTGCTACCCATCTGGCGCTGACCGCCAACGCCAACAATGAGTCCACAACTTTCCGCGGCCAGCAGAATTCTCTTAACAAAAACCGCCGCCCGCGTGGAAGCAAGACACCGGAGCGATCCTGAATTACTCCCAGCCGATTGATATATAACGCAAAAAACTATCGGCACAGCCTGGCACGATAGTTGAGAAGCAGCTTTGCAGCGTTACAAACCTGCATCGCCAATAACAATAAAAGGCTGGGCTTCTCATGCATCATCAATCTACCCGCTGCACTTCCCTTGCGTTCAGCGCTGGCCTGCTTCTGCTCGGCAGCGCTTCATTGGTTCAGGCTACCGAAGGCGGCGTATCGTCCTGGCCGCTGGGCATCGAAAACTACGGTATGGGGATTCTGCCGCCACCGGGCACTTACGGGCAGTTGTTCATCGGCAATTATCTGGCCGATACCCTGCGCGATAACTCGGGCGCAAAAGCGGCCGACATCGATCTGCGCGTCACCACGCTCGTGCCACGGTTTATCTGGGTCACCGAACAGCAAGTACTGGGTGGCAACCTGGGCTTTCACGCCCTGCTGCCGCTCAATGACATACGGCTGAACATCAAGAACGGTCCGCACGACCACAAGCGTGGCATCGGCGACGCGCACCTCGGCCCGGTGGTCGGTTTCCACCACAGTGACAAGTTCCACACCGCGGTGGGTGTCGACTTCGTACTGCCCACCGGCGGCGAATACGACAAGAACGACCTGGTCAACCTCGGCACCAACTATTACACCGTACAAGCGGTCTATGCCATGACCTACATGGACCCCCACGGTTTCAACGCCGATGTGCGCCTGATGTACGACTACAACTTCGAAAACCAGGACACCCACTACCAGTCCGGCCGCGAGCTTCATGCCGACTACACCCTTGGCTGGGGCCTGGGCAATGGCTGGGTACTGGGTGTCGGTGGCCATGCTTACAAGCAAGTGAGCGATGACCAGTGCAGCGCTTCCAATTGCGCTGCCGCCGCCATGGTCGATGCCGCCGACGGCAACCGTGGCAGCTCGTTCTCGATCGGCCCGGCCGTGCAATACGCCAGCAAGGATGGCTGGTTGCTCAGCGCCAAATGGCAGGATGAGTCCGGCGTACGCAACAGAACCGATGGCCAGGCCTATTGGCTGAAATTCACCATCCCACTCTGAGCATAGGTATCTACACATTGTGGCAAGGGGGATTGCGATTCACTGTAGGAGCGAGCTTGCTCGCGATGGTCGTTAACGATAGCGCGTGCTTACTGATTAAACGCGGCGCTCTTGAGTCCATCGTCGGAACGCCGCCCGGAGCAAGCTCGCTCCTACAACGGCATTAGGGCTTGCCCCCTCGCCACAACAAGCTAGCTCCCCTTGAGCCGATAACTGACCTGGGCGCGACTCATGCCGAGCATCTGCGCCGCTGCCGTGATGTTGCCGCCCGAGCGTTCCAGTGCCAGTCGCACCAGTCGCAGCTCGATGTCTTCCAGGGACATGTTCAACACCCGTTGGCGGCCGGAGACGAAGGCCTGCAGACTCTCCAGCAACGGCTCCTGAAGAGTGCCTGCTCCCGCGCCTTGTTCAGTGGATGCGGCGGCTGCCTGCCCCTGGTCTGCCGTCTCATCCCGGCGCTGAGCAGCAGACAGGCGCCCTTCGGGTGTCAGGCCGATGGCCGTTGCCATCAACGGCGCCCCCGCCTCGGCCAGGTGCACCATATCGATCACCTCGCCGTCACCGGCGGCAATCACACCGCGCTCGATCAGGTTCTGCAGTTCACGGATATTGCCGGGAAACCGATACGTCAGCAGCGCGTTGACCAGCCGCGTGCTGAACCCCGCCAGCCGACGCCCATGGCGCAGGCTGAAATGGCGCAGGAAGTAACTCATCAGCAACGGTATATCTTCGCGACGCTCGCGCAACGGCGGCAGATGAATGGGGAACACATTCAATCGGTAGAACAGGTCTTCACGAAAACGTCCGGCCTCGACCTCGCGACGCAGATCCAGGTTAGTCGCCGCGATGACCCGTACATCGACGCGGATCGGCGCCGTGCCACCGACCCGCTCGATTTCACCTTCCTGCAAGGCACGCAGGATCTTGCTCTGCGCACTGAAGCTCAAGGTGGCGATTTCATCGAGGAACAGCGTCCCGCCATCGGCTCGCTCGAAACGCCCGGGTCGCGAACGTTCGGCACCGGTAAAGGCACCACGCTCGACACCGAACAGCTCGGCCTCGACCAGGTTCTCCGGCAGGGTCGCGCAGTTGAGTGCCACCAGCGGCATCTGTTGCCGGGAACTGGCCTGGTACAGGGTACGGGCGAATAACTCCTTGCCGACCCCGGATTCCCCGGTTAGCAACACCGTCGCCTGGGTCGGTGCGACGCGGTGCAGCAATTGACTGGCCGCGACGAACGCCGCCGAAATACCCACCAAGGGTTTGCCGTCGACGGGCTCTTCCAGTTCGGCAACGGTGGTCTCGATGCCCGAGGCGTAAGTGCTGCGGCTGAGAAAATCACCCGGGTCCAGATACGCCAGATCCACATCGATATCGTCCCACTGCTCGGCCGGCTTGCCGACGATGCGACAAGCCTTATGCCCCATCGAGCGGCATTCCTCCTCGCGAAAGACCACCAGGCGACCGAGCAGTGACGAGGCGTAACCGCTCGCATAACCGATCTCCATCCAGCAGGCCGGTTCGCCTCCCAGGCCATAGGCGGCGATGTGTTCGTCGTCTTCCAGTGAGTTGTGCCAGAGGAATTCGGAGTAGAAGTGACCGATGCCCGAGTCGATCTCGAAGCGCACGACCTCGACATTGACCATGCCTTCGAGCATGTGCAGGCGCGGTCCGGCGCTGTACAGGCTGGCGTGATCGCCTTCCGGCCATTGTTCGCTGACCTGGGCGGCGTCCCGTGCCCCGGCTTGCCACCCGATGCGCGTCAACTGGCCACGCGCCTTGTCGAACCCCAGCGCATCGATCAGCTCGCGGCGGATCGCGCCGAAGGCCGAGCCTTGCATCAGCATCACGCGCTGACCGCATAACCAGATGCTGCCGTCCTGCGGAGCGAAGGCCACGGTCTCGGCCAGTTGCTCGGCCGAAGGCAGGCCAGTGGCGCCGAACTGGCTGGCCCGGTCGACGATCAGGCGCTTTTGGCGGCCGAGCAACTGCTTGAGAAACTCCTCATCGGCAGGGCGGCGATTCTTGTCACGCGGGGGACGAGTCATAGGGTCAACAAGCGGCAGGGAAGTAAGCTTTTCAGTATGCCCGGACAACCCGCACGGTCAATCTGCCAATGGTTGACCACACGCCTTTTGCCCCTCGTTCGTCCGATAAACGCACAAATAAAATCCCGAAAAAACCAGGCGTCGAGCTTTCAGCGGCCTGCGACATCCTCTGCATAAAATTCCGCACGTGCGGTTTCAGCGCTTGCTCACCGGCTCGCCTCATACGACACAACTTATTGATTTTTAACGTTATTAGTCAATAGATAGCGCTTGGCACGATAGTTGTTAATAGCAGGTCATGAGCACCCAATAAGAGAGACAACTCCATGATCGTTACTCGCCCTGCCTATCAAAACCTTGAACTGCAGCCCCTCGCCGGTAACTGGCGTGCCGGCAGCGCCGGTCGTCCGCTGGAGGTGTTCGACCCCTTCACCCAGACACGCCTGCTGCAGATCACCCTGGCCAACCGCGATGATCTCGATGAGGCTTACCGCAAGGCACGGGAAACCCAGGTCAATTGGGCAGCCCAAGGGCCGGCCGCCCGTGGCCAGGTCCTGCTCAACGCGGTGAAGATCTTCGACGAGCGCCGTGAAGAAATCATCGACTGGATCATCCGTGAGTCCGGCAGCACCCGCATCAAGGCGCAAATCGAATGGGGCGCCGCCCGCGCCATCACACTCGAGTCGGCGAGCCTGCCAAGCCGGGTGCACGGGCGCATTCTTGCCTCCAACATCCCGGGCAAGGAAAGCCGCGTCTACCGTACGCCACTGGGCGTGATCGGCGTGATCAGCCCGTGGAATTTCCCCCTGCACCTGACCGCCCGCTCCCTGGCCCCCGCCCTGGCGCTGGGCAACGCGGTGGTGGTCAAGCCCGCCAGTGACACCCCTGTCACCGGCGGCCTGTTGCTCGCACGCATCTTCGAGGAAGCCGGATTGCCGGCGGGCGTGTTCAGTGTGGTGGTCGGTGCCGGCGCGGAAATCGGCGACGCCTTCGTCGAACACCCGGTCCCGTCGTTCATTTCCTTCACCGGCTCGACCCAGGTGGGACGCTCCATCGGCCGCATCGCCAGTGGCGGTGAGCACCTCAAGCACGTGGCCCTGGAACTGGGCGGCAACAGTCCGTTCGTGGTGCTGGCCGATGCCGACGTCGAGCAGGCCGTCAGTGCCGCCGTGGTGGGCAAGTTCCTCCACCAGGGCCAGATCTGCATGGCAATCAACCGCATCATCGTCGAGCAGCCGCTGCTGGAAACCTTCACCCGGCGTTTCGTCGAGCGGGTCAAAGCCCTGCCCTACGGTGATCCGGCCAAAGCGGAAACCGTGATCGGCCCGGTGATCAACAGCAAGCAACTGGCGGGGCTGCAAGCGAAGATCGCCACCGCCCGAGCCGAAGGCGCCACGCTGCTGGTGGGCGGTGAAGCCGAGGGCAACGTCCTGCCGCCGCATGTGTTTGGCGACGTCACCGCCGACATGGACATTGCCCGAGAAGAGATCTTCGGGCCACTGGTGGGCATTCAATCCGCCCGCGATGCCGAGCACGCCCTGGAACTGGCCAACCGTAGCGAATATGGACTGTCCAGCGCCGTATTCACCTCCAGCCTGGAGCGCGGCGTGCAGTTCGCCCAACGCATCCACGCCGGCATGACCCACGTCAACGACATCCCGGTCAACGACGAACCCAATGCGCCGTTCGGCGGTGAGAAGAACTCCGGCCTCGGACGCTTCAACGGCGACTGGGCGATCGAGGAGTTCACCACCGACCATTGGATCACCCTGCAACACGCCCCCAGACCGTACCCGTTCTGACCTGAAGCACCGCGTCCATGAACCCACCTACCAATAAGAAAACGGAGTACGAAATGTCTTCACTCCTCAACCGCCCAGCGGTGAAACGGACCCTCACTGCCCTGCCGTTCATCCTGCTGGCGGGTACCGCCGTTGCCGATGGCGACGGCGTCTGGAAAGGCGGCGAAAACGTCTATGCCAAAGTGTGCGGCCACTGCCACGAAAACCAGGTTGGCCCGTCCATCAAGGGCCGCCAGCTGCCATCGCCTTATATCACCGCCATCGTGCGCAACGGCTTCCGTGCCATGCCGGCCTTCCCCGCTTCGTTCATCGACGACAACTCGCTGCAACAGGTGGCCGACTACATCTCCAAAACGCCCGCTCCCGCGGCCAAGCCTTGAGGAGTCGGCGATGAATATCGAACGTCGTTTATTGCTCAAGGGAATGGCCTTGAGCGGCATGGCCGCAGCGGTCGTCAGCAGTTCGGGCCTGACCATGGCCAACGGTGCACTGGGCGTCCGGGCCCGGCCGGCGCTGCCGACCCTGGCCCTGGTCACTGGCGAGGTTGCCGCATCGGCCTTCCTCCAGGGCATCAACGCCAGCCCGGCCGCCAGGCAGGTCACGATGCTACGCGCCGACCTGAGCCTGGACTTCATCCTCGACCTGGAAAAACGCCTGGGCAGCGCCCGACCGCAACGCATCATCGGCCTGGTGGACGATGCCAGTGCCGCCGTGATCATTGACCTGGCACGCAGTGCCGGTGCGCGCGTGCAGTGGCTGGGTCAGCATCGCGCCACGGCCAACGCCTCCCATCACCGCCTGCTCAGTGCCGAAGCCGCCAGCGGCTGCGCCCCGCAACTTGGACTGAACCTGAACGCCTGCGGGACCGGCTTCAGCCTTACCGAACAGCGTCTGCATGGCCAACACGCGCCGCTGCAAGTGTCCGCGGTGGCGCGCAACCACGCAGGTTCCGAGCAATGGGCGGCCACGCTCGGCTACACCCTCGCCGCACTGGGCACCGCCAATCTCGGCCAGGCGCCCCTGGTCGCCAGCCGCGCCTCGCCGCTGACCGGCAATTTCGTTTCGTTCTCGATCGAAGCTTGAAGGAACTCTCCAGATGACTGAACAAACCAACAACACGCTGCTGCCTCGTGGCGTCAACGCCGCCCACTTCCAGCAAGCCATCGCCAAGTTCCGCACCTTGCTCGGCGAGGACAATGTCCTGATCAAGGACGATCAACTGATCCCCTACGCCAAGATCATGATGGCCGTGGACAATGCCGGGCACACACCCTCCGCTGCTGTCACCGCGACCACCGTCGAACAGGTGCAAGGCGTGGTGAAGATCTGCAATGAACACAAGATCCCGGTGTGGACCATCTCCACCGGTCGCAACTTCGGCTACGGCTCCGCAGCGCCCGGTCAGCGTGGCCAGATCATTCTCGACCTGAAAAAAATGAACAAGATCCTCCATGTCGATCCCGAGCTGTGTACCGCCCTGGTCGAGCCGGGGGTGACCTACCAGCAGCTGTACGACTATATCCAGGAACACAACCTGCCCTTGATGCTGTCGTTCTCCGCGCCGTCGGCCATCGCCGGACCGCTGGGCAACACGATGGATCGCGGCGTGGGCTACACGCCTTACGGCGAGCACTTCATGATGCAGTGCGGCATGGAAGTGGTGCTGGCCAACGGCGACGTCTACCGCACCGGCATGGGCGGCGTTAAGGGCGACAACGCCTGGCAGGTATTCAAGTGGGGCTACGGCCCGACCCTGGACGGCATGTTCACCCAGGCGAACTACGGTATCTGCACCAAGATGGGTTTCTGGTTGATGCCCAAACCACCGGTGTTCAAGCCGTTCGAGATCAAGTTCGAGAACGAGTCGGACATCGCCGAGATCGTCGAATTCATCCGCCCGCTGCGCATCGCCCAGGTCATCCCCAACTCGGTGGTGATCGCCGGCGTACTGTGGGAGGCCTCCACCTGCAATACCCGCCGCTCCGACTACACCCTCGAGCCCGGCGCGACCTCCGACGCGATCCTCAAGCAGATTCAGAAAGACAAGAACCTCGGCGCCTGGAACGTCTACGCCGCGCTGTACGGCACTCAGGAACAGGTCGACGTCAACTGGAACATCGTCAAGGGCGCACTCAAGCAACTGGGCAAGGGCCGGCTCGTCACTCAGGAAGAGGCCGGTGACACCCAGCCCTTCAAATACCGCGCCCAATTGATGTCGGGTGTACCGAACCTGCAGGAGTTCGGCCTGTACAACTGGCGTGGCGGCGGCGGTTCCATGTGGTTCGCACCGGTGAGCCAGGCCCGGGGCAGCGAATGCGACAAACAGCAGGCGCTGGCCAAGAAGACGCTCAACAAACACGGCCTGGACTACGTCGGCGAGTTCATCGTCGGCTGGCGCGACATGCACCACGTCATCGACGTGCTGTACGACCGCACCAACCCCGAAGAGACCCTGCGCGCCAACGCCTGCTTTGCCGAATTGCTGGATGTATTCGAGCAGGAAGGCTACGCCGTGTACCGCGTCAACACCGCCTTCCAGGAGCGCGTGGCGCAGAGTTACGGCCCGGTCAAACGCAAGCTTGAACATGCGATCAAGCGTGCCCTGGACCCGAACAACATTCTGGCACCGGGCAAATCCGGCATCGACCTCGCCAACCCATTCTGATGACGCTTGAGGCCCCGCCAGGTCTGCCCTGGCGAGGCTTTTTCAGCGGTAGTGGCTAATCCAGGATGAACAGGTCCCCTTCCACATCCGTATCGCCGTGTTTACGACTCTGCGCCGCAGAGTCGTAGACGATCATCAGAACCTCCCCAGGCTGCTCGCCCGACTGGAACAGACACATGCCCTCAGCGTGATCGTTGCCCTGCCCGAAAGGCACCTCCAGCACCTTCTCCAATTGATCGGTGAAGACCACGCTTTCCTTATCCGACGCAAAACCGCCGCGCCAGCGCAAGACCGTTACCGGACCGTCCAGGTCCATCGTGGGCCCCGCCAGGATCAGCAGATCGTCACCGCTAGTGCACAGGTCACGCAAGCCCAGGCCATTGAGCGCGAAGAAGTGCTTGCGGTAGCGGCGCCCATCCGGACCGATCTTCTTCAGCACCAGCGTGTCAGTCGAGGCGTCGTTCAGCTCGGGTTCTATCTCCAGCAACACAGCCCAGCCGCGTAGCACCGGTCCACGCAGCCCCAGCAGAAGGCGCGATCCGATCACCGCCAACCCTTCGATATCGAAGCCGTTGTCCTTACCCGGGATACGCAGGAAGTCGCGTAGCTGAGGATCTTCAGCAATGGCCGCGGTCAGGTCGTTACCGGTTTCGTTGCCCTGCAGTTGCGCCGCTGTACGTCCATCGGCATCCACTTTCCTGGCGAGTACATAGCTGTCGTTCTGCTGCACCACAGGGATGCGGGCCAGCAGAAAACGATTGCCGTCCGCCTCTACCGTCGACAGGCGCTTGATATTCTTCTGTGCAGAAGTGCCGGCCTCGGCTTTCTTTCGCTTCAGGCTATGGGAGCCCACCACCCAGAGGTAACCACTGTCAGGGACATAGGCCAAGCCCTCGATATCGATCTCGGCGTCTTGTTTGGGTATGGGCAGATCCAGATATTCCAGGAGCGGAAACGATTGGTGCTCGTCGCACCTTACGACGCCGCCGGGCGCAGCAGCCTGGATTTTCAGGCGTTCCAGGCTCGTGGTTTCGTCATTGGCCACCCAGAGTGTGTCGTCAATCTGCTGAGCGACCGAAAGGCCATTGCGCAACGACGCAAACGCCGGATCAAAGCTCAACAGCGCAAAATTGCTTCGGTGGCTCATGGGCGGTCTCCTGTCTGTATGGCGCGGCGCGCCGGTTATTCAGAACCGGCTTCTGAGCCTGTTCTTCGTTCAGTGCATGCACTCATCCTAGCCGACCCGTCCGCCGCTGATGGCTCAGGTCCCTTCGCTGCAGTTGCAACGCAACTCGAATTAGTTCCATCAACTTCAAAATTAGCCGACCAACGGTAACCCTTGCAGGCACAAAGCCTGCAATAACCACCTCGACGATCATTTGACGTCAATCTACCGCCATACGGTTTTCCTGATCAGCAGACCCAATTGACACAGCTCAATAGCGTCGGTTCGAGCGCAACTGTGGCCGCAACATTCCCCGCATAAAGGATTATTGACATGATCGACCTTGCCACCTGGAATTTAAGCATCCCTGAAGGCAGCCCACCGGCTACCATAGAAACGCCTCGACTGGCGCATGGCTTCAAGGGCCAGTATTTCAGTTCTGACGCCGCTACCCTTTCCTTCTGGGCACCTGTAACCGGTTCCAGGACGGCTAACGCTATTTACCCGCGCAGCGAGTTGCGGGAAACCTATAGCGATGGAAGGCTGCGCAACTGGCAGTATTCAGCGGCGGATAACATTCTGCGGGCAAATCTGACCATCAATCAGGTGCCCAGCACCGGCAAGATCGTGATTGGTCAGATTCACAACAAGGACAGCAACAGCCCCATGGTGAAGCTGGAATACCAATACAAAAAGTCGGCTTCGACGGGAAACATTGTCGCCAAGGTGCGCATGCGCCCCGACGATGAAGAGGGCCAGGTCATTACCATTGCGACGGGTGTGCCGCTCGACCGCAACTTTTCCTACCAGCTCCACCTCAGCCCGAAGGGCGCGCTGGGCATCAGCGCAGCAGGAAACAACTGGAGAACCACCATCGACCCGAGCTGGAAGACCAAACCACTGTATTTCAAAGCGGGTGCGTATGTGCAGGACAACACCGGCTATCCCACCGAGGGCGGAAAAGTGACGTTCAGGATGCTGGAGATCCAACACAACATTAAGAAGTCGAGTCTTTAGGTCACTACCGTTGGCACGCCGAACCGAAGGGTTTATCGACGTTTCGAGGAGGCACATCGGCAATCAGTGACTATGCTTTCCCGGGAGCAACGCGCTCGCTGCGTTGCTCCCTCAGCCATCACATGGAAAGCAGGTCTATGAAACCGATCCGGTCCTTTGCTCATGCTGTTGCCCTCGCCTCACTCATGTCCACCGCCAGCTTTGCGGCCCATGCAGCCGATGTGCCGCTGGGCAGTGCCGCTCTGGAGAGTCACATCACGACGCGCGTACTGGCTGTCGATGCGGCGAACTATCAGGTCACCGTGGAAGGTCCCGACAAAAGCCAGGTACCCATCCAGCTCACCGACGAGGCCAAAGCCCTGCACAACCTGAAGGTCGGCGATAAGGTCGATATAAATGTTACCCGCTCGGTTGCCTACACGCTCGACACTGATGTCAACGGCGATAGAGGTGTCAGCACCAAATCAGCGATTACCCGCGCCGACAAGAACAACCCCAATCCGGGCGGTGAGGCGTTTCGTCAGGTCAAGGTCACGTCGAAGATCACCCACATTGACTTGAAAAAGCATGAAGTGACCTTGCTTCCTCCAGAAGGCAAAGTGAAAGTTGTCAAGGTCGAGGACCCCGATCTGCAGGCCCGCATGAAGAACCTCAAGGTCGGTCAGACGGTCGACGCCATCTACACCGAAGTGCTGGATATCAAAACCTCACGCTAGCAACGTGCGCTGACCAGAGAAGGCCTCGCCGAAGACAATCCGCACAGTGCTGTGATTGCACACTCTGGTTGGCGATCCGTCCCACCTTGCCGACCGGGACCGGTTATCCCCGTCCCGGTCACAAACAAACAGTCGTTGATGACAGCATCTGACAAAAGACCGCAGTTCAGATTTGTCTCTCTGCTGGACTGCTCTACGCTCTACGACAGGACGTCCCGCCTATAGGTGGTCGCTAAATTGAACGAATTCATTCCTGACGCTGTGCGGTTGTCGCAAATCTTTTCACAAGCAACAGCTCCAACGTTTTTCCTCGGTGCAATAGCTGCGTTCGTTTCGTTAATGACTTCGAGGTTATCAGTTGTCATCGACCGTACACGGGTACTCAATGCGATCCCCGAAGACGACCAGCGGCGTGCGCACCTCAGGGCCGATCTGGAGCGATTGAGGCGGCGGGCTGAATTATTAAACGCTGGTATCCTGTCTTCTTTGCGCGGCGGACTTTGCGCCACCCTGCTGCTCGCTGTCATCTTTTTAACTGAGTTCATGGGTTTCAAGTACGCCTATGGTGCCGGCCTTCTTTTTGTAATAGCCACATACTTCCTCGGTGTGGGTCTGTTTCGCTTCGCCCAAGAAGCTAAAATCAGTGTCAGTGCGGCGGATGAGCACCTTTGACCGATTCAAATTCCGGGTGCCTAGTCCCGAGGCACTGTCCCATACGCGGCACACGGCCACATCAAATCTGGTCCTGTAGACGGTACGGCCTCGGGGAATTGGTTAATCCGATTGCGACTAAGCCTTAGTGCTTATCGTGATTAACCTTGGTGGAAAGTTCCAATTCAGCAGCAATACTCCACTGTGCTCGAAAACCATTCGAGTATAGCGTGGGGTAACAAGTCATGAGCTTAGGCGTCTGCGAAGTGAAAGAGTCTCGTCTTTCGTTGATCAAGCGATGCCTTCGCCAGCCGCTATTGCACTTTCTAATCGCCGGTTTTGCACTCTTTGTGCTGTACGGAGGTTTGCACCGTTCACCCCTCAATCAAGCTGCGCAACGCATCGAAATTACCCCTCAAGTTGTTCAGCGGATCGCGATTTCCTGGCTGGCACGATGGCAACGACCCGCATCGGAGCAACAGTTGCAGGGCATGATTGATGAATATGTGAAAGAGGAAATCCTTTTTCGCGAAGCGCTGAAACTTGGCCTGGATAAAGACGACACCATCATTCGCCGCCGACTGGCGCAAAAAATGGATTTCCTCGCAGAGGATGTAGCGTCGCTTCGCGAACCTGCACCCGGTGTACTTGAAGCTTGGTACAACCAGCATCAGGACCAATATGCCCCACCGCCACTTGCAACCTTCCGTCATTTGTTCTTCGCAATGGACACACGCGGCTCGGATGCGCAAGTGCAGGCTCAGGCTGCATTAAGTGGCCTGACAGACAAAAACAGTGGTGAAGGCGATGCCTTCATGTTTGAAAGCGCCTACACAGAACAATCCCAGGATCAGGTGGCGCGGGTCTTTGGTTCAACGTTCGCCATTTCATTGTTCAAGCAAACGCCGGGTAGTTGGGTGGGGCCTGTGGAGTCAGGTTTTGGTTGGCATCTGGTGTGGATTGATACGCTGGCCAAACCACCGGCACCGCCCTTCGAAACCGTGGCCCAGCAGGTCAAGTCCGATTGGTTGTCCAGGCAACGCAGCGAATCGAAACGCGCCAATTTCGATGCCCTGAAAGCACGCTATGAGGTCGTGGTGATAATGCCGGAGTCGACCAGCGGGATTGCCTCCACTCAAACGGGGCAGCCGTGATGAGGCGTACGGTCTGGCTGCTGTGGGTGCTTTTGTTCATGGGGCAGGCGGCCATGGCCCATGAGTCCCGCCCCGCTTACCTGGAAATCAACGAAACGGCCGCCGGGCGCTATAGCGTACTGTGGCGCACGCCGGTGCTTTCAGGCATGCGATTGCCGATCGCGCTCCGGTTTGCCGAAGGTGTGCGAACCCTCATTGAACCCGTGGAAAGCGAACTGAACGACTCACTGATCGAACGCCGGATCATTGACACCGGTCCCGCAGGATTAATCGGGCAACGCATCGAATTTGTCGGCCTGCAAGCGAGCATCACCGATGTGCTGGTGCGTGTGTCGCGCCTGGACGGCAGCCTGACGACCACCCTCGTCCACCCCGCGCAACCCTGGATAGAAATCGCCGCCACGCCGGGAGCGTTCTCGGTGGCCGGTACTTTTCTGGCCCATGGCATTCAACACATCCTGGGCGGTTTCGATCACCTGCTGTTTGTCTTCGGTCTGCTGCTGCTGGTGCGCAACGGCTGGATGCTGGTGAAAACCATCACCGCATTCACCCTCGCCCATTCCATCACCCTGGCGCTCGCTGTACTGGGTGCGGTACGGCTTCCCGGCCCGCCCGTCGAAGCGACGATCGCGCTGAGCATACTGTTGCTGGCCGTTGAAATCGCCCGCAAGAACCGTGGTGAAATCAGTTTCACCCTCCAATGGCCATGGGTGGTGGCGTTCTGTTTTGGCTTGTTGCACGGCTTTGGTTTTGCCGGTGCGCTGGCGCAAATTGGCTTGCCGCAACGTGACCTGCCCTTGGCGCTGTTCACCTTCAATGTCGGCGTGGAAATCGGTCAGTTGATGTTCGTCGCCGCTGTGCTGAGCCTTCGCGCACTGTTGCTGCGTTTTCGACGGGCACGGCCCACGCTCCTGTATGCCCGACCGGTTGCGTCTTACGGGTTGGGAACGCTGGCTGCTTTCTGGTTTTTCGAGAGCGTCTCGGGTTTCTGGAGCTGAGTTGCACCCTGTCACTGCCGTATTCCGGAGATGTGGAATATGAAAACCCCTGCATACTTCACCGCGTCACTGTTCAGTTGCGCCGTGCTTGCTGTCAACACGCTGGCAATGGCAGAGGGCAACCCGGATCGCGAGGTTTACTTTGGCCAGACGCACTCGCACACCTCCTGGTCGATTGATGCCTACCTGATCGGCAACCATCAGGTCGATCCCGAGCAGGCTTACCAATACTCACTTGGCATGCCGGTCAAGCATCCGATGGGCTTTGAAGTGCAGCTCAAAGGCCGACCTCTGGATTTCCATGGCGTGACCGATCATTCGGAATACGTGGGCGTGATCGCCCTGGCCAACGATCCGAAGTCAGACTTCAGCAAGCTGCCCATCGCCCAAAAGCTGATTGTCAAAACCCCGGAAGATTTCAATCGGGTGTTCAAATGGATCGTCGGCAGCTTGAGCCACCCGATCAAGGAGCTGATTGATCCGAAGGTTGCCGGCAACATCTGGCAGCAGAGCATCAACATTGCCGACAAGTACTACAAGCCCGGCAAGTTCACCACGTTTGTCGCCTATGAATGGACCTCGGCACCCAACAATCAAAACATGCACCGCAATGTGTTTTTCCGCGACTCGAAGAAGGTCCCGGACCTGCCCTTCACGGCCATCGATTCGGACAAACCGGAGGATTTGTGGGGCTGGATGGACGATCAACGCAAAAAAGGCAACGAGGTGCTGGCGATCTCCCATAATGCCAACCTCAGCAACGGCCTGATGTTTGCGGTGGACGTAGATGACCGTGGCCGCCCCATCGATGCCGCCTGGGCCGAGACGCGGATGCGCAATGAATCCCTCACCGAAATTCACCAGGTAAAGGGCACCTCGGAAACCCACCCCGAACTGTCGCCGACAGATGAATTTGCCAATTATGAAATCATGAATTTCCTGCTTGGCATCGACAACAGCACATCGAAACTCAATGGCAGTTACATCAGGCAAGCCTGGCAAAACGGCGTGGCTTTGCAGCAAACGCGTGGATTCAACCCTTACAAAATGGGCGTGGTCGGCGCCAGCGACTCGCACAACGGGGTGATTCCTTATTCGCAGAGCAACAACTTCGGCTCCCACGGCTTTACCGACAGCACCCCGGCAGCGCGTCTTTCCGGCAAACAGAATTCGGGCTTGATGGCCTTGCAAACCAGCACGTCCGGTTTGGCCGGCGTCTGGGCCGAAGAAAATACCCGTGAATCGATCTTCGATGCCATGAAGCGTAAAGAAGTCTACGGCACCAGCGGCGTGCGCATCCCCGTGCGCATGTTTGGTGGCTGGGGCTTCGACAGCAGTGTGTGGAACGAAAAAGACTGGGTGCACGCCGCCTACGCCAAGGGCGTTCCCATGGGCGGCGATTTGCCGGCAAAACAGGGCAAAGAGGCGCCGTCCTTCGTGGTGTGGGCGGTCAAGGATGCCGACGATGGCAACCTCGATCGAATCCAGATCATCAAGGGCTGGACCAAAAACGGCCAAACGTTCGAGAAGATCTACGACGTCGCCTGGTCCGGTGATCGCCAACCCGACCAAGACACCGGCAAGGTCCCACCGGTGGGTTCCACGGTCGATGTTTCCAAGGCGACTTACACCAATAATATCGGCGCCACCGAGCTGAAAAAAGTGTGGGTCGATCCGGATTTCGATCCGGCCCAGCACGCGTTCTACTACGCCCGAGTGCTACAGATCCCGACACCGCGCTGGAGTACCTATGACGCGGCCAAGCTGCAAGTACCACCGCCGGCCGACGTTTCGGCCACCGTCCAGGAACGCGCGTGGACTTCGCCGATCTGGTACACGCCGAATGCCGAGGACAGCAAGCTTGTCGCGGGTGGAAAAACCATCGATCAGCTGAAAACCGAAGGTGCCAAAGCGCTCACTAACGAGCAGTTGCAAGCCTACGTGGTGGGCAAAACCTTGAAGGTGCTCAACACGGTCACCGGCCAGACGTTTGAAATCATTTATGGCTCCGACGGGCAACGCCTGGTCAGCAGTGTCGATGGCAAGCCGCCTGCGCAAGGGGAATACCTGAACATGCTGCATGACGGACAGTTTGGCGTGCCGGCCAAATATGAAATCAAGGACGGGCATCTAATGACAACACTCGGCGGCACACCCTTCGAGGTCACGGTATTCGAGCAAAACGGCAAATACAGGGCGGCTCGCAGCAACGAGTTCGGCTATGTGAATTATGAGGTTGACGAGGTCAAGTAGCGCCGAGGCCAGCACCGATATTCTGCATCCATCAGTGCTGGCAGATTCTGCGGAATGACTGATCAAGAGGGTCGTGGTGGCAACTATTGAAGAGTCCATCAACAGGTGGACATCAGGCGACCTATGCTCTTAACAGGGACACCGATGTCAATGTCAGTCGGGCCGTGGTCTGGCTCGACGAGATGCCGGTGGACCAGACCGGATCCGTGTCAGGCACTCGAACTTCCGGTCAGTTCGACAATGCCTGGATTCAAGCGCTGACCGGCAACATGACCTGGCGTTTCTGAAGCGTTGCCAACCCAAAAAACGACTTTATCCATGGAGTACTCACCACTATGAACCTGTCCCTGAACCTGCTCGCCGGCGCCGCACTGGCCAGTCTGTTACTTGGCGGTTGCACCTCGAAAGTCACCGAAAAAGATCAATATTCCGGTTTCCTCTCCAACTACAACAATCTGCAAGAAGTCACGACTACCACTGGCGAGAAAGCCATGCGTTGGGTGAGTCCGTCATGGAACCCTAATGCGTATGACACAGTAGTGTTCAACAAACTGGAACTCTATCCGGCGCCCAAACCCAACGAGCGGGTCAACCAGCAGACACTCAACGAATTGCAGAACTACATGACCAGCCAGGCCAAAGGCGTGCTGGGCCAGAAATACCGAGTGGTATCGAGCGAGAGCGCAGCACCCGGCGGGTCAAACCCTCTGATCCTTCGCGCAGCGATCACCGGGGTGAGCGCCTCGAATGAAGGCATGAAATGGTATGAAGTGGTGCCGATTGCGGCCGTAGTCGGGGCGACCCAAGCGGCTACTGGTCATCGTGATCAGGACACTAACCTGTTCATCGAAGCCGAGTTCATCGACGCGAAAACCAATCAGACCGTGGCCAAAGCAGTACGCAAGGTCTTTGGCAGCCAGCTTTCGAACGAGAGCCAGAAAATCACCACGAAGGATTTCAAAGCCGCGATCGATAAATTGAATGCTGATCTCCGGGCGTTCATCCGCAGTTGATTTCTGACGCAACGGGGCGTCCGGCCTATCATCCTGTGATAGCGCGGCTTGCCGGTCTTTATCCGTCGGATCAGACCAGGTGACTCTCGATTTTCCCGAGTCACCTCCCGGCATTAGTAAACAACCAGCATCCGACAAATGCCTCACTCATGCATGAATGGAATGGAATGTAGCGTAAGCCCTGAGTTTCAAAGCCCTCCACCGAAGCGATACTGCCAGACGATGCCAATGGCATCGTATTCGCTGCCCGTGCGGGTATGCCCGCCCTCACTCGCACTCAGCTTTAGCGAATGGTTCCGGTTCAACGGCAGTGTGAGGGTGAATCCGTAGCGTGTGTTTTCCTGAGAATCGTGGTTACCGACGCCATCGATCGAAGTACTCCCGCCAGCGAACCAGGTCGCATCCAGCGCCGCCCAGACACCGTTGCTAAAGGCATAGATAAGATGCCCCTGTACCTGGTAAATCGGGTCCTGTGAAAATGTGTGGCCGCCGAGGAACTCGTCATTGTCGGTATAAAAGGTTCCCGCGCCGGATAATTCCAAGGTCACTGGCCCCAGGCGCTTGGAAATCCCGAGCTCGGGCTTGAATGACCAGCGGTTGTTGCCGAGATTAATCAGCCTGCTAGCGTCGTATTGGCCAAGTGGCGCCGTGATCGCCAGGCTGGTGCCGATAATCACATCCTGTTGATAGCTGGGGAATTCAGCCAGGGACAGCGCCGGGGCGCCATATAAGTTGACCGAGAAGCGGAATCTTGGATCGATCAACCCCGTGACATTACGCTCCCTGGGTTCACCGGCGAACAGCGCAGAGCCCCGCAATTTGGCCTCAGGCACGATGATATCGAACTTCCCGGAGCGGCCCCAGACATCCAGGGATCTGGCAAAGGCAAACACGACAGTCTTGATGTTGAGTTTGGCATCCTCAAGCGGGACAGAGGGGTTGGCCGTCACGTTGCCATGGAGATCGCTGTAGCCCATGAGCAGGAAATTGATACCGACCGGCGTATTGGCATAGGACCTCGGTTCGAGGTCCTCTGCGCCTGCACCGGGCGTTACGATGATGAGCGAAGCGGATGCGAACCGAACCAGCCTGACGACACAGAGTTTGGGTTTCATCCACATTCGCTCGCTTCCTGTCAGGCCCCCTTCGGGGATGGCTCAGGTAAATCGGGCGTCACCTGGCCTGATGCGACGGATAAATACCGGCAAGCCGCGCTATCACGACCCCGACGTAAAAGACGCCTGAAAATTCTTCCACCATCACCAGTGAGCGTGCGTGGTTGGTCAACGGGATAACATCACCGTAACCGGTGGTCGTTAGCGTCGTGAAGCTGAAATAGATCAGTTTGAAGAAAGTGCCGGGTTGCCTGAAGTCGAAGTTGCCAGGGCCGAATGAGCCAGCGGCGGAAATCTCGACCAGGGCATAGATAAAGGACCAAACGAAAGCCAGCATAATGTAGCCCGCAAGCGCGCCATGCAGCTTGTCGGCTGTAATTGGGCCGCGCTTGAGAAGGTAGCGAAGCACTCCGCTGAACGAAACCGCAAGTGACGCCGCATAGGTTATCCCGGCAAGTTCGAGAGTCGGGATACTCTTGGTCCACAAGGCCGCCCATTGAAGGCCAATCCCAAGCAATGCCAGGCACAATTTCAGGATGAACCCCGACCGGGTCTGCCTGGTGGCGAAAGCACCCACGAGCAGCACGGCCGAAAACAGAATGCCGAGCAACATGCGAGCAAACAGACCCTCTTCAAGAAAGGGGAACAGAAGGATCAACCCTAGCAAGAGCAACAAAAGATAAGTACAGGGCCCCAGCCCAATGACCATCTGCGCTAAATCCGCGTCGGATTCGGCGTTGTCTTGCGGATTTGTCATACGGGCCTCCCTGAGGCCGAAGTAACGCTCGATACCTGACGTTGCACGGGTGAATTCTGATCTTGCTTCAGAATATCCGCTACTTCGATACCACCAGCGCCGGGGGCTGCCAGCTGCCTTCGCCAGCGGGAAGAATCGAAGGCGGTGCGGTCTTCGGCCAGTACAGACGCATCACCAGATAGACCGTGTCGTCAGGCGCCGGCAACCAGTTGGCTTCCTTTGCCTTGCCGGGGGAGTCCTTCTGGATGTAAAGCGTCAGTGAACCATCCGCGTTTTTCTTCATGGCCGACAGCATCGGCGAATTGATCAAGTAACGGTTGATCGGGTTTTTGATCAGCAGCTGGCTCTTGCCGTCATACATGGTCACCGACCAGAAGGCATTGACGGGTGGCAGCTTTCCAGCAGGGAAGGTCAGCGTGTAGTTGTGTTTACCGGTATCGAGCGTCTTGCCAGCGCCGTCAGTGCGGGTATAGGGGTACATCGCCTCGACGGCGTCATTGCCATACAGTCCGCCCTTCGCGGCGCCGGCACGCATCAACCAGTCGGCCTTGTAGAACGCCTGATCGCCGAAGAACGCACCGACATTCCAGCCGTTGATTTTTTTCATTCCGCTCGAGAGAAACCTGTCGACCTGCTCGTCGCCGGCCTTCATCCCGAGCAGGACCGCGGCCTTGTGCTCGAGCGAGAGGTCCTTGAATTCGAAGTTCCGGCCGGGGCCTACGCCGATACTGGCCAGCCTGGCCCGGATCGCCTTGTCGTCCGCCGATGCTGGCACATACTGCATCGCGGCCGACAGGTACTCGAAGAAGTTGGCCTTGATGCCTTCCGTGGTAGCTGGCACGAAAGCAATCTTCGGCGCAGCGGGCGGCGCGGGTTGATGGAGGAAGGCGGACAACGGCTGGATCTTGTAGCCCGCCTGCACCTTCTCGACATTCGGCATGTCGGCCGGATTGAACAGCTGGGTCCGGATAAGGGTCAGGCCGAAAGGGGTCGTGGAGGTGAACACCTTGTCGATGCCTGGAGGTGTTGCCCCCTTCCAGTCGGGGCCTGCAACCAGATAACTCCCGGGCGCACTGGCCGTTGCCCGGCTGCCGATGTAGCCGTAGTTGTAGGTGTTGCCGTCGATAAGCTGAATCGAGTAATAGCGCTTTTTGGAGACGGCCGGCACCGTGATCACCAGTGGCTCTGCGCGCAAGTCGGCCCAGAGTATCGAATACGGGGTGTCGCTGTTGGGCGTAATGACGGCGGTATCGGCGGGCGTCGCGACCCGATGCTCGTTGTGCAGTTGATTGAAGGGAGCCTTGAACTGGCTGGACTTGGGGTCTACCGCGAACTCGTTCATCACCGCGTAGTTCATCACCAGCGGCAGGCCATAGATAAAGCCTTCCTCGGCGATTGCCTTTGTCTGTTCAAGACTCGGCGCGGTCACGCCCTTGGCCACATCCGCCTTGTCTGCCTGCTCGATCGGATCGTTCTTGCCCGCACACCCCGCGAAAAGCGTTGAACCCACTACGACGACTGCCGCAGCCATTGTCCAGCCCCGGTTAGACTTCCTGTTCATTTCCACCTCGTTAGCTCTGAGCAAGCTGGCGCCGTGACTGTTCATGGCTGATACGCCCCACCCGGACCGCGACCCAACTGGAATTTTGGCCTGTCTCTTTACCGCGCGACTCAGTAAATCCTGTGGCGAAGCGCCAACTCACACGCCCACGAGAGTGTAGAACACAATAAGCCAGCCACTCATTACGCAGCCAGGATCGTGCTCGTTATTCGGCAAACTGTTGGCCAACTCTGCCCTTATCACCAGGTTTCCGGGTGAGGATCGGGGGGTGACCGAGGTTATGGATCAGGTATGAGCGTGAACGGCCCCGGGGCGACGAACATGTTCTGCAAGTGACGTGACGAACTGGATCAATGCTCGGGTTGAAGCTATACCGAAAGGGTTCAGAGCGGGGATGGACCACACGCTCGATCAGCGACTGAGGAGAACTTCGCGGTGTCGAATCAGCTGGTCATACGCAACATGACCCGGCCCGAGCTGGACGAGCTCGTCGATTGGGCGGCCCGTGAGGGCTGGAATCCAGGCCTTCACGATGCCGAGCTGTTTTGGGCTACGGACCCTGCCGCCTTCATCGCGGCGTACCAGGGCGGCGAATTGATCGGCGGCGGTGCCATCACCTCCTACAATGGCGAATTCGGGTTCATGGGTTTTTTCATCGTCCGGCCTGAATATCGCGGTCAAGGTCTGGGCAATACCCTCTGGCACGCACGCCGAGAACGACTTATCGCGCGCCTGCGCCCAGCCGCGAGCATCGGCATGGACGGCGTCTTCGCGATGCAGGACTACTACGCCAAGGGTGGTTTCGTCTTCTCCCATCGCAACATGCGTTTTCGTGCCGAGATCACCGAACGCCCGACGGCCTCGCAGGTAGACGGCCAGGACATTGTCCCGTTGGCCACCTTCCCGTTCGATCAGGTTGTCGATTACGACCGCACCTGCTTCCCCGCCGCGCGCGCAAGCTTCCTGAGCGGGTGGATAGGCCAAGCCGATGCACTCGCCGTGGGTTGCCGGCGCGCGGGCAGGCTAAGCGGCTATGGCGTAGTAAGGCGTTGCCGGGAAGGCTGCAAGATCGGTCCCTTGTTCGCCGATGACGCCCTGGCAGCCAACGCCCTTTACGCGCGCCTGGCGGAATTTGCGCAGGGTGGCCCGCTGTATCTCGATGCCCCGGAGAATAACCCCGCCGCGATGGCGCTTGTGCACCAACAGGGCATGATCGAGGTGTTCGGCTGCGCACGCATGTACCTCGGCCCTCCTCCGGCTATCGCGCACGAACGTGTGTTCGGCGTCACAACCTTCGAGCTGGGCTGATGGCCGCTCGCGACCTCATCGGTTATGGCGGCTGCCCGCCCCACCCGCGATGGCCCGGTGAGGCGCGCGTCGCGGTCCAGTTCGTACTCAACATTGAAGAAGGCGCAGAGTCATGCATCCTCAATGGCGATGCACAGTCGGAGGCCTGGCTTCACGAGCTACCGGGCCGCCCGCCGCGTGTGGGGGAATCGGACTTGAGCGTCGAGGGCATGTACGAATACGGATCGCGCGCAGGCGTGTGGCGCATTCTGCAGCTGTTCAACGCCCGAGGCCTGCCGCTGACCGCCTTCGCCGTCGGCCGGGCACTGGAACTCACCCCGGCGATTGGCCATGCGCTCTGCGCTGCCGGCCATGAAATTGCCGGGCATGGCTACCGTTGGCTGGACTATCGCGACATGCCTGAAGACCAGGAGCGGCGCCATATCCGCCTCACCCTCGACGTGATCGAACAGATCTGCGGTAAACGCCCCACAGGTTGGTACACAGGCAGGGTCAGCCAGAACACCCGCCGCCTGTTGCGTGAGGAAGGCGGGTTACTCTATAGCTCGGACGCCTACAACGATGATCTGCCCTATTGGCTCCCGGGCTCGCCCGCCCACCTGGTGATCCCCTACACACTGGTCAACAACGACGCCCGCTATCTGCTGCCGAATGGTTTCGCCTGCGGTGAAGACTTCTTCCGGCTGCTCAAGGATGCTTTCGACCTGCTGTGGCAGGAGGGCGTGCAACACCCGAAGATGATGAGCGTCGGCCTGCATGGGCGGATCTCTGGCCATCCTGGTCGTGCGATGGCGCTGGCGCGGTTTCTCGATTACGTACAAGGCCACGACGCGGTGTGGATCTGCCGGCGCGAAGAGATTGCCAGGCACTGGATAGCCCAATTCCCCGCCTGAGTGGTGAGTGGTTCGGATCGGCCTGAGCCGCGCTGATGTATCATTGGCCGCTCTCGCCGGCAGATCCACACCGCGTCGTGGCCTTGAAGAGGGGACGGATTTATTTTCCGTTCGTTGAAATGCGGTCCCCGAAAAAAGGGACCGCTGCACAGCCCGCATGGTGGACTCATTGGCCTTTATTAAAGGCTCACGCCAAAAAGGCCAATGCCAAATTGGCACCGCCAAGCAAGGCTAAATACATCAGTAAAGCGGACCGATTGAAACTGGCTGCAGAATCCAGTGCGGACTCAATCGGTTCCGCCGAGAGCTGCAATAAAGCCGTGTAGCACCGACTGGTTCTACGTTAGCCAATGTCTGCAACGGGTCGACTGCTGCACCTTGCCAGAGGCAGCAATCGACCCAAAAGCGAACATTCGATCACTCCAGGCCGCCCCGCCATCCTTAGAAAAACGCCTGCAGGCCCGTCTGGGCGCGACCGAGGATCAGCGCGTGGACATCGTGAGTGCCTTCATAGGTATTGACCACCTCCAGGTTGACCAGGTGGCGGGCTACGCCGAACTCGTCGCTGATGCCGTTGCCACCGAGCATGTCGCGGGCCATACGGGCGATATCCAGCGATTTGCCGCAGCTGTTGCGCTTCATGATCGAGGTGATTTCCACCGCCGCGGTGCCTTCATCCTTCATCCGGCCGAGGCGCAGGCAGCCCTGCAGGGCCAGGGTGATCTCGGTCTGCATGTCGGCCAGCTTTTTCTGGATCAGTTGGGTCTGTGCCAGGGGGCGACCGAACTGTTTGCGGTCCAGGCAATACTGGCGCGCGGTGTGCCAGCAATCTTCAGCCGCGCCCAGGGCGCCCCAACTGATACCGTAACGGGCAGAGTTGAGGCAGGTGAACGGGCCCTTCAAACCGCGTACATCCGGGAAGGCGTTTTCCTCCGGGCAGAACACGTTGTCCATGACGATCTCGCCGGTGATCGACGCCCGCAGGCCGACCTTGCCGTGAATCGCCGGCGCACTCAGGCCCTGCCAGCCTTTTTCCAGGACAAAACCGCGAATTTCACCCGCGTCGTCTTTGGCCCAGACCACAAATACGTCGGCGATCGGGCTGTTGGTGATCCACATCTTGGAGCCTGTCAGACGGTAGCCGCCTTCTACTTTTTTCGCCCGGGTAATCATCGAGCCCGGATCGGAACCATGGTCGGGTTCGGTCAGGCCAAAGCAACCGATATATTCACCGCTGGCCAGCTTGGGAAGGTATTTCTGCCGGGTCGCTTCGTTGCCGAACTCGTTGATGGGCACCATCACCAGTGACGACTGCACGCTCAGCATCGAACGGTAACCGGAGTCGACACGTTCCACTTCACGGGCGATCAGGCCGTAGCACACATAGTTCAAGCCACTGCCGCCGTAGGCTTCGGGAATGGTCGCGCCCAGCAGGCCGGTTTCACCCATCTCACGGAAGATGGCAGGATCGGTGTGCTCATGACGGAAAGCCTCCAGCACCCGTGGCGCCAGTTTGTCGGCGGCGAACTGCTGGGCGCTATCGCGCACCATGCGTTCTTCTTCGGTGAGTTGCTGATCCAGCAGCAGGGGGTCGATCCAGTTGAAGCTTGCCGAGTTGGCCATGGGGTAATTCTCCGGGTTCGTTCTGGTGTTTTTTTATTGGTTAGTCGAGGCGTTCGATCACGCAGGCAATGCCCTGCCCCAGGCCAATGCACAGGCTGACCAGGGCGTACCGACCGTTGCTGCGTTCCAGCTGACGCACCGCGCTGTAGGCCAGCCGGGCACCCGAGGCACCCAGCGGGTGACCGATGGCAATGGCCCCGCCATTGGGATTCAGGCGTGGATCATCGAACGCCAGATCGAGTCGTTTGGCACAGCCGAGTACCTGCGCAGCGAAGGCTTCGTTGATTTCGATCAGATCCATATCGGCCAGTTGCAGATTGGCGCGCTGCAGTGCCTTGATGATCGCCGGCACCGGGCCAAGCCCCATCAGCCGCGGCTCAACCCCGGCGATGGCTGCGGCCAGGATCCGCGCGCGTGGTTTCAACCCGTATTGCTCGCCGATGGCCTGCGAACCGATCAGCAAGGCGGCCGCTCCGTCGTTCACACCCGAAGCATTGCCGGCAGTAACCACGCCGCCTTCGAACAACGGGCGAAGGCGCGACAAGCTGGCGACGTCGCTGTCGGGACGCGGGTGTTCATCACGCTCCACCCGCTTGGGCGGTTGCTTGCCGCCTTGGGGTACTTCGATGGGCAGGATTTCGCCTGCATGGAAACCGTCCTGCACTGCCGCCTCGAACAGTGCCTGGCTGCGTGCCGCGTAGGTGTCGGCCTGATCGCGAGTGATACCCAGCTCGCGGGCGACGTTATCGGCAGTCTGCGGCATCGTATCGGCACCGAACTGCGCTTCCACTCGAGGATTGGGAAAGCGCGCACCGATCGTGCTGTCGAAGGCACTGAAATCCCGCGAGTAGGCGCTTTGCGCCTTGGCGATCACGAAGGGCGCGCGACTCATGCTCTCCGCTCCGCCGGCAATAAACAGTTCGCCCTGGCCAACGTGCACGGCGCGGGCGGCGTCAAGCACGGCTGCCAGCCCCGAACCGCACAGGCGGTTGACGGTCAGGCCAGCCACCGTAGGCGGCAGGCCCGCCAGCAAGGCCGCGTGACGCCCCAGGTTACGCGCGTCCTCGCCAGCCTGGTTGGTGCAGCCGACAATCAGGTCTTCGTAGTCTTGTGCAGCGAACGGATTACGCGCGACCAAGGCACGAACGACCGAGGCCAGCAGGTCATCGGGGCGCACACTGGCCAGTGCGCCCGCGTGGCGGCCAAAGGGCGAACGCAGACCGTCGTAGATGTAGGCATTCATGCTGATTCCTCAGCAGTGGTCAGGGGCAGGCCGAGCTGTACGCGGCGGCGCAGCCATGGGCTGAGCCGATAACGCGGTTCCTGATAGCAATCGTGCAGTGCCTGCAGGATCTGCTGGATGTTCATGGCGCCATATTGATCGCCGAACCCCAGCGGGCCGTGGGGGTAACCCAGCGCCAGTTGCACCGCACGGTCCAGGGTGGCGGGATCGACGATGCGCCGCTGAGCGATTTCGCATCCCAGGTTGACGATACTGGCCAGCACACGCTGGGCGATGAACCCGGGCGAGTCGTTGATCACCTCCACCGGTACACCATCGGCCCCCAACGCCTGCCGCGCCTGCGCCAGCACGTTGGCATCCAGCCCAGGGTGACGCATCAGCACTCGCCGCCGGTCGAAACCGGCAAAGGTTTCCAGCGCCAGGCTGCGGGCGACAGGTAGTTGCCGGCGGGCGATCGCGCTGCTGGCATCTTCACCCAGCGGCGTCACCAGACAGATAGCATTCGAGCCAGGCTGCTCACCCTGCTCCAGCACCGCACCGGCACTCGACAGCACGGCGCCGATCTTGTCGCGCATCGCAGCGTCTCGGCAGTCCAGCCAGAACGGCTGATTGATAGCCACCGGCGGCAGCTCCACCCGGGCGTCTTCGACCACCCGGCCTTCCTCGTAGCGATAGAACCCCTGCCCGGTCTTGCGTCCGAGCAACCCCGCAGCAAGGCGCGCCGGCACCAGTGACGAGGGAGTGTAGCGCGGATCCTGATAGAACTGGTCGTGGATCGACTCCATCACCGCATGGGAAATGTCCAGGCCGACCAGGTCGAACAATTCGAACGGCCCCATGCGAAAGCCCAGGCAATCCCTGAGAATCCGGTCTATCTGCGCTGGCGTGGCAATACCTTCGGCAAGGATTCGCAGTGCTTCCGGGCCGTAGGCCCGGCCAGCATGATTGACCAGGAACCCAGGCGAATCCGGCGTCACTGCGGCAAAGTGCCCGGCGTGTTGCGCGAGCGCCGACAGCCGTTCGATGACCTGCGTAGCGGTACGCTCCCCGCGGACCACCTCGACAATTTTCATCAGCGTGACCGGATTGAAGAAGTGAAAACCGGCGACCCGCTGAGGATGCTCACAGGCGCTGGCGATCAGGGTGATCGACAGCGACGAGGTGTTGCTGGCCAGAACCGCATCGCGGCTGACCAGTTGCTCCAGTTCCCGGAACAGCTTCTGTTTGGCGTCGAGGTTCTCGACGATGGCCTCGATCAGCAGGTCGCAGCCGGCAAGTTCCTGCAGCGTGTGCGCCGCGCGCATGCGCTCCAGGGTGACGGCCAATACGTCGGCACTGATCTTGCCCTTGGCCGCCGCACGCTCCAGTGATTCTCGATTGTGCATCAGGGCTTGTTCGATCGCTTCGCTGCGGCTGTCATGCAGCAGCACCTCGACACCGGCGCTGGCGAACAACTGGGCAATGCCACGACCCATGGCCCCACTGCCGATTACGCCGATCTGTTTAAACGTGGTCATAAGCATTCCTCAGAGAGCGAGTTCCAGCGCTGGAACAGCCTCGAACAGATCCGCCACCAGGCCGTAATCGGCCACCTGGAAGATCGGCGCTTCTTCGTCCTTGTTGATCGCAACGATCACCTTGGAGTCTTTCATGCCGGCCAAGTGCTGGATCGCGCCGGAGATACCGACTGCGATGTACAGTTGTGGCGCGACGATCTTGCCGGTCTGACCGACCTGCATGTCGTTGGGGACAAACCCTGCGTCGACCGCGGCGCGGGAAGCGCCAACGGCCGCGCCCAGCTTATCGGCCAGGGTGTACAGGTATTTGAAGTTGTCGCCGTTCTGCAGGCCGCGACCGCCGGAAACGACGATCCTGGCAGCGGTCAGTTCCGGACGATCGGACGTGGCCAGCGCTTCGCCAACGAAGCTGGAGATTCCAGCCTCGTAAACGGTTGCCACTGCTTCAATGAGAGCAGCGCCCCCCACCGCGGACACCGGGTCGAAACCGGTGGCCCGCACGGTGATCACTTTGACCGACGCATTTGATTGCACGGTGGCGATGGCGTTACCGGCGTAGATCGGACGCTTGAAGGTATCGGCGCTTTCTACCGAGATGATCTCGGAGATCTGGTCGACGTCGAGCTGCGCCGCAACGCGCGGCAGGATGTTTTTGCCGTTGGAGGTGGCCGGGGCCAGGACATGGCTGTAAATCGTGCGCTGCTCGATCACCAGACTGGCCACCAAGGGTGCAACATTCTCGGGAAGCAGATGGGCATAGGCCGCATGGTCGGCCACCAGCACTTTGGCCACGCCAGCGATGTTCGCCGCGGCTTCAGCCACCGCCCCGACAAAGGCACCGGCCACCAGCAGATGAACCTCACCGCCGATTTTGCCGGCAGCGGCCACGGTGTTCAGCGTGGCCGGGGCCAGCACCTTGTTGTCCTGCGCGTCTTTGGAATAGTCAGCAATCACCAAAATAGTCATTCAGATCACCTTCGCTTCGTTTTTCAGTTTCTCGACCAGTTCAGCCACCGACTTGACCATGATCCCCGCGCTGCGTGCAGCCGGTGCTTCGACTTTCAGGGTGGTGTTGGTGGAGGCGGTGGAAACGCCCAAACCGTCCGCCGTCACGACTTCGAGCGGCTTCTTCTTGGCTTTCATGATGTTGGGCAGGGACGCGTAGCGAGGCTCGTTCAAACGCAGGTCGGTGGTGACGATGGCCGGCAGTTTCAGGGAAACCGTCTGCGCGCCGCCGTCGACTTCGCGAGTCACGGCAACGGAGTCGCCGCTGATTTCGACTTTCGACGCGAAGGTGCCCTGACCGTAGCCGCTCAGTGCAGCGAGCATCTGGCCAGTCTGGTTGTTGTCGCTGTCGATGGCTTGTTTGCCAAGGATCACCAGCTGTGGCTGTTCCTTATCGACAACCGCCTTGAGCAGCTTGGCAACGGCCAGGGAAGTCAGATCTTCAGCGGATTCGACGAGGATGGCGCGATCGGCACCCAGAGCCAGCGCGGTGCGCAGTTGCTCTTGAGCGGTGGTCGGGCCGATGGAGACGACGACGATTTCAGTCGCAACACCTTTCTCTTTCAGGCGTACGGCTTCTTCCACGGCGATTTCGCAGAACGGGTTCATCGACATCTTGACGTTGGCGAGGTCGACGCCGGTATGGTCCGCCTTGACGCGAACCTTGACGTTGTAATCGACCACACGTTTTACCGCGACCAATACTTTCATGATCTGTTCCTGTAGTAGACCGCCAGCGCAGTGTCCGGCCGTAGAGGGGGTTCAGGCGTTGCGCATCAAATCGGCATAAGCCTGCAAATGATGGTCGTCGTCGCCCAACTGGTGGCTGAGCATGACCAGACGCTTGGCATGGTGGGCAAGGTTGTATTCCCAGGTCATGCCGATGCCGCCGTGCAATTGAATCGCTTGCTCGGCGATGAAACGGGCTGCACGAGTGACGACGAACTTGGCGGCGGCCAAACCGCGGCTGCGTTCGTCACTGTCGGGTTCGTCAGCGATACAGGCGGCCAGCGTGGCCATGGAAATCGCCAATTCCAGTTCGCCACGCATGTCGGCCATGCGGTGTTGCAAGACCTGGAACTTGCCGATCGGCGCGTTGAACTGCTGACGGGTTTTCAGATAGTCCAGCGTCAGGCTGAAGGCTTCCTGCATATTGCCGATCGCCTCAGCGCATTGCGCCGCCACCGCCCGCCCTTGCTGGTAACGCAATGCCGCAAGCGCTTGGCCGGCAGGACCCAGCAGGTGATTCTGATCGAGCACGACGCCATCCAGGTACAGGTCGCAGGCGCGTGGGCCATCGATGCACGGGTAATCACGGCGGCGCACACCCGCTGCTTTCGGGTCCAGCAGAAACAGGCTGATGCCGGACTCGTCCAGGGCACCGCCAGCGGTTCGCGCCGACACCAGGATCAGTCCGGCGCTGTGGCCGCCGACCACCGCGCATTTATGCCCGGTCAGGCGCCATCCGCCCTCGACGGCTTCGGCACGGCTCTGCACATCGTGCAGGAGATAGTGGCTCTGGCTTTCTTCCAGTGCCACCGCGAGCTGCAGCTCACCGGTCGCCACTTGCGGCAACCATTGGCCACGCTGGTCCGCACTGCCCAGTTGCTGCAGCAGTCCGGCGCCGTGTATTTGCGACTGAAGATAAGGTTCCAGGCACAGGTTGCGGCCCAGTTCAGTCATCACCAGCATGCTGTCCACGCCACTGCCGCCGAAGCCACCGTATTCCTCGCGAAGGGGTACGGCGCTCAAGCCCAACTCACCGAGCTGGTTCCAGAACTCACGGCTGAACCCCGTCTCGCTGAGGTAAAACTGCTCACGCTGTTCAAAGCTGTAACGGTCGCGCGCTACACGGGCGACGGTGTCTTGCAGCATCTGCTGCTCTTCGCTGAGATTGAAGTCCATGGGGGTGCCTCCTTAGAGCTCAAGAATCATCTTGGCAATGATGTTCTTCTGGATTTCGTTGGAGCCGCCATAGATGGACAGCTTGCGCAGGTTGAAATACTGGCCGGCTGGCGCGGCACTGTAGTCGGAGTGCAACAGCTCACCGGCAAAGGCGTAGTCCAACTCTTCCTCGGCGAAAGGCAAGGCATGCACGCCCAGCACTTTGCGCATCAGGTGGCTGATCGCCTGGCGAATCTCGGAGCCCTTGATCTTCAGGATCGAGCTTTGCGCCCCAGGCACACCACCGCCCTGCACGGCCGCGAGGATGCGCAGTGTGCTCATCTCGATGGCCATCAATTGCATTTCCACTTCGGCAATTTGCAGGCGAAACAGCGGGTCATCCAGCAGCGGCAGGCCGTTACGCAATTCCCGGGATGCGACCGATTTGAGTTGCGCCAGCGCTGCCTTGGACTGGGCAATGCCCGCCTGGCCGGTGCGCTCGTGGGTCAACAGGAACTTGGCGCAGGTCCAGCCCTTGTTTTCTTCACCCACCAGGTTGGCGACGGGCACGCGCACGTTGTCGAAGAACACTTCGTTGACTTCGTGGTCACCCTCCAGAGTGATGATGGGCCGCACGGTGACGCCTGGCGTCGCCATATCGATCAATAGAAAGGAAATGCCGCGCTGCTGCTGGGCTTGCGGGTCAGTGCGCACCAGGCAGAAAATCATGTTGGCGTGCTGACCGAGGGTGGTCCAGGTTTTCTGGCCATTGACCACGTAGTGGTCGCCATCCAGCACGGCGCGGCTCTTCAGGCTGGCCAGGTCGGAACCGGCTCCCGGCTCGGAGTAACCCTGGCACCACCAGTCTTCCCCGGACAGGATGCGCGGCAGGTAATGGGCCTTTTGCGCCTCAGTGCCGAACTTCATGATCACCGGGGCGACCATGTTGACCCCGAACGAGATCAACCGCGGTGCACCGAACGCGGCGCACTCCTCCTCGAAGATGTGTCGCTGCACCACGCTCCAGCCAGTACCACCCTGCTCTACCGGCCAATTGGCGGCGTACCAGCCGCGCCTGGCCAGCACCCGTTGCCAGCGCAGGTGGTCTGCCTTGTCGAGATGCTTGCCGAGGCGCACTTTTGCAGCGATGTCCTCAGGTACGGCAGCGCTGAGGAAGGCGCGTACCTCATCGCGAAACTCAAGTTCGGCGGGGGTGTAGTTGATGTCCATGCAAAGTCCTCGATGGGGATGGGGCCAGCGTCAGGCTGGCCGGCCGCAAGCGACCTGTTCAGCCTTGCTGATCCAGCTCGGCAACTGTCTTGCTTTCGGCGGCCAGGCGTTCCTGTCGTGGCGCCGGTGGTTTGCAGGGGGTAACCGCTGCATCGGGCCCCACCGCTTTAGCCGCTTGACGCTGCGCGAAAAATGCCTGGATCAACGCTTCGCGTTGGGGCGACGCCATGCACTCGAGGAACAGCGTGCGTTCACGCTGCAGGCCCTCGCTTAAAGGCAGTGCGATCGCCGCTTCGATGGCGGCAATGCAGCGTATCGGCGAGAACGACGCTGGCTGGCTGCGTTGCACCTCATCGCGCTTGGCCATGAGCAACTCGGCAGTGCTGCCGACACCCGCCGGTATCGAGGCATGGCCACTGCGACGTGGCTTCACGCCTTGCGCCAACAACTGCGCGGCATACGCCAGGCCAGCGGCCAACGGCTCACCCTCATACACCTCATCGACAATGGCGTGACGCTTGGCCTCCACCGCGCTGATCGGCTCTCCACCCACGATCATCTCCAGTGCCTTGGCGACACCGGCCAGGCGTGGCAACCGCTGGGTCCCGCCGGCACCCGGCAACAGCCCCAGCTTGACCTCTGGCAGCCCGACTTTGGCGTTGACCTCGATGATGCGGTAATGACAGGCCAGCGCCACTTCAAGACCGCCGCCCAACACCGAGCCATGCAGCACGGCCAGTGACGGCTTGGTGAAGTTTTCCAGGGACAGGGTGACGTCCGGCAGGATCGGCGCTTGCGGTGGTTTGCCAAACTCGCGGATATCGGCACCGGCAATGAAGGTCCTGCCTGCGCAATACAGCAACACCAGCTTGATCCCGGGATCCCGCTCGACGGCGTTGAACGCGGCCAGCAAGCCTGCGCGTACGCTGTGGCCAAGGGCATTGACCGGCGGATTATTGATGCACACAACAGCTATCGCCCCTTCGCGGGACCACTGCACGGGAGATGACATCGGGTAACTCCTGCAAGCGTTTCGCCTGCTTTTATTGTTGTTCTGACCGGGCAAAAAATGCGTTCAACGGTGTTTCCACAGTGGTTTTCGCTTCTGAACGAACGCCTGCATGCCTTCCTTCTGATCTTCGCTGGCAAAGCAGGCGTGCAGCAGGCGCCGCTCAAAATGCACCCCCTCGGCCAGGGTGGTTTCAAAGGCGCGATCGACCGCTTCTTTATTGAGCCTGACGGCCATCGCCGAAAATTCGGCGATCTGCCGGGCGATCTGCAGTGCTTCGTCTAAAAGGCTCGCCGCCGGCACGACGCGGCTGACCAACCCGCTGCGCTCCGCTTCGGCCGCATCCATCGTGCGCCCGGTCAGGCACAGGTCCATGGTCTTGGCCTTGCCTATCGCGCGGGCCAAACGCTGGGTACCGCCGGCACCCGGCAGCGTGCCGACCTTCACTTCCGGCTGACCGAAACGCGCACTGTCGGCGGCAATGATCAGGTCGCACATCATCGCCAGCTCGCAACCGCCACCCAACGCCAGGCCGCCGACCGCGGCGATCACCGGTTTGCGGCAGCGAGTCACCTCCTCCCAGTTCGCCGTCACAAAGTTATCCAGATAGACGTCAGCGAACCCCTTGAACTGCAACTCGACGATATCGGCACCGGCGGCGAAGGCCTTGTCGTTACCGGTAATCACCATGGCGCGGATGCCGTCATCCCGCTCGAAGGCACGCAATGCCTCGCCCAACTCACTCATCAGCGCGTCACTCAACGCATTGTGCATTGCGGGTCGATTGAGCCGGATCAGACCGACGCTCTCATGACGCTCCACCAAAATATTGTCGTAGGGCATGACGTTCACCACTCCTTCCTGACTGCGGCAAGCCGCATGAGCCGAAGATCCGTTGCACGGCTTCGGTCGCTTGCAGCCGAGTCTATCGACATCAAAAAATAAAGACAACATGTTGACATATTAAAAATAGAGCGCGTATCTTCGCCTCCATCAGAAAGCGAAAGCTCTCGCAGAAAAACAACAACAAACCGCCTATTCACTGGTGCTGATAATGACTACAAAGATAAACATGCAGCCAGAACGACGTTTCGCCATGCTTGAGTCAGGCGCATGGAGTGACAATATCATTACAGACTATCTGGATCAGGCAGTGCTCACCGCTCCAGACTCGGTAGCGGTGATTGCCTACCGGGTGAACGAGGATGAACGTCAGGCTTTCAGCTACCGCGAACTGGATCGCCTGGTGACTCGCATGGCGGCGGGTCTGGCGGGTCTGGGTGTAGCCAAGTCAGACGTGGTGTCCTGCCAGTTGCCAAACGGGTGGCAGATCACGGCGCTGCATCTGGCCTGCGTGCGTATCGGCGCGATTCTCAATCCTCTGATGCCGATTTTTCGTGAGCGCGAGCTCGCCTTCATGCTCGGCCACGCACAGAGCCGGGTGCTGGTGATCCCGCATCACTTCAGAGGGTTCGATTACGCCGCCATGGTCCAGGGAATGCGCGGCGAGTTGCCCGCCCTCGAGCATGTGCTAGTGATCGGTGGCGACCACAGCGCTGACAGTTTCGAGCAGGTCTTGATGCAACGTGCCTGGGAGGAAGAAACAGACACTGCGGCGTTGTTTGCCGACCGCCGCCTGGGCGGTGACGATGTCGTGCAGCTGCTGTACACCTCGGGCACGACCGGCGAGCCCAAGGGGGTATTGCACACCTCCAACACCCTGCTCAGCAACGTACGCCCCTATGCCGAACGCTTGCAGCTGGGGTCTGAAGATATCGTTTTCATGGCCTCGCCCATCGCGCACCAGACCGGTTTCCTCTACGGGCTGATGATGCCGATTTACCTGAAGAGCACCACGGTGCTGCAGGATATCTGGGATGCCCGCTTCGCGGTAAAAGTCATCGAAGCCGAGCGGCCGACCTTCACCATGGCGTCGACACCGTTCCTGACCGATCTGATCGATATTGCCCCCGATCACGGCGAAGCGCTGTCATCGCTGCGGACCTTCGTTGCCGCGGGAGCCCCTATCCCAGGCGCCCTGGTAGAAAAGGCCGGTACGGCGGTCAATGCCAAGGTGATTTCCGCCTGGGGAATGACCGAGAGTGGCGCGGTGACCATGACCCGCCCGCACGACGATGCCCGGTGCGCCATTCATACCGATGGCCTGTCCCTGCCGTTCATGGAGGTGAACATCGTCGATGAGGATGGCCTAGAAGTCCCCCGCGACACCGAAGGTAACTTGTTGGTCCGTGGCGGCAGCCTGTTCGTCGGCTATCTCAAGCGCCCCGAGCTCTACGGCGTGGATGACCAAGGCTGGTTCGCTACCGGCGACCTGGCACGCATGAACGAACAGGGTTACATCCGCATCACGGGTCGCACCAAGGATGTGGTGATTCGCGGCGGCGAAAACATTCCCGTGGTGGAGATCGAGAACCTGCTCTACAAGCACCCGGCCATTGCCGCCGTGGCCCTGGTCGGCTGCCCGGACCCACGCCTGGGTGAGCGCCTGTGCGCCTATGTGACGCTGCACAACGGCCACACCAGCCTGACGCTGGCAGAAGTGGTGAGCTTCCTCCTGCAACAGCGCCTGACCAAGAACTACCTGCCCGAATACCTGGAAGTGCTGCCGGCCTTGCCGCGCACCCCTTCGGGAAAAATCCAGAAATTCAAATTGCGCGAACTGGCCATGGATATCCGGCTGGATTCAGCCACGCGCCAATGATTGGCAATGCCCGCAAATCAATCAAAACAAGATGAGGACTGCTGCATGAAAGGTCTTATTGGAAGAACCGTAATCATCACCGGCGGCGGTGGCGGCATCGGTCGCGCCGTCAGCCTGCGCTTCGCTGCCGAAGGTTGCCTGGTCGCCGTACTCGATCGCGATGCCGCTGCCGCACAAACCACCGTCGACCTGATCAACGAAGCGGACAGCAAGGCCAAGGCCAAGGCTTACGCCGCCGACATCACCGATTACGCCGCCATCGTCGACACCGTCGCGGCCATTGAAAAAGACCTGGGTGTACCGACCGTACTGGTCAACAACGCGGGCTTCGACCGTTTCATGCCATTCCTCAAAACCGAGCCGGCGATGTGGCAACAGTTGATCTCGATCAACCTGACCGGGGCGCTGAACATGCACCACGTGGTCCTGCCGAAGATGCTTGAAGCGGGGGGCGGCAAGGTCATCAACGTAGCTTCCGATGCGGCCCGTGTCGGCTCCTCCGGCGAAGCCGTTTACGCCGCCTGCAAGGCGGGACTGGTGGGCCTGTCGAAAGCCCTGGCACGAGAACTGGCGACCAAAAACATCAACTTCAATGTGGTCTGCCCCGGCCCGACCGATACCGCCCTGCTCAAAAGCGTAGCGGCGACCTCGAGCAACCCGGAAAAGCTGATGGAAGCCTTCAAGAATGCCGTGCCGATGCGCCGCCTCGGTCAGCCGGAAGACTACCCGGGGATCATCGCCCTGCTTGCCAGTGACGACGCCAACTTCATCACCGGACAGGTTATTTCCGTGTCCGGCGGCCTGACCATGGCCGGTTAACCAGGAGAATTCCCATGCATTACGAAGACATTCTGTACACCGAAGTCGAAGGTGTTGCGACCATCACCATCAACCGTCCGGATCGCTACAACGCGTTCCGCGGCCAGACCTGCATGGAGCTGATCCACGCCTTCAACCGTGCTGGCTGGAACAAGGAAGTGGGCGTCATCGTGTTCACCGGTGCCGGCGACAAGGCGTTCTGCACCGGCGGCGACCAGGGGGCCCATGAAGGCCAGTACGATGGCCGCGGCCTGATCGGTCTGCCGGTAGAAGAATTGCAGGGCTTGATCCGTGAAGTGCCCAAGCCAGTGATCGCACGTGTCAACGGCTTTGCCATCGGCGGCGGTCACGTCCTGCACGTCGTCTGCGACCTGACCATCGCCTCTGAAAAAGCCGTCTTCGGCCAGGTCGGCCCGAAAGTCGGCTCGGTTGATCCCGGCTTCGGCACGGCCTATCTGGGGCGCATCATCGGCGAAAAACGCGCCCGCGAGATTTGGTACCTGTGCCGCAAATACAGCGCCCGGCAAGCGTACGACTGGGGCCTGGTCAACGCGGTCGTGCCCCATGAGGAACTGGATGCCGAAGTGCAGAAATGGTGTGACGAGATTCTCGAGAAGAGTCCGACCGCCCTCACCATCGCCAAGCGCTCATTCAACGCCGACAGCGCCAACATTGCCGGCATCGGAGCCCTCGGCATGCAGGCCCTGAGCCTGTACTACGACACCGAAGAATCCAAGGAAGGCGTCGCCGCTTTCAAGGAAAAACGTAAGCCAGAGTTCCGCAAATTCTACAAGTGACCCTATTACCGGCAGCTGATCCGCTGCCGGTCCCCCGGCCCTGGCTTGGAGAGAATCATGAATTTCGCATTCGACGAACAACAAAACGCTATTCGTGAAAGCGTTGCCCGCTTTAGCGCCGAGGTACTTGCGCCGGGTTATCGCAAGCGCGATCTCAGCGGCAAGATTGAACGCTCAGTGATCCGGCAGATGGGTGAAATGGGCCTGCTCGGTGGCGAACTGCCGGAGGAATACGGTGGCAGTGGCCTGGACTGCGTGACCGCCGGCATCATCATCGAGGAAATCTCGCGCGGTGATTTCAACGTCGGCTACATACCGCTACTGGCTTCGCTGAACGGCCAGATCATCGCGCAACACGCCTCGCCTGAACTGGCCAAGGAATGGCTGGGGGCAATTACCAGCGGGCAGAAAATCGTCTGCATCGCCCTGACCGAACCCAGTGGTGGCTCCGACGCTGCGAGCCTGCGCATGAAGGCCGAGCGCAAAGGCGATACCTATGTGCTCAATGGCGAGAAGACGTCCATCTCGATGGCCGATCAGGCCGACGTTGCGGTGGTCTTTGCTCGCACCGGCACCCAGGAATCCCGCGCCAACGGCATCAGTGCCTTCCTGGTGCCGATGACGTTGCCAGGCATCAGCACTACCCGCTTTGAAGACGCGGGCCAGCGCGCCATCGGGCGTGGTTCGATCTTCTTCGACAACGTGGAGGTGCATGCCAGCCATCGCCTGGGCGATGAAGGTAAAGGCTTCAAGCAGGTGATGCAGGGCTTCGATTACAGCCGTGCGTTGATCGGCCTGCAGTGCCTGGCGATAGCCCAGCAATCGTTGGACGAAACCTGGAAATGGCTGACCGAGCGCGAGGCATTCGGCCAGCAACTGGCGGCATTCCAGGGTTTGACTCACCCTCTGGCGGAATTCCAGACCTACGTGCAAGCTGCGCGCCTGCAGTGTTACTACGCGCTATGGCTCAAAGACGCCGGACAACCCCACAACGCCGAAGCCGCGATGAACAAGTGGTGGGGACCCAAGCTGGCGTTTGACGTGGTCAAGCAGTGCCTGCTCGCCCATGGCCACACCGGCTGGGGTGAAGATCTGCCATTTGCCCAGCGTCTTCGTGATGTACTTGGCCTGCAGATCGGTGACGGTACTGCGCAAATCATGAAAAATATCATCGCTCGCGAGTACATCCCCAAATAACACCTTGTCTGCACCGGCAGGCAGGTGACCTTATCGGCCTACCGACGCCCACCGGGCAACAAGGACATGTAATGGACGCCAACGAAAACCGCAGCATACCGAACACCTTATTTTTCCGGCTGTTTCAAACCGGCAACGTACTGCAGCGCCAGGTACAGAACGAGATGGGCATCAGCACCGTGCAATGGGCGGTACTGGGCGCCCTGTCCCGAGCCGGTTTCGAGGAGGGTATCTCCTTCAACCAGTTGACGGAGTACCTGTTTGTCAGCCGGCAAAGCCTGGATGGCGTGCTCAAGCGCATGGAGCGGGATAACCACGTGCTTCGCGTGCCTCATCCGGATGACGGTCGCGCCCGCCTGGTCCGGCTGACCGACCAGGGTCGGGAATACTGGGACGCGCTGCAGGACCGGATCTACCAGTTTTATCAGCAAGGTTTGCAGGGCTTCAGCTTCGACGACAGCGTCAATTTCCTGCACTACCTGAACAAGTTCAAAAACGACCTGGCCAGGATTTCATTCGGCGAGGAGAAGCAGGCAAGGCTCGAGGACTAGGCCCCTACCGGACGGGCCGCTCTTCCTGCCATGCGTCGCGACGCAGATTGGTTTTTCCCCATGCCCTCGGGCGTGGTGCCGGTTAATAAAAACAATCACTACCTGGCAGGAATAACAGATGAGCAATGTCATCCTCGAAACAAGAGGATTGACCAAGGAGTTCAACGGCTTCACCGCCGTCAACTCGGTCGATCTGCAAGTGCATACAGGGCACATCCATGCCTTGATCGGTCCTAACGGTGCGGGCAAGACCACCTTTTTCAATTTGCTGACCAAGTTTCACGCCCCTACCAAGGGCCAGATTTTTTACCAAGGGCAGGAAATCACGCCCCTCAAATCCAACCAGATCGCCCGCCTGGGGTTGGTCCGCTCCTTCCAGATTTCAGCGGTATTCGGCCACATGACCGCCCTGGAAAACGTGCGCGTCGCCCTGCAGCGTGGCGAAGGCAACTCCTATCACTTCTGGGTCCCGCAACGGCGCCTGAACCACCTCAACCAGCGCGCGCTGCAGCTGTTATGCGAAGTCGGCCTGGAGACCTATGCCAGCGTACTGGCCGTGGAGATGCCGTACGGGCGCAAACGTGCCCTCGAACTGGCGACCACACTGGCGCTGGAGCCGACGTTGATGTTGCTCGACGAGCCGACACAGGGCATGGGCAGCGAGGACGTGGACGTCGTCGTCGAGTTGATCCGGCGCGTCTCGGCCGGGCGCACGGTGCTGATGGTCGAACACAACCTGAGCGTGGTCAGTCGTCTGTGCGACCGCATCACCGTACTGGCGCGAGGCGCAGTGTTGGCTGAAGGCGATTACGCCAGCGTCTCGGCCAACGCCCTGGTACGCGAAGCCTACATGGGCAAAGAAGCCGATGAGGTGCACGCATGAACCGCCCTGGCGCCCAATTGACCGTCAGCAACCTGCACGCCTTCTACGGCGAGTCCCATGTGCTGCACGGCGTCGACCTCGAGGTTTATCCGGGCGAGCTGGTGACGCTGCTCGGACGCAACGGCTCCGGCCGCAGCTCGACCCTGCGCGCGATCATGAACATGGTGGGTCACCGCACCGGGTCGATCGTCATCAATGGCCGTGAAACCCTGACCATCGCCGCCCACAAAATTGCCCGCCTGGGCGTGGGTTTCTGCCCGGAAGAGCGCGGCATCTTCGCCAGTCTCAGCGTCGAGGAGAACCTGATGCTGCCACCGACCGTGGCCAGTGGCGGCCTGTCGGTGGACGAGATCTACAGCATGTTCCCCAACCTCAAAGAGCGTCGCAAAAGCCAGGGCACACGCTTGTCCGGGGGTGAACAGCAAATGCTCGCCCTGGCTCGCATCCTGCGCACCGGCGCCCGCCTGTTGCTGCTCGACGAGATCACCGAAGGCCTGGCACCGGTGATCGTCGAGCGACTCGGCGAGGTGCTGGCGCAGCTCAAGGGCCGTGGCATGACCATCGTGCTGGTGGAACAGAATTTCCGTTTTGCCGCGCCCTTGGCTGACCGGCACTACTTGATCGAACACGGCCAAGTGGTCGACCAGTTCAACGCCGCCGAGCTGGACGGAAAACGAGAGCACCTTAACGCCATGCTCGGCGTTTAAACCTTGTGTATCCAGACCATAAAAATAATGAGCTCAACTTGAGCCTTGGAGCGTCACATGTCAGCAGTTTTCAAGTTTTGCACTTCCGGTCTTGCCAAAGCCGTCGCCCGCGGGCTGGTGTTCTGCCTGATGGCCAGCACTGCTCACGCCAGCATCAGCGATGATCAGATCCGTATCGGATACCTTGATGACTTGAGCGGCCCCTACAGCGACCTGGCCGGCCCCGGTGGGCTGGAGGCTGTGCGCATGGCCGTCGAAGACTTCAACGGCAAGGTGGGCGACAAGAAAATCGTGCTGTTCGAGGCCGACCACAAGAACAACGCCGACCTGGGTGCGAACACCGCCCGCGAGTGGATCGACCAGCGCGGTGTCGACCTGATCGCCGGCTTGAACGCTTCGCCGGTGGCCATCGCCGTGACCCGTCTGGTGGAAGAAAAAAACCGCTTCGCCATTGTCTCGACAGCGGCGGCAGCCAGCCTGACCAACGAATACTGCACGCCCAATCACATTCACTACGTTTACGACACCTACTCGGTCTCCAACGGTGCGGCCAAGGCGATCGTCGCCAAAGGCGGTGACAGCTGGTACCTGCTGAGCGCCGACTACGCCTTCGGCCATGCCATGGAAGAGCAGGTTTCCAAAGCCGTGGCCGCCAGTGGGGGGACGGTCGTCGGCAAGGCTCGCCACCCGTTCCAGAGCAGTGATTTCTCGTCCTACATCCTCCAGGCGCAGGCCTCGGGTGCGAAGATCATCGGCCTGGCCAGCGCGGGCTCGGACCTGGTCAACGCCATCTCCACCGCTAAACAATTCGGCTTGATGGACGGTGGACAGACCATCGCCAGCCTCATGGTGTTCATCACGGACATCAAGGCCATCGGCCTGCCGACCGCCCAGGGCACCCAGTTCGTGTCTGGCTGGTACTGGGACATGAACGACGAATCCCGCGCCTGGGCCAACCGTTACTACGAGCGTGTCAAACGCATGCCGACCATGGTCCAGGCCGGTCTATATTCCAGTACCACCCAGTACCTCAAAGCCGTCGCCGCCACTGGCTCCGATGATCCTGCGGTTGTGCGCGAGTACATGCTGAAAACGCCGATCAACGACATGTTCGCCCATAACGGTCGCGTGCGCGTAGACGGCCGGATGGTCCACGACATGTACCTGGCCCAGGTGAAGACGCCGCAAGAGTCGAAGAGCGATTGGGACCTGTTCAAGATCCTCGGCACCATCCCGGCCGACGAAGCCTATCTGCCGCTCTCCGAAAGCAAGTGCAAGCTCGTTAAAAACTGATCTTCAAGTCACGAGCATGTAGCCCCTTGAATCCGCTAAAGGACGACTGGCAATGACAACAATACTCGGTGTGCCCCTGGCGGCCATGTTCGGCCAGCTATTGCTGGGCCTGATCAACGGCGCGTTCTACGCGTTATTGAGCCTGGGCCTGGCGGTCATCTTCGGCTTGCTGCGCATCATCAATTTTGCGCATGGTGCGCAGTACATGGTGGGCGCCTTCGCCGCACTGCTGTTCCTCAAATACTTCGGTATCAACTACTGGGCGGCGCTGTTCCTGGTGCCGCTCACTGTCGGTGCTCTGGGCATTGTGATCGAGCGTTTCCTGCTGCGGCGCATCGCTCATCTGGATCACCTGTACGGGCTGCTGCTGACCTTCGGCCTGGCCATGATCATCGAAGGCAGCTTCATCAACTTCTTCGGCGTGTCGGGCAGCAGCTATCCGATCCCGCAAGCCTTGCAAGGCGGGTTCAAGCTGGACTTCATGTTCCTGCCAACCTACCGCGCCTGGGTGCTGGTGGCGGGCCTGGGCATGTGCCTGTTCACCTGGTGCATGATTGAAAAAACCCGTCTTGGCGCCTATCTGCGCGCCGGCACCGAAAAACCCGGGCTGATGCAGGCCTTCGGGGTCAACGTGCCCCTGCTGACCACCCTGACCTACGGCTTTGGCGTGGCACTCGCGGCCTTCGCCGGCGTGCTGGCGGCGCCGATCTACTCGGTGTCGCCCACCATGGGTTCGAACCTGTTGATTGTGGTCTTCGCCGTGGTGGTGATCGGCGGCATGGGATCCATCATGGGCGCCATCCTCACCGGCGTGGCCATGGGTGTGATCGAAGGTTTGACCAAGGTGTTCTGGCCCGAGTCGGCCGGTACCGTGATCTTCTTCGTGATGATTCTGGTGCTGCTGATCCGCCCCAATGGCCTGTTCGGTAAGGAGGCGTAAGCCATGAATGCCAAGACCAAAATTTATATCCCTCAGCAACACGAAGCCCGCGAACAACGCCAGCTGAACACCTTGTACCTGGCCTTGATCGTCATAGGCCTGGTGGCGCCCTGGGTGGCTTATCCGGTGTTCCTGATGAAGCTGTTGTGCTTCGGCCTGTTCGCCTGCTCGTTCAATCTGTTGCTCGGCTACACCGGCCTGCTCTCGTTCGGGCATGCGGCTTTCCTCGCGGCCGGCGGCTACAGCACCGGTTATCTGTTGAGCCAGCATCCGGGAATCGGACCGGAGTTGGCGATCATCGGCGGCACCTTGGCGGCGGCTTTGGTCGGCGCTGCTTTCGGCGCCCTGGCCATCCGCCGCCAAGGCATCTACTTCGCGATGATCACGTTGGCGCTGGCGCAGTTGCTGTACTTCCTGTTTCTCAAGGCGCCGTTCACCGGCGGCGAAGACGGGCTGCATGGGATCAGTCGCGGCAAGCTGCTGGGCGTTATCGACCTGGGCAACAACACCGCCATGTACTACTTCGTGCTGGCGATCACCGTGCTCGGGTTTGCCTTGGTCAGTCGCGTGGTGCACTCGCCCTTCGGCCAGATCCTCAAGGCGATCCGCGAGAACGAGGACCGCGCCACTTCATTGGGCTACAACGTCAACCGCTACAAATGGCTGGCCTTCGTCATTTCTTCGTCTATCGCCGGCCTCGCCGGCTCGACCAAAGCCGTGGTGTTCCAGCTGGCGACCCTGACCGATGCGCACTGGCATATGTCGGGCGAGGTGGTGCTGATGACCCTGCTGGGCGGGGTCGGTACCTTGCTCGGTCCCTTCGTCGGTGCCGCCATCGTCGTCTCGCTGCAACACCTTCTGGCCCAATCCCCCCTGGGCACGTGGGGCTCGCCGATTCTGGGCTGCATCTTCGTGCTCTGCGTGCTGTGCTTCCGCTCAGGCGTGGTCGGCTGGATCAAGCTGCTCATCAACAAAAACTTCAAATAACGCGCAGATGCATAACGATCAGGAGATAGGCATGGACAGTTCCGTCGTTTGGACACCCCGCCAGGACTTCATTCAGGGCACCCGCCTGCATCAATGGATGCACACATTGGGTGAAAGCGACTATGAGCACTTTCTCGATCGCTCGACCCAGGATGCACCGTGGTTCGCCACATCCCTGGAGCAAGCGCTGGGCATCGTTTGGGACACGCCCTACCACACCGCCCTCAACGAGGCTGGAGGCATCAAGCATCCCCGCTGGTATGAAGGCGGCCGACTGAACATCATCCGCTCGACTCTGGAACGTTGGGCCGCCGATCCGGTACAAGCGCAAAAAAATGCCCTGATCTGGGAAAGCGAAAACGGCCAGTGCCTGGAAGTGAGCTACGGCGAGCTGGCGCGGCGGGTGAACGACGTCGCCCAAGGGCTGAGCGAGTTGGGCGTAGTGAGCGGCGACCGCGTTGCCATCTACATGCCGATGTTGATTGAGACCGTGGTCGCGGTATTGGCCGTGGTCAAGCTGGGGGCCATCTTTACCCCGGCCTTCTCTGGCTACGGCGCCGAAGCCCTGGCCACGCGCATAGAGGCTTGCGGTGCCAAGTTGCTGATCACCGCCGACGGCTTTCTGCGGCGCGGCAAAGTGGTCGCCATGAAAGAGGAAGCCGACAAGGCTGCCGACCTGAGTCCATCGCTGGAAAAGGTCATTGTGGTGCGCCGCCTGGGACGTGAAATCCCCTGGCACCCCAGCCGCGACCTGGACTTTGCCACGCTGCTGGCCTGTGACGGCAGCCAGTGCCCGACCGCTGTGGTCGACAGCCAGTCCCCGATGATGATCATCTACACCTCCGGCACCACCGGCAAGCCAAAGGGCGCGGTGCATACCCATGGCGGGTTCCCGCTCAAGGCCGCGCTGGATGTCGGCTTGTGCATGGATGTCGGGCAAAACGATCGTCTGTTCTGGATCACCGACATGGGGTGGCTGACCGGCCCGGTCGTGGTCTTCGGCAGCCTGATCAATGGCGCCTGCGCGGTGCTCTATGAAGGCTCGCCGGACTATCCGCAAGCGGATCGGGTCTGGCAGTTGGGCGCACGCCATCAGGCCACCCACATCGGCGTTTCACCGACGCTGGTGCGCTCGCTGATGCAGCATGGCGACGCCATTGCCCAAGGCCACGACCTGAGCGTCCTGCGTACCTTTACCTCGACCGGCGAGCCCTGGAATCGGGAGCCGTGGCTGTGGCTGTTCGATACCGTTGGCGCGGGGCGTTATCCCATCATCAACTATGCCGGCGGCACCGAGATCGGCGGTGGCATCCTGACGAACGTGCTAATCAAACCGATTTCCCCGGTGACCTTCAACACGCGCATGCCGGGCATGGCCGCCGAGGTCTGTGACAACCAGGGCCAACCGGTAAGGCAAACGCTCGGTGAGCTGGTGCTGACCAAGCCCTGGATCGGTATGACCCACAGCTTCTGGCAGGAACCCGAACGGTACGAACAATCGTATTTCGATCGATTCCCCAACACCTGGGTCCACGGGGACTGGGCAATTATCGATGGTGAAGGCTTCTGGACCATCACCGGTCGCTCCGACGACACCCTGAACGTCGCCGGCAAGCGCATCGGCCCTGCAGAAATGGAATCCATCCTGGTCAGCCATGCCCAGGTGCTGGAGGCCGGCGCCATCGGCGTTCCGGACGAGATCAAGGGCGAGACACCCGTGTGCTTCGTGGTGCTGCACCCCGGTACCGTACCGGACGCGGCACTGGACGCCGAACTGCTCGATCTGATCGGCAGAAAACTGGGCAAGGCCATGCGCCCCAAACAACTGCATTACGTCAGCGAACTGCCCAAGACCCGCAATGGCAAAGTCATGCGCCGAGTGATCCGCGCGGCCTACCTGGGGCAGGACGCCGGCGATCTGACATCGATGGACAACACCGATGCGCTCGTGGTCATCAGCAACTGCCGCCTTCTGGCCGCATGATTCGGGAGGCTCACATGACTCAGATTGCCCGCACCGTCGTCGTTACGGGTGCCGCCCAGGGGATCGGTCTGGCAATTGCCCAGGCGTTCGCTGCCCAAGGTGATTTCGTGGCCTTGTGCGACATCAACCTGGCCGCCGCGGAACAGGCGGCAAGCCGCTTGCCCAATGCCAAGGCGTACGCTGTCGATGTCACGAGCGAGGCGCAAATTGCGGCGTTCTTCGAGCACCTGCTCACAGAACGGCCGACCCTCGACGTACTGGTCAACAACGCAGGCCTGCAGCACATTTCGCCGGTTCAGCACTTCCCGCTCGACAAGTGGAACACCCTGCTGGCGGTGATGTTGACCGGCCCGTTCCTGATGAGTAAACACGCCCTGCCCAGCATGCTTGCGCAGCAGAGCGGACGCATCATCAACATCGCCTCGGTCCACGGCAAACTGGCTTCGCCGTATAAAAGCGCTTACATCGCCGCCAAACACGGATTGATCGGTTTCACCCGCGCCCTGGCGCTCGAGACCGCCAACCAGGGGATCACTGCCAACGCCCTGCTTCCCGGCGCGGTGCGCACCTCCCTGGTGGAAAACCAACTGCCCCTGCTTGCAGCCCAGGATGGCGTCAGCGAGGAAGAGGCATTGCACCGGCACATTCTCGCTCGCCAGCCGATGAAGCGCCTGTTGGAGCCCGGTGAAATCGGTGACAGTGCGGTATTTCTTGCATCCCACGCGGCGCGCGCCATCACCGGCGAGTCGCTCAGCGTCTCGGGGGGCTGGTAATGCCGGCGAACCTCAGTCACCTCAAGGGCCATCGCTTTGCTGACTGCGACTGGTCGTTCACGCCCAAGCGCATCAGCGCGCTGAACCTGGCCATCGGCGTCACCCAGGACTGCACCGGGCTGCCACCGACACTGGCGTTCAGCGCCGACATGGATCACCAGGTCGTCGATCAACTGCTCGCCCTGACAGGCCTGGGGGCCCATCAACTGCTGCACGGTGAACAGCACTTCCACTACCACCATCCACTGCAACCCGGCTTGCGCTACAGCAGCCGCGCTGAACTGACCGAGGTGATCAAAAAGCCGCGTTTCAACCTGCTGCACAAGAAAACGCGCCTGCTCACCGCCGACGGCAGCCTGGCGTGTGAAATGCTCAGCATCTATGTCGCGGTGCCGGTACCTGGCCCGCCCAGGGTGGGTCCTGAAATGGCGGAGCAGAACGCTCCGCCGGTAACAACCGCCGGGGCGATCAGCCGGGAGCAAATCAACGCCTTCGCCCTCGCCTCGGGTGATCAGAACCCCGTGCATCTGGAGCCGGCCATTGCTTGCCGGGCCGGGCATGCCGATGTTTTCGCCCAGGGAATGCTGGGCATGGGCATGCTCGGCACACTGTTGAGTGCCACTCGCCTGCAACGGTTCGGTGTGCGATTCCTGTCACCCATCGCGCTGGGCGATCAGCCTCGGCTTTATCAAACAGGCATCCGGTCACGGGAACTTGTACTCACCAATGAGAAAGGAAACATCCGGATCAGGGGTTACGCCGAGCTCGACTGAATAACCTTCAGCGACTGATCAGCGAAAAAAAACGAATTTAGAAGTTCGTTTTACGGGCTGACTCGTCCCGAAAAAAGGATCGTCGTTCAAACCCAATAGCTGCTGTTCACCACAATAAAAACAAGAGGTCGAACCATGCATTACCCGTCAAAAACCTTGTCCATCACCCTCGCAATCAGTACCAGCATCGTCGCTCAACAGGCCATTGCCGAATTCAACGACGATAGCCACCTGACGCTCGAGGCCCGTAACTTCTACATCAACCGTGATTTTCGGGATAACCCCAACACGGCCCGTCACAAGGCTGAAGAATGGGGCCAGGGCTTCATGTTGCGTTACAGCTCTGGCTTCACCGAGGGCACGGTGGGCTTTGGCGTGGATGCGCTCGGGCTGCTTGGCGTAAAACTTGATGCCGGCCGCGGCACGACCGGTGCGGGCGCCCTGCCCGTGCAGAGTAATGGCGAGGTCCCGGACAGCTTTGGTTTTATCGGCCCTACCGCTAAAGTCAAAATGGCCAAGAGCCTGCTGACTGTCGGCACCCACGCACCGACCCTGCCGATCGCGTTTCGCAATGACACCCGCTTGCTGCCGCAGACGTTTGAAGGCGCGCAGATCGTCTCCAGTGACATCGACAAGCTCACCCTCACCGGCGGCCAGTTTCGCGCCACCCGCCTGCGCAACTCAACCAACTACGAAGACATGACCATGTTTGCCGACGGCTCCAGAGGGGGCGTCGCGACTGACCGTTTCAACTATGCGGGTGCTACTTATGCGCTGCTGCCAAACCTGACCACCACCTACTTCTTCGCCCAATTGCAGGACAACTACAGCCAGCACTACGGCAATCTGATTCACACCCAGCCATTGGCCGAGGGATTGAACCTGAGGTCGGAAGTCCGTTATTTTCAGAGTGAAAACGAGGGTCGCACCAATGTCGACAACCGCAACCTGGGAACGATGTTCACCCTGTCCTACAAGGGTCACGCCCTCGGCGCCAGCTACCAGAACCAGAGCGGCGACACCGGCATGCCCTTCATCGGCGGCGGCACCGATCCATGGGCATTCAACACCGTCACCTACCACCATTTCCTGCGCGCCAGGGAAGACTCCTGGCAGCTTCGCTACGACTATGACCTCGCCACCGTCGGTTTGCCCGGGCTGACGTTCATGACGCGCTATGTGTCAGGCGACAACTTTGAAATCGCCGGCACCAACGCCAAGGAATGGGAACGCAATGTCGATATCGCTTATGTGGTTCAGGGCGGACCGCTGAAAAACGTCAACCTGCGGTTGCGCAACGTCGCCTATCGCGGGAACCGCACGACGGATATTGACGAAAACCGCATCATCGTAGGCTACACCTTCAAGTTTTGGTGAGTATTGCTCGCCGACATTTCAGCCAATGACCGCACAAGGAGTTTCTCAAATGCATATAGATGCCGCCATCCGCTCGCGTAAATCCGTTCGAAGCTTCATGCCGTGGAGCGTCCCCAAACCGGTGATCGAACATATTCTGAAGGTCGCCTCACGGGCACCCAGCGGCAACAACGTACAGCCCTGGCATGTCCATGTATTGACCGGCCAGGCCAAGCAACGCTTGTGCGACGATATAATCGCATCCGCGACCCACGACGCCGGGCAGCATGCTGCCGAATATGAATACTACCCGACTGCCTGGTTTGAGCCCTATCAGCAACGTCGCCGCGAGGTGGGCTTCAGCCTGTATGAGAAGCTCGGCATCAAGCGCGACGATACAACGGCCCGTGACCAGCAAATGCTGCGCAACTACCAGTTCTTCGACGCCCCGGTCGGTCTGCTGATCAGCCTTGACCGCAGACTCAATACGGGCAGCTATATGGATTTAGGCATGTTCATCCAGAACATCCTGCTCGCCGCCAGGGGTCAGGGCTTGCACACTTGCGCCCAGGCTGCATTCGCCTGGTACCACCAGGTCATACGCGAACATCTGCCGCTCGCGGACAATGACATTCTGGTCTGCGGCATCGCTCTGGGCCACGAGGACCGTGACGCACCGGAGAACAGCCTTGAAACGCCACGTGAACCAATTGAACGTTTTGCCTCGTTCCACGGCTTCAGCTCTGACGAGCCATAGCCAATCGGTGAGGTTGGACAGACGCAACGCCGGGTCGAGGGGGGCGCTTCTCCAGAGTAAGCAGTCAGTAGTGTATCGATTGAGCTACGCCGCTTTTCGCTCCTCCAACGTCTGCATCAGGGGGGCGGCTCTGGATGACCGCAGTTCAGCCGCGAGCTGATCTTCGGCGAGACGCCAGTAGAAGAGTGCAGCTCCTTCCGGGCATGCATCCTTTTCCCACAGCGCATAAGCTCGTTCCCGGATTTTTGATTCATTAATCATCGACACTGTCCTGTGATTGGGCCGCTGTATATTCACGTTAGCTGAACCGTGCTCAGCACCTGATGGCCACGCTGCTTCGCTTCGGTTGGCGCTGCAGATTCCATTAAAGCAGTCGATCACTTTTTCGCAATGTTCACAAAATTGGCATGGAGATGGAGTCAGATGCGCACACCTGCAGGAACCTGACGCCCGTGAGCAGCCTCGGGCGTCTTGTAAGACTCTCTGCCCCTCGCTCAGGCGGACTTCAGGGAAAAACGCGAATCCGGGCGATTCAAGCCGTAATGCTCGCGCAGAGTACTACCCGAATATTCACTGCGGAACAGGCCACGCTTGCGCAGTATCGGCAGCACTTCATCGAGGAACACTTCAAAGCCTTCGGGGAACGCTGGCGGCATCACGTTGAAACCATCGGCGGCACCACTGCGGAACCACTGCTCGATCAAATCTGCAATCTGCACCGGCGTACCTGCCGGCGCCCAATGCCCACGAGCACCGGCCAGGCGATTGATCAGTTGGCGCAGCGTCGGTTTCTCGCGGTCGACAATGTCGATGATCAATTTGAAACGGCTCGACTGGCTTTCGCTGCTGTCGAAGTTGATCAGGTGACGCGGGAACGGTGCATCCAGATCGTGCCCGGTCAGGTCGACCCCCAGCATGCGGCGTAGCTGACCCAAGGAGATGTGCGGCAGCACCAGTTCGTTGAGCTCGTCGAACTTGCGCTGCGCTTCGGCTTCGGTGCTACCGATGTAGGGGCTGATGCCCGGGAGAATTTTCAGCCGGCGAGGATCGCGCCCCGCCGCCTTCGCCCGAGCACGGATATCGTTGGCGAATTCGGTGGCGCTTTGCAGGGTCTGGTGTGCGGTGAAAATCGCTTCGGCATGCCTGGAGGCGAAATCACGGCCATCTTCGGAAGACCCGGCCTGCACCTGTACCGGCCGCCCCTGTGGCGAGCGCGGAGAGTTGAATGGGCCCTTTACTTTGTAGTGGGCACCCACGTGGTTGATCGCATGCACCTTGTCGCCATCGGCAAACACCCCGGACGTCTTGTCCAGCACCAGCGCATCGTCCTCCCAGCTGTCCCACAGGTCACCGACCACCTGCACGAATTCTTCGGCCTGAGCATAGCGGTCAAACGCCGAGGGATGTTTATCCAGACCAAAATTGGCGGCTGCAGCGGCCATGGAGGTGGTCACGATGTTCCAGCCCGCGCGCCCCTTGCTGAGGTGGTCCAGCGCACTGAACGAGCGAGCCAGATTGTAGGGTTCGCTGTAGGTCGTACTGGCCGTGGCGATCAGGCCTATGCGTTGGGTCACTGCGGCAATCGCTGCCAGCCAGGTGATGGGTTCGAAACGAATGCGTAACCCCTCATGCCCGCTTTCAGCCAGTGAAGGCGAATCCGCGAAGAAAATCGCATCAAGTTTCTCGCGTTCAGCGCGCAGTGCCAGTTGCTGGTAATAGCCGATATCCATGGAGGATTCCGGCACCGACTGCGGGTGACGCCAGGCCGCTTCGTGATGGCCGTTCGGATAGATAAACAGGTTGAGGCTGAGCTGGCGTTCGGACATTTTCCGTTCCCTGAAAAAATTGAGTTTGAAAAAAACAAGCCTGCGCACGGCGTCAGGCGCAGGGGCTCAGTGCAGCTCGGCAAAATCGCTCAGCACATCGTCGCGCAGGGCGATGAAGCGGCTGTCACTGCGGTTGCGTGAACGCGGCAGATCGATGTCGACGATGCGCCGGATGCGGCCTGGGTTGGGCTGCATCACCACCACGCGGTCACCCAGGAATACCGCCTCATCAACATCGTGCGTGACCAGGATCATGGTGATTTTTTCCTTGACCCAGATGTTTTGCAGCTCGCCCTGCAGTCGCGCACGGGTCAAGGCATCGAGGGCACCCAGCGGTTCATCCAGTAGCAGCACGCTCGGGCGATTGACCAAGCCGCGGGCTATGGCCACGCGTTGCGCCATGCCGCCGGATATCTGATGAGGGTAGGCATCGATAAAGTCTTGCAGGCCGACGAGTTCAATGTGCTCGCGCACGGTGTCGCGTTTCTGCCCAGCGCTCAGGGGTGAATTCTTGAGCCCGACAGCGACGTTCTGTTCCACATTGAGCCAGGGGAACAAGCGGTGATCCTGAAAGACGATGCCACGTTCCAGGCCAGTGCCTTCGATGGGTTTGCCATCCAGCAGGATGCGCCCGTCATATTCTTCGTCCAGTCCAAGAATCAGTCGCAGCAGCGTGGATTTGCCGCAGCCGCTGGCCCCGACGATGCTGATGAACTCCCCGGGAGCGATGTCGAGGTGGATGTTGTCGAGTACTTGCAGTTGAGTCGAACTGCCCGGTCGGGAAGCGAAACGCTTGCTGATGTTTTCGAGGGTCAGGCTATTGTTGAGCATGTTGCAATCCTTTTGAAAATGCCAATCAACGAGGCGCGATGCCGTACAGGCGCTGCATTCGCCGTTCAAGTGTCCGGGCCAATGCGTTGAGGCCCCAGCCCACCAGGCCGATAACCACCATTCCAAATAACACCAGGTCCATCATGAAATGTTCGCTGCCATCAATCAGCGTGTTGCCGATCCCCTCCCCCGATACCAGCAGGTATTCGGCACCGATGGTCGCCAGCCAGGAATAGACCAGCGCCAGGTAAATCCCCGTGAAAATCGACGGCAAGGCGGCGGGAAGCATGACCCCGATGATGGTTTGCCAACGGGTGAAGCCGTATACCCGCGCCACTTCCAACAGGTTGGGTGGGACATTGCGTAAACCGTCGCAGGTATTCACCACCACCGGCACCAGCGCTGCCAGTGACAGGAACACGACCTTGGCCACATCGCCCAGGCCGAACCACACCGAGATCAACGGGATCCAGGCGAACAGAGAAATTTGTTTGAAGGTATTGAAACTCGGACCCACAAGACGTTGGAAATACCGCGACAGGCCCAGCAGGCAACCCAATACCAGGCCGAGCGTGGTACCGATAAAAAAGCCACTGAGGTTACGCGCCAGGCTGGCAGAAATTGCCCGCCAGAATTTGCCCGAGGCCATTTGATCCCAAGCCGTGGTGGCGACTTTTTCCGGCGAAACGAGCAAGCCCGATTGGCTCCAGCCCTGGCTCGAAGCCAGCCACCACACGGCAATGGCGGCAATTGGCAAGACCCATCCGCGATATCCGCGGTTACGGCTGCCTGCTGACATGATCGCACTCATGACAGTCGCCCCCCGGCCGTTGGCCGACCACGACTCAAGCGTTGTTCCAGGTAGTCGAAACCGCGGTCTATCAACAGGCCGAGAGCACCGACCACCACAACGGCCGCCATCACCAGGTCCAGTTGAAACAGCTGGCGCCCATAGACGATCAGGTAACCCAGCCCCTCACTCGATGCCACCAACTCAACCACTACCAGCGATAACCAGGCTTTGGTGAAGCCCAGACGCAAACCAGTGAACAGCGTCGGGATGGCCGCCGGCAAGACGATGGAGGTGACGCTTTGCCGACGACTGAAGCCGTAGGCCCGGCCGACTTCCAACAGCCCTTTGGGCGCCTGGTGGAAAGCCTGCAACGTACACAGAGTGATCGGCACCATGGCCGCCTTGGCAATCAGCACATACTTGAGCGTCTCGCCGATGCCGAACAGCAGCAAGGCAAACGGCAGCCAGCCCAGTACCGGTATTTGCACCAGCGCGTTGAAGGTGGGTAAAAGATAATCCTCGACCGTTTTGGAAATCCCCATGGCCAGGCCCAGCGCTATGCCGACGAGTGCACCCAACGCAAATCCGACGACCACCCGTTGCATGCTGGCGAACGCGTTCAGCCACAGGTCACCGGAGGTGACCAGGTCCGACAAGGTTTGATAAACGTAGCCTGGCGGTGGGAGCACCTGCTCTGAAAGCCAACCGCGTTCCACCCCCAAGTACCATAAGCCGAGCAACACCAGCGGCAATAGCCAGGGCAAGGCTTTATCACCCGGATTGAAGGACCAGGCCGACGGACGCAGCACCTCTACCTTGCGTACTGAACGGGCCGGTGATGGTGGCAAGCGTTTGACGTTGTCGCTCGGTAATGCCGGCGTCGCGTACGGCGCTAATCTGACGGTCTGTGCCCTGGCCATTTGCCTAGCTCCCTTGCCTGCTGGTCGCGACCGCTACTGCATTGCCAGCCGGCTGTTTGCCATCCGGGCCGTAGGGCGTCCAGTAGTTTTCAAGCCCCTTGGCTTTCAGGGATTTTTGCAGGTAACTGGTCTCGAACCAGCCATCGATGCTGACGGGGCGACGGATGAGTTTTTCTTCCTTGGCCTGGTCCGCCACGGCCTGATAGCGGCCAAGCAGAAAGTTGTCAACCAGAGGCGAAGCTTTGTCCCTGAGGCTTACGCCGGTAAAGTCGGCGCGTAGTGATTCTGCGGGCTCATTACTCTTGGCCCACTCAGTGAAGACTGCATCACGATGGCTGTCATCCGATGTCCATTTCGCCGCATCCACCAGCGTGTCGACAACCTTTTGCACCTTGTCCGGATGTTCTTTTTCATAGGCACCCCGAACCACCAGTGCGGTCTGTCGGGTGTAGCGCACATCCTGAGTGGGGTTGTCGTAAATGATGTCGATCAGGCCTTGATCGCGAAGCTTGAACAATTCGCGGCCGCCAAATGCGGCATCTACTCCATTGGATACCAAGGCTGCCTGAGTGCTTCCGGTATCGAGGTTGATGACCTTGATATCGCGCTCGGTCAGACCATGCGCCGCCAAAAGATTGATCGTCACCAGATGGCCGTTGGTTCCACGAAAGACCGCCACCTTCTTGCCTTTCAGATCCTCGATGCTTTTGAGTTCGGAGCCCTTGGGAACTGCCAGGTAAAGGTTGGCACGTACACCCAGCGCGGCCAGCAGTCTGGTGTCCAGCCCATTGGAACGCCCGACGACTGCGGGCAGATCGCCCTGGTAGGCGAAATCAAGTTGCTGGTTCGATAAGGCTTCGTTTACCGCGGGGCCAGCGCCCTTGAAAAAGAACCATTGCACCTCGGTACCGGTTCCAGCGAAGGCCTTTTCCAGCAGTTGCTGATTGCGCACAATGCCCAAGGTCGAGCCACTGAACGTTACCGGGTCACCGCCGCCGGCCGTCGCTACTCCAATGCGCAATACATCGGCCTGCGCCAAGGGTATTGCAAGAAGCGCAGCCAGTGCTGCAGCGATGCGGCCTTTGTGAAACAGGGGGATACCTTTGAGTTTCATATAGAAACCTTCCTTGTGTCGATGAGACTCGTTTGTTACGCAGCGAGGTGTTTTTTATCGGCTTCGGTTTTCGGCGAGCGGGTATCCGGGCTTGGCTTGAGCGCTTGGCTCAAGCGACCGTCAACGCCAACCGGCACATCACCGTCGATGGTGGTTCGGCGCACGATGCGTTGGGCATCGCCATAGTCGTTAATCGCGATGTGCTGCGTGGCGCGGTTGTCCCAGATCACCACGTCACCCTCCTGCCAGCGCCAGCGCACGGTGTTGTCGACATGGGTAATACGGTCGTGGAACAAGCGAATAAGTTGTTTCGAATCGCTATTGCTGACACCCTGAATCTGTTTAACAAAGTGCCCCAGCAACAAACTTCTTTCGCCCGACTCTGGATGCACTCGCACCAGAGGGTGCTCGGTCTCATAAACTTCGGCGGTAAACTGTTCGCGATAACGCCTGATACCCGACTCGTCAGTATTACGTGGCGCCGCGTAGTCATACACGTTGGTATGCAACGCGCGCAAACTATCTGCCAGTTGTTTTAATGGCTCGGGCAAGTCGGTGTAAGCCGCTGCGGTATTAGCCCACACCGTGTCACCGCCGTAAGGTGGAATAACCACACCGCGCAATATGGAAATCTTCGGATAATTAGCCACGAAGGTTACATCGGTGTGCCAGGAATTGGCTCGGGTTTCCTTGGCGTCCAAGTGCAGGATGGCAGCACTTTGCTCGGCGGAACGTACGGTGGGATGTGGTACCTGATCACCGAAACGACGGGAAAAAGCTTCGTGCTCGGCGTCATTCAGATGTTGGTCGCGAAAGAACAGCACTTTATATTTCAGCAGCGCCTCGTTAATAAATTCGAATTGCTCAGCACTGATGTTTCCACCCAACTTCACACCTTCCAGTTGCGCACCAATTCGACCAGCAACAGGTTTAATTTGAATTGTCATCGAGCTACCTCCTGTCTCACGAGTGGTTGTAGGACCAATCATAAAGACATAATAGCAGCTGTGACTAATCACCAATTATTATAAGGATAGAAGATCGACCCTATAACTAAGCCACGATAAAACTGAGCGAACCGCTATAAGATTCCGGTTATTAGCTCATAACGCTTTAATATCACCGTCAGTTCGAGACCCACTGAGATCCTCCCAATAGGGAGGAACGCCAATCGCATTGATGAAGTAGTCCCACACCACGGGAACCTTCTGGGAGCGGAGTCGATTCTCGGGGGAAATCAAATGTATCTGGCTTGGCGTCTGCTCAACCGCCCCCTCCCAGTCGGGCAAAAGCTGAATGAGCTGCTTGCTCATGAAGCTCAGTGATCTGTACTAAAACAGAATGGCTGCTGATTGTCCTCTCGGCCCCGTCTCTGAGGTCTATTTGCACCAGGCATGAAAAAGCAGCCGCACCGAGTACCGGTGACGGCTGCCTATCCCTCAGAAGGTGGAACCTTGCCGGGTCGCGACTGCTTACCCTCGATGGGGCGCGTAATCGACATAACCTTCGGCCCCGCCGCCGTAGAAGGTTTCGCGCTTGGCTTCGGTCAGAGGCCAGTTGTTCTGCAGGCGCGCCACAAGATCAGGGTTGCTGATGTAAGCAGTGCCAAACGCGGCGAGGTCGATGATGCCATCATTGATCAGGTCTTGCGCACGTTGGCGCGACATACCGCCAGCCAAAATGAGCGCTGTGTCAGGCAATTTTGATTTCATGGTCGACAGCAAACTGATAAAGGTCGCTTTCGGGCCGCCACCGCCACCCTCGGTACCCGGTGCAGGAAATCCGGACTGATCCATGACATGAACATAGGCCAGTTGCCGAGCGCCTATCTCTGTAGCAAGCGCGGTGTAGGTTTCATCGATCTGCTCGTACAACGGCATATCGAACAGTTGACCATAGGGCGAAATACGGATGCCCACACGGCCCGCGCCAATCCGCGCAACCACGGCGTCGATGACTTCCAGGGTGAAGCGCAGACGATTTTCCAACTGATCAGCGGAGTACTGATCGGTTCGATCATTGACCAGCGGATTCATGAACTGCTCGAACAGATAGCCATTGGCACCATGAATTTCTACGCCATCAAAACCTGCCTCGATCGCATTTTCGGCCGCCTGCGCGAACTCACCGACAATCCGCGAAACCTCGGCCGTTGTGAGCTGGCGCGGCGCAGGTGGCTCTACCAACGCCGGCTTGCCGTCAGCGTCGTAGCCGAAAGCTGTCGCGCCAACCGCTTGCTTCGACGTGGCGCTCACCGGCAGTTTCCCGCCCTCCTGGATCGACGGATGCGACACACGACCCACGTGCCAGATTTGCGCAAACATCTTGCCACCCACGGAATGAACCGAGTGGGTGGTGAGGCGCCATCCAGCGATCTGCTCGGGGGTGAAGATGCCGGGATTGAAGAGGTAGCCTTGACCTTCACGGGATATCGGCGTGCCCTCGCTGACGATCAAGCCTGCGGTGGCGCGCTGCGCGTAGTACAAGGCCACTCGTTCATCGGCGGCATCATCGGGTGCGCGAGAGCGGGTTAAAGGCGCCATCACGATACGATTTTTGAGCGTGGTGTCGCCCATGCGGAATTCTTCGAAGAGTGTCGACATTGGAGTTTCCATATTTGATCGAGTGGGAGGACGATCAGCTGAGCGACAGGTGAACAATGCAGACTGTCTTGGACTCACGCTAAAAGTCAGATGAGTTGCAGCGATGGATCGATGCTAACTTCGGACTCGTGATGCAACAATCCGCTCAAATCGCAAATGACTTTTGCTTTTTTAGCAACGCGGGACGACACGGAACGTTTACGACACCACCGTCGCGTTTAAAAACGACAGTGAGGTCGCCAGAGAGTAGTCAGGCGTATTAGTGGGAGGAGTTGCAATGACAACAATCGATGTGAAATCCAGATTCGAAGCAAAGCTTCTTCGTCCGGCAAAGCCTGGTAATGATACGTCGTGGGCGTTCGTAGTACTGCCAAGAGACGCGAGTGAACAGCTTCCGAGGCGAGGAAGGACGACAGTTGAAGGCACAATCAATGGGCACCACTTCCAGGCAACCCTTGAGCCGGATGGTCAGCTGAGCCATTGGCTGCAGGTAAGTGGAGAGTTACTCGAAGCCGCAGGCACGGCCGTCGGCGGCATGGTTACACTAGAGCTAGCCCCTGTGAAGAAGGAACCCGAGCCTGACATCCCACCAGATTTTCAGGAGGCACTGGCAGCCACTCCTGAGGCTCGTAAAGTCTGGAACACTACGACGACCATCGCACGCGTAGACTGGATACACTGGATTACTTCAGCCAAGCAACTTAAGACGCGCGCAAAACGAATTGTCGATGCCTGCGATATGCTTGCATCCGGCAAGAAGCAGGTTTGCTGTTTCGACCAGTCCGGCTACTACAGTAAGGCCTTCCGTGCGCCCGAGGCGGAAAGTTTTTAGATGGAGCATTACGTTGAATACGCCTGACAATGCGTTCAAAACGTTCGCTTCGTTCATCGGGACCGGCCAAGCCGGCCTTTTAGCTTGATTGTTATGAATGTCTGCAAAGGTCGGTTGCTGCCCGTCGCGGCGGGCAGTATCGGGCAAATGCGGACAGCCAGCAGTGCGAGGGCACTTTTACCCAAGGCTCGCACAGGGGGCATTTCATCCCTTCTCCAATCCTGCCACCGATTTTTCCCGAGTCTTAAGGGCCCGCGCCTCAGGACGGTAAAGCAGCCAGCGGTACAGGAGCACACAAATCACCCAATCAAGTAACAAGGTCCAGATGTTGTGGGAAAGAAAATGAGCCCCCTGCATCATCCTGCCCACGGAGAAAATCGCGCCCAATCCCAGGGCAACCCCAAGGGCGATTCGCGCCCCTTGTGAGTGACGGTCGCGCAAGGCGAAGAACAGGGCCAGCAACGAGAAGCCAGTAGACGCATGACCGCCGGGCCAGCAGCGGCCCGGCTTGAGCGTCTGCGCGCGATGACTGAGCAACGGTGTATAGGTTTCGCTACCGCCGAAGTCACTCAGGCTCCATGGGCAATGCACCGCCGTCACTGCCTTGAGGGGCGTGACGATCGACGTGGTCAGTGCCATGGCCAGAATGGTGTAGCCCAGCGGCCGACGCCATTCATGGAGTTTTGAAGAAACACGGCTGACCAGAAAGGCAATCAGCAGCAAGACAAATACCAGGATCACGACCTGCTTGGCGCGGTCGTGCAGGATGTTTTCCAGCCAGTAACTCTGGCGCCCGATGAAACCGGCCCCAGGCACATAGAACATCCGGGCAATAGAGAAATCCAGGGCTGTCGGATCGAGTAACAACATCAACCCCATCAGAAAAATCGGAATGCCTAGCGCAAGACGAAAATCAAAAGGACGGGACACACGAAGCGGTAATGCGATAGCCATCGAGGGGCTCCGTTATGAATTATTAATAAAAGCGGGGGGCACACGATCGCTCCTGCAAAAAACATTGTTGGCAACAGCCAGGCTCAACTTCTGAACGCATCACTACCTGACGTTTGCGCATCATGAGCCGCACGTTAAAGTGAGTAACGTAGGGGTACGGTGAAAACAATGTGAAAAAATAATTACAAATGTCGCTTAACGTCTATTGGCTCGCGCGCGGGTCAAGCTGTTAAAAAACCGGCATAAATCAATATTATGTCGACTCCATTTTTTACCGGCATATTTTTCACGAAATTTTTATGAATCGCTGCCTAGAGTCTGCGCCATTGGAGACATCTCGCTCAGCCAACGGGCGCTCCCTCATTTCGATAAAGCAGACAACATGTTTAACATTAAAGCCGTACGCCCTGAAGTGATGACATTGTTTGCCAGTGGCTTCCTGTTAATTGGTTTCAATACCACACTCTGGCACCATCTTTTCAGCATAACGGACACCACGGGCATGTTGCCGCGACTGGCTTTCGCCGTCATGGTCTTTTTCGCCTTTAATATCGTACTTACTTTGCTGGCCTTTCGTAAAACATTGAAACCGGTACTGACTGCCCTGTTCATGATCAGCGCGGGCGTCGCCTATTTCATGAGTCGTTATGGTGTATTGATTGATACCGGGATGCTGCGTAACTTCGCAGAAACCAATGCCACCGAAGTGTGGGATCTACTGTCACTTAAACTGCTCGCGTATTGGGTACTGCTGGGCGTCCTGCCCTCTTTAATCCTATGGAAAACACCGATCCTCTTTCGCCAACCGCCGCGAGAGCTCATCTGCAAGACCCTGATCAGTATCGGTTGTGCCATGGTCATAGGCGGCGTCGCCCTGCTCAATTACCAAGGCTTGTCATCGCTTTTTCGCAACCATCATGAATTGCGGCTGATGGTTGTGCCCAGCAATTACATCGGCGCATCGTTCAGCTATTTGCGCGAGCAACTGGTCACCGCGCAAAAGCCCTTCAAGACGATAGGCGAAGATGCGATCCGGGATACCCGCCAGGCGCAACATTCGCGCAAATCCCTGACGGTGCTAGTGGTCGGGGAAAGTGCCCGAGCTGAAAATTTTGGCATCCTGGGTTACAACCGAGACACCACGCCACAGATGGATAAAGAGCCTGGTGTGATCGCTTTTACTGATGTTCATTCCTGCGGAACGGAAACGGCTGTATCGGTGCCGTGCATGTTTTCCAATATGGGACGCAAGAATTATGACGCTTCGACGGCAAAAACCGAAGAAGGTCTGCTGGATGTACTCAAACGTGCGGGGATAGACGTAGTCTGGCGCGACAACCAGTCCGGCTGCAAAGGCACTTGCGACCGGGTCGTCTTTGAGGATGTGAGCAACCTGAAAGACCCGGACCTTTGCGCCAATAAAGAATGCAGGGATGAGATCCTCCTGCAGGGCCTGCAAAGTTTCATTGATCACCTTGATAAAGACACGGTTCTGGTACTGCACCAGATGGGCAGTCACGGCCCGGAATACTTCAAGCGTTACCCGAAAGCCTTCGAGAAATTTACGCCCGTTTGCGAAAGTAATGCGCTGGACCAATGCAGCCGCGACAGCATAGTCAATGGCTATGACAATACCCTCCTGTACACCGATCATGTTCTGGCCAGCTTGATTGACATATTGCGTAGCCAACAGGACAAAGTAGACACGGCGATGATGTATCTATCGGATCACGGCGAGTCGCTGGGTGAGTACAACCTGTTCCTGCACGGAACGCCTTACCTGCTGGCGCCTGATCAGCAAAAACATGTTCCTTTGATGGTTTGGCTTTCTGACAACTATCAGCACTCGTTTGCCGTTGATACCGAATGCCTGCAAAAAACCCGAACTGGTTATCTGAGTCAGGACAACCTGTTCCATTCGATACTCGGACTACTCAACGTTCGCACCCATGTCTACGACCCGAAACTGGATATGTTCGCCGGCTGCAGGAATGACAGCCCCGCAACCATATTGGCCACCCAATAACCGGCTCTTGGAATAACATCGGAAACACCCATAACCACCTCCCGCCCCCCCCCCAACGGACAACGATGTGACCGACCCCGATGCCCAGCAGGAATTTGGGTGCCCTTCACGATGATCAGCGCCACCCGTCAGTATCCACACTCGTTATCGTTAACCACCATCGTCGGAACGCCGCCCGGAGCAAGCTCGCTCCTACAGGGGCCAGGCCGGCTGTCGCTCAGGTCGACGTCTGCGCAGCGTTACCTCCCAGCGTTACTCCCCTTCGTTTCATACACGAAACAAATCCGCCATTTCCCGACATACGACGTTACCTAAAAAGGCACTGCGTGCTCGCATTTTTCCCGGCGTCGCACAATCGATGGGCAATTTCGTGCCAAATAAGAAACCGCGTTTCATATATGAAACGCGACAAATAACCTGAAATCTCCTTAAACATCTAATAACAAAGGAGTTTTTGACAAAAAACAAAATCCTCACAGAGCTGGCATTGTTCATGCACTAAACGGCGTATCACCTATAAAACAGACCAGAGACCCTTCCCAATGGCTGTGAACGAGATGTACGCCGTCGCCCCTCAATGGAATAAGCCCGCTCCCAAGGACAATCCGGAGCCCACCGAAATTGAATTCCGCAATGTCGGCAAATGCTTCCCGGCCAAGGGAAAGTCCGAAGCGCCGTTTGCCATTCGAGAGGTGAATTTCAAGATCCGCCGCGGTGAAGTGGTGTCGATCATCGGCCCTTCCGGTTGTGGCAAGAGCACCATCCTGAACATGGGTTCCGGGCTGTATCGCCCCACCGAAGGCGAAGTCTTCGTCGGCGGTGAAGCCGTCACCGGTCCGGTCCGCCAGGTCGCGTTCATGCTGCAGAAAGACCTGCTGATGCCGTGGCGCAGCATTCGCCGCAACGTCGAACTGGGCCTGGAAATCCAGGGTGTGCCGGCCGCCAAGCGGCAGGCGGTGGCCAAAGATCTGCTCGATCGCTGCCACCTGCAAGGTTTTGCCGACCACTACCCCTTCCAGCTGTCGGGTGGCATGCGCCAGCGCGCCGCACTGGCTCGCACCCTGGCCATCGACCCGCAGGTGCTGTTCCTCGACGAACCGTTTTCGGCCCTGGATGCACAGACCAAGATGATCCTGCAGCAGGACATGGCGCGGATGCTGTTCGATGAAAAGAAAACCGCCCTGTTCATCACCCATGACCTGATCGAAGCCATCGCCATGTCCGACCGCTTGCTGGTCATGAGCGCCCGCCCCGGCACCATCATCGAAGAAATCAGCGTCGACCTGCCGTTTCGCGACAACCCGCTGGAGCGCCGCAAGCTGCCGGAGATCGGGCCGCTGGCCGGTCGCCTGATGGAGCTGCTGAAAGTCGGCGAAGACACCGAACTGCATTGATCAACGCCCTCGTGGCCATCAACCTTTTCAGGAGTACCCATGCTCAAGTCTCTGTTTCAACGTTTCAGCCAGGCCAGCGCCGTTGCGCTCGGCCTGGGCCTGGCCTTCGCTGCCCAGGCGCAGTCGACCGACGTGACCTATTTGTTACCGGCACCTCCGAACCTGCCGGCGTTTGCGCCGTGGATCATCGCCCAGCAAAAGGGTTACTACGCCGCCCGGAACCTGAACATGAAGTTCATCGCGGCCAAGGGCGGTGTGGATGTCGCGAAACAGATCGGGGCCGGTAACGCCATGCTCGGTGGCGCCCTCGGTGATACGCCGATTGTGGTGCGGGCCAATGGAATACCGGTACGCGCGGTCGCGGTGCTGGGCGCCGGCGGCGTGACCATGATTGCCACCAATGCCGACGCAAACATTAACTCGATCGCCGACCTCAAGGGCAAGACCATGACGGTGATGTCTTACTCGGACACCACCTACTACGCCCTGCTTGCCTCCCTGCGTAAAGCCGGCCTGAGCAAAAACGATGTGAATATCCAGGCTGCCGGCCCGGCAGGTGTCTGGCAATTGTTCTCGGCGGACAAAGCCGAGGCCATGGCCGGTGTGCCGGATTGGGTGGTCAACGCCGAAGAAGCCGGGTTGAAGATCAAGCTGATCCCGCAATCGCAGATTTTCGAAAGCATGGCCCAGTCGATCATCGCCTCCGACGATGCCATCAAGCATCACCCGGACATTGTTCGCGGCACGGTCCAGGCAACGCTGCAGGGCATGCGCGACATCATTGCGGACCCACGCGCTGCCGCCGTGACTTTCGCCAAGGCTGTTCCCGCCTATGCCGGCAAGGAAGATTCGCTGGAGAAAATCTTCAAGCTCTACGTTGAGCACGTCTATGCCAACCAGACCGTACTGGGCCGCATCGATCCGGCCCGACTGGAAGCGGTCCGCCAGTTCTATGTCAGCGAAGGCATCGTCACCCAGGAGCCGAAGCTCGACGACCTGTACACCAACCAGTTCATCGACACCCAAACCGCCGCGCAATGACGGTCAGTGACAACAAGGTAACGACACGATGAAAAACCTCAATAACTCCATGCTCGGCAGCGTCGCCCTGCTGATCCTGTTCCTGGTGCTCTGGCAATGGGGCCCGGGACTGCTCGGCATGCCCGAATTCGTCATGCCGCAACTGAGCCGCGTGGCCCAGGAAAGCGTGGTGATGTGGCAGACCGGCGGCCTGTTGCAGCACACCTTGATCACCGCGTTCGAGATCATCGTCGGCTTCGGCCTGGGCGCCCTGCTCGGCGTGGCGATCGGCGTATCGCTGGGCCTCTCGCCCGCCGCTGAAGCCATGCTGTCGCCGTACATCCTGGCGCTGCAGATCGCGCCGAAAGTCGCCTTCGCCCCGCTGTTCGTGATGTGGCTGGGCTACACCATCTACCCGAAGATCCTGATCGCCATCCTGATCGTGTTCTTCCCGGTGATGATCAACGTGCTGTCGGCAATCCGCACCGTGGACCCGGACATGATCAACCTCGTGCGGACCATGAACGCCAGCCGCTGGCAGATCTTCCGCCTGGTGGAGTTTCCGTCGGCCATGGCCGCGCTGTTCTCCGGCTTGCGCATTGCCTCGACCCTGGCCGTGATCGGCGTCACCGTCGGTGAACTGGTCGGCGGCAACCAGGGCCTGGGCTTCCTGCTGGTGGATGCCGAAGGCCAGGGCAATACCGCGGGCGTGTTCGTCGCCATCGTCATGCTGACGCTGATCGGTGTGCTCGCTTACGGCGCGGTGGTCTGGGCCGAGAAACGCATCCTGCACTACATGCCAAAAGCCATGCTGAGTACTCAATGATGACAGCCCTCAATCGTTTGCTCGAAGGCCGTCGCGTGCTGGTCACCGGGGGCGCCCGCGGCCTGGGTTACGCCTTCGCCCAGGCCATCGGCCGCGCCGGTGCCCAGGTGGTGATCGCCGACATTCTCGCCGAGCGCGTCCAGCAATCGGCCGCCGAACTGGTCGCTGAAGGCCTGACCGTTTATGGGGTGACCCTGGACCTGGCGCAACCGGATTCGATCGATGCCTGCATCGCTGAGACCACCCATTTGCTCGGTGGGCTGGACGGCCTGGTCAACAACGCGTCGATCACCAATTCCGGCGGCAAGACCTGCGAAGAGCTGAGCCTCGATACCTGGGACCAGGTGATGCAGGTCAACGTGCGCGGCACCTGGCTGATGACCAAGGCCTGTCTGCCGGCCCTGCGTGCCAGCGGCCATGGCGCCATCGTCAACCTGGCGTCCGACACCCCGCTGTGGGGCGCGCCGAACCTGTTGGCCTATGTCGCCAGCAAGGGCGCGATCATCGCCATGACCCGCAGCCTGGCGCGGGAACTGGGCGGCGACAACATCACGGTCAATGCCATCGCGCCCGGCCTGGTGCTGGTCGAAGCCACCGCCTACGTGCCCGAAGCGCGTCATCGCTTGTACAACGACCAGCGGGCGATTCAGCGCCCACAACTTCCCGAAGACGTCAGCGGCGCCGTGCTGTTCGCGCTGTCCGACCTCGCCCGCTTCATCACTGGACAAACCCTGCCGGTCAACGGCGGGTTCGTCATGCCTTGATCAGGAGATAGCCATGACCGATTTATCCGCGCAGCAAAACACCCCCAAAAGCTGGGAACAACCCGCCGGCAGCAACCTTGCAAGCTGGATGCAGACCCGCATCGCCCGCTACGAGACGCGCAAGTACGACTGGAACGCCCTGAAGTTCCAGGCCGACTACGACCCGAAATTCCGCCGCGCGCAGATGCGCTACATCGGCACCGGCGGCACTGGCGTCAGCACGGACATGAACACCATTCCATCGGAGAACTTCACCTTCTCCACCATGGTGATTCCGGCCGGTCACGAAGGCCCGCCGCACCTGCACACCGACGTGGAAGAAGTGTTCTTCGTGCTGCGCGGCAAACTCAAGGTGGTGATCGAAAAGGACGGCGAGCGTTTCGAAACCATCCTCACCGACCGCGACGTGATTTCCGTGCCGCCCGGCGTGTACCGCGAAGAGATCAACATCGGCGATGAAGACGCGTTGATGTGCGTGATGCTCGGCGCGAAAAAACCCGTCACCCCGACCTACCCGCCAGAACACCCCCTGGCCTCGATCAAGCGCGGATAAGCCCATGTTGCACGCCATCGACACACTCGTCCCGCCGCTCACGGCCGACCTCCAGGCCCAGCTGGCCCTGCACTTTCCCCAGCGCACGCTGGAGCTCGCAGGTGCCCGCCAGGCCGTACGCGAATGCGGGGCCGGGCCGGCCATCGTGTTGCTGCACGGAATCGGCTCGGGCTCGGCGTCGTGGCTGCAGGTGGCGCAAGAGCTTGGCCAGAGCGCCCGGGTGATCGCCTGGGACGCGCCCGGCTATGGCGATTCCACGCCGTTGAGAGCGTTGGCCCCGGACGCGTCGGACTACGCAGAACGGCTGCTGCAGATGCTCGACGCCCTGGACATCCAGCGCTGTGTGCTGGTGGGTCACTCACTGGGGGCGATCACCGCCACGGCGTTCGCCAGCGGCGTGCACCAGCAGCGCATCAGCCGGCTGGTCTTGATCAGCCCGGCCCAGGGCTACGGCCATCCATCGCGCGCCCTGCAGCGCCAGGAAGTGCGCAACAAACGCCTGCGTGCCCTGGATCAACTGGGCATCCAGGGCATGGCCGAACAACGCAGTGCCTACATGCTCTCGCCCCACGCCAGCCCCAAGGCGCACGCCTGGGTGCAGTGGAACATGGCCCGGCTCAATCCCGAGGGTTATCGCCAGGCCATTGAGCTGCTGTGCGGCGATGACCTGCTGCGCCACGCCCCGCTGTCGATGCCGTGCGAAGTGCATTGCGGCGAAGCCGACCGCATCACCGCGCCCGAAAGCTGCCTGACCCTGGCCAAGGCCCTGTGCGGCACGTTCAACCTTATCGCCGATGCCGGGCATGCCAGCCCCATCGAACAACCTTGTGTGGTGGCGGGCCGTCTGGCCTGTGCCATCAAAGAATCCCTGACTGGTGCATCGCTATGAACGATTCAGATCTGCTGAAGGACGCTCAGGACAAATACATCGTGCCGGGCCTGGAGCGCGGCCTCCTGCTGCTGTGCGAGTTCAGCCGGCGCAACCGCACGCTGACCGCGCCGGAACTGGCCCGGCGCCTGGCGCTGCCGCGCTCGACGATTTTCCGCTTGCTGACGACCCTGGAAACCATGGGCTTCGTCACCCGCAGCGGCAATGAATATCGCCTGGGCATGTCGGTGCTGCGCCTGGGCTTCGAATACCTGGCCTCGCTGGAACTGACCGAACTCGGCCAGCCGCTCTTGGCCCGCCTGTGCGATCGCCTCAACTACCCGAGTAACCTGGTGGTGCGCGACGGCCGTTCGATCGTCTACGTGGCCAAGGTCTCGCCGCCGTCGGTGTTCTCCAGCGCGGTGAATGTCGGCACCCGCCTGCCCGCCCACGCCACGGTCCTGGGGCGCATCCTGCTCGAAGACCTGTCGCTGGCCGAGCTGCGCGAGCTGTACCCGGAAGATCACCTGGAGCAGTTCTCGCCCTGCACGCCGAAGACCGTGATGGAACTGTTCGACATGGTCCAGGCCGACCGCCAGCGCGGGTTCGTCAGCGGTGAAGGCTTCTTCGAGTCAGCCATTTCCACCGTCGCCGCACCGGTGCGCGATCAATCCGGGCAGATCGTCGCGGCCCTGGGCGTGACCATTCCGACCACGCAGATCGCCCACGTCAACTTCAACGAATTGCTCCTGCAGGTGCGTCGCAGCGCCGACGAGCTGTCGCGGTTGCTCGACTACAACAGCGCTGCCGGCCACGACGGCCAGCACCGCGTGACCGCCCTGATGAGGGATTGAGATGAGTCTCTATCAACTGCAAGACAGCACGGCCATCGTGACCGGCGGCTCCTCCGGGATTGGCCTGGCCTGTGTCGAGTTGCTGCTCGAAGCCGGCGCCGCCGTGGCCTTCTGCGGTCGCGACGAAGACCGCCTGCGCAGCGTCGAAGCGGCCTTGCGCCAACGCTTTCCCGAGGCGCGGTTGCTGGCCCGGGTGTGCAACGTGCTCGATGCCGACTCGGTCAATGCCTTTGCCGCCGCCAGCCTGGCTGCGTTGGGGCCGGCCAGCGTGCTGATCAACAACGCCGGACAAGGTCGGGTCTCGACCTTCGCCGACACCACCGACAGCGCCTGGACCGAAGAGCTGAACCTGAAATTCTTTTCGGTGATCAACCCGGTTCGTGCCTTCAAGGCGCAGCTGCAGGGTGAACCGGACGCGGCCATCGTCTGCGTCAATTCGCTGCTGGCCAGCCAGCCGGAGCCGCACATGGTCGCCACCTCGGCCGCCCGCGCCGGGGTGATGAACCTGGTGCGCTCGATGGCCACCGAATTCGCCGTGGATGGCATTCGGGTCAACGGCATCCTGATTGGCCTGGTCGAGTCCGGGCAATGGCGCCGGCGTTTCGAAGCCCGTGAAGAGCGGGAGCTGGACTGGAGCCAATGGACCGCCCGCCTGGCTCAACAAAAACACATTCCCTTGGGGCGCCTGGGCCTGCCGATTGAAGCGGCCCGCGCGATCCTGTTTCTGGCCTCGCCTCTGTCGGCTTACACCACAGGCAGCCATATCGATGTATCCGGAGGCCTGTCCCGCCATGCGTAATGAAAATACTGTCACCGTTGGCGCCGCCATCACCGCGTTCCTCGAGCAGTGCGAGGTCAAGGCCGCGTTCGGCGTGATCTCGATCCACAACATGCCGATCCTCGATGCGTTCGCCGTACGCGGCAACATCCGCTTCGTCATGGCCCGGGGCGAAGCCGGCGCCACCAACATGGCCGATGCCTATGCCCGCACCACCGGTGGCCTGGGCGTGTGCCTGACGTCCACCGGCACCGCGGCCGGTAACGCCGCCGGGGCGATGGTCGAAGCATTGACCGCCGGCACGCCGCTCCTGCACATCACCGGGCAGATCGAAACGCCGTACCTGGATCAGGAATTCGCCTACATCCACGAAGCCCGCGATCAACTGACCATGCTCAAGGCCGTGTCGAAGGCCGCGTTCCGGGTGCGCAGCGTCGAAACCGCGATCAGCACCCTGAAGCTGGCCGTGCAGACCGCACTGACTGCGCCTACCGGGCCGGTCAGCGTGGAAATCCCGATCGACATCCAGTCGACCTTTATCCCGATGCCGACCGACCTGTCGCCGCTGCCGATCCCGGTGGCCGTACCTGCGCCCGAAGCGCTGGACCTGGTCGCCGAGCGTCTGGCCAGCGCCACTCGCCCGCTGTTGTGGCTGGGCGGCGGCGCGCGGCATGCCGGCCCGCAAGTCAAACGCCTGCTGGACATGGGCGTTGGCGTGATCACCTCGACCCAGGGTCGCGGCGTGGTCAACGAAGATGACGAGCGCTGCCTCGGCGCGTTCTCGCAGAACAAACTGGTCGAGCAGTTCCTGCAAAGCTGCGACGCCCTGCTGATCGCCGGCTCCCGCCTGCGCAGCAACGAGACCTTCAAGTACGCGCTGAAATTGCCGCGCAACACCTTGCGCATCGACGCCAACCCGGCCATCGAAGGGCGCAGCTACAACAGCGAGCTGTTCATCTGCGGTGACGCGGCACTGGCCCTTGAAGGCCTGGCGGATCGTCTCGAAGGTCGCTTGCAGATCGACCCGACCTTCCTCGCCGAACTCAAGGCCGTCCGCGAAAAATCCCGCACGCAACTGATCGCCGACCTCGGCCCGTACTCGGCGATGGTCGAACAGCTGCAAGCCATCACCGGGCGCAATTTCACCTGGGTGCGCGACGTCACGCTGTCCAACAGCATCTGGGGCAACCGCCTGCTGACGCTGTACCACCCGCGCGCCGGCGTGCATGCCCTCGGCGGCGGCATTGGCCAGGGCTTGTCGATGGGCATTGGCGCGGCAGTCGCGGCAGCGGAAACGGCGCCTGAGCGCAAGGTCTTCGCCCTGGCCGGTGACGGCGGTTTCATCCTCAACCTCGGTGAGCTGGCGACCCTGGTGCAAGAGAACGCCAACGTGGTGATCCTGCTGATGAACGACCAGCGCTACGGCGTGATCCGCAATATTCAGGACGCGGTCTACGGCAGCCGTCACTGCTACGTCGACCTGCACACCCCGGATTATTCCAAGCTCGCCGAATCCCTGAGCCTGCGCCACGGCCTGGTCACCGACCTCAAGGATTTCGGCAAGGTCGTCGACGGCGCGCTGGCGCAACCCGGTCCGTTCCTGCTGGAAGTCGACATGCTCGCCGTCGGCAGCTTCGCCACCCAGTTCGCCGGCCCGCCCAACAGCGAAACCAAAGCGCAGAAAGCCACGGCTTGAGGACTTCGTCATGTTGCACATCACCATGATCGGCTGCGGCGCCATTGGCGTCGGCGTGCTCGAACTGCTGGAGAAAGACCCGCAGCTGTGCGTCGACTACGTGATCGCCTCGGCCGGCTCGGAAGAGCTGGTTCGCCAGCGGCTTGCCAGTTTCAAACAACCGCCGCAGGTGCTGACGGCGTTGCCGGCCGATGCGCGCCCCGACCTGTTGGTCGAGTGCGCCGGCCATCGCGCCATCGAAGAACATGTATTGCCGGCGCTGGAACGCGGCATCGCCTGCCTGATCGTCTCGGTCGGCGCGCTGTCCGAAGTCGGCCTGGTAGAACGCCTGGAAGCGGCGGCCGAACGCGGCCAGACCCGCATCGAATTGCTGCCCGGCGCCATCGGCGGCATCGATGCGCTGTCGGCGGCCAAGGTCGGCGGCCTCGACTCGGTCAACTACACCGGGCGCAAGCCGGCCCGCGCCTGGAAAAACACCCCGGCCGAACAGGCCTGCGATCTGGACAGCATCAGCGAAGCCACGGTGATTTTCCAGGGCAGCGCCCGGGAAGCTGCGCGGCTCTACCCGAAGAATGCCAACGTCGCCGCGACCCTGTCGCTGGCCGGGCTCGGCCTGGACCGCACCCACGTGACGCTGATCGCCGACCCGCTGAGCGAGGAGAACGTGCATCACTTCGAAGCCCGGGGTGCCTTTGGCGGTTTCGAACTGAGCTTGCGTGGCAAGCCGTTGGTGGCCAACCCGAAGACCTCGGCGCTGACCGTTTACAGCGTCGTCCGCGCCTTGGGCAACCATGCCCACGCGATTTCGATTTAAGGGACAGTCCATGACTCTCGAACAGACTTTACCGATCTGCATTGCCGGCGACTGGCGCCTGGGGCGCGGCGAGCGCTATGCCACCTGCTACCCCGCCACCGGCGAGGCCGTCGCCTGGCTCAACGCCGCCAGTGTCGACGACGTGGAAGACGCTGTACAAGGTGCGCACCAGGCGTTTCTGCACAGCGGCTGGGCCCAGCGCAAACCCCACGAGCGGGCCAGCGTGCTGTACCGCATCGCCGAACTGATCCGCGCACGCAGTGAAGAACTGGCGCAATTGCAGCGTCAGGACAACGGCAAACCGATCAACGAAACCCGGGCCCTGGTGGCCAGTGCGGCCGGCACGTTCCAGTTCTTCGCCGCGGCCTGTGAAACCCTCGAGGAAACCATCACCCCGTCCCGTGGTGACTTCGTCAGCATGAGCGTCTACGAACCCATGGGCGTGATCGCCGCGATCACCCCGTGGAACTCGCCGATTGCCAGCGAAGCGCAGAAGGTCGCGCCAGCCCTGGCGGCGGGTAACGCGGTGGTGATAAAACCGGCGGAAATCACTCCGCTGATGGCGCTGCAACTGGCGCAGATCTGCGAAGAGGCCGGGTTGCCGAAAGGTCTGCTCAGTGTGTTGCCGGGCAAGGGTTCGCTGCTCGGTGATGCGCTGACCCGCCACCCGCTGGTCAAGCGTGTGTCGTTCACCGGCGGCACCAAAACCGGCAAGCACATTGCCCACATCGCCGCCGACAAGATGATGCCGGTGTCGCTGGAACTGGGCGGCAAATCGCCGACCATCGTCCTCGACGATGCCGACCTCGACCACGCGGTGGCGGGTGTGCTGTATGGCATCTTCAGCTCTTCGGGCGAAGCCTGTATCGCCGGCTCGCGGTTGTTTGTCGCCCGTGCGCTGTACGAACCCTTCATGGCGCGCCTGGTGGCGGCGGCGGCCGAATTGCGGGTCGGCGATCCGGCGGACGAGCGTACCCAGATGGGACCGTTGATCAGCGCCGCACACCGCGAATCGGTGGAGCGTTATGTTGCGCTTGGGGTAGCCGAAGGTGGACGCCTGCTGCTCGGTGGCGAGCGCCCGAGCGGCAGCGTGTACGACCAGGGTTACTACTACCCGCCGACCATCCTCGAAGGCTTGAGCAACAGCCAGCAGGTGTGCCAGGAAGAGATCTTCGGCCCGGTGCTGGTGGCCATGCCCTTCGATGACGAAGCGCAATTGCTCGAGCAGGCCAACGACAGCCTGTACGCCCTCGCCGCCGGCATCTGGACCCGCGATTACAAGCGCGCCTGGGCCCTGGGTCGAAAAATCCAGGCCGGCACGGTGTGGATCAACACCTACAAGCAGTTCTCGATTTCCACCCCGTTCGGTGGCTGGCGCGACAGCGGCCTGGGCCGTGAAAAAGGTCGCCTCGGCATCCTGCAGTACATGGAACAGAAGAGCCTTTATTGGGGCATGAATGAACAGCCACTGGCCTGGGCCGGTGTGCAAACGGAGGTTGGGTTATGAGCGTTCTAGGCATTGATGAAGTCACCTACGGCGTCGAGGACCTCGAGACCAGCGTGCGGTTTTTCAGCGACTGGGGCCTGAGCAAGGTCAGCGAGCAGCCGGACGAGGTGATCTTCGAAACCCTCAACGGCTGCCGCGTGGTGCTCGCCGACATCGACAAGGCTGGCCTGCCGCCGGCGATCGAAGCCGGTTCGACCGTGCGCGAAGTGGTCTGGGGCGTCGAAAGCGAGGCTGACCTGAAGCTGTACAGCGAGCGCATCGCCAACGATCCAGGCTTCATTGAAGCTGACGGGCGCGTCGGTTGCACCGACCCCAACGGCCTGGCGATCCGCCTGCAAGTGACGCGCAAGCGGGAACTGCAGATCGAGTGCAGCGGCCACAACACCTGGCAGACCAAAGGCCGGATCAACAAGGCCGCGCCGATCTACGACCATGCCACGCCGATCGAGGTCGGGCACGTGGTGTTCTTCGTCAAGGACGTCAACGCCTGCGAAGCCTTCTACCACGAGCGTTTCGGCTTCCAGGCCTCGGACCGCTATCCGGATCGCGGCGCGTTCCTGCGCACCGCCGAAGAAGGCGGCCACCACGACCTGTTCATGCTGCAACTGCCCGCCCCTCGCGCCGGCCTGAACCACGTCGCCTTCACCGTGCGCGATGTGCACGAAGTGTTCGGCGGCGGCATGCACATTTCCCGCCGCGGCTGGGCCACGGAAATCGGCCCCGGCCGGCACCCGGTATCGTCCGCGTTCTTCTGGTACTTCAAGAACCCGGCCGGCGCGCTGGTGGAGTACTACGCCGACGAAGACCAACTGACCGGCGAATGGGAGCCTCGCACCTTCGAACCCGGCCCGACGGTGTTCGCCGAATGGGCGATCGCCGGCGGCATCGATGGCAACACCCGGCGCCAGCAACATGTCGAAGCGCCCCAGGGCAAGTTCCTCACCGACAAGCCGAAACCTTGAGCGAAACGACATACGACTTTATTCCCGTGGGCGAAACGATCCGCGAACGGGTACGCAATGGAGGTCAATGAGATGAGCAATACCGAACCTTACCTGGAGCCCCATCAGGCTCGCAAACGGCCCAACACCCAGTTCGAAGAGTTGCTGGGCGACTCCATCGAACGTGCTTTCGGCAATGGCGTGACCGAGCTGACCGACCTGCTCGCGCACCTAAACCTGGCCGGGCCGCCCTGCCCGCTGACCACCGGCGAGTGGACTGCGGATGCCTATAAAACCCTGATGGCTCGGCTGGGCGAATGACCCGCCGGAGGACAATAAGAAATGAACATGAATACAACCGTCGATCCTGTTGAAAACCTCTTGGCCAACGGCTTGAAGAACCTGTGGTTCCCGGTGCTGCCGTCCGATCAGTTGGGTGAAAAACCGCTGTCGATCCGTCGCCTGGGCTACAAGATTGCCCTGTGGCGCGACAATGACGGCAGCGTGCATGCCCTGGAAGATCACTGCCCCCATCGCGGCGCGCCGTTGTCCCAGGGCCCGGTGCTGGGTGACCGCCTGCAGTGCCCTTATCACGGCGTCGAAGTGCGCTGCGATGGCACCGTGACCAAAGTCCCCGGCAGCCCGGGTTGCAAACTCGAAGGCAGCCGCCCGACGCGGATGTTCCACACCCGTGAAGCCGCTGGCGCGATCTTCCTCTACAACGCCGCCAACCCGCACGAGGACAGCCCGCCGGAACTGGTGCTGCCCGAGCAGCTGACCTCCCCCGAGTGGAGCAGCTTCCTGTGCTACGCCGAGTGGAAAGGCGATTACCGCTACGTCATCGACAACGTCATGGACCCGATGCACGGCACCTACCTGCACAAGATGTCGCACTCCATGAGCGAAGGCGAAGCCACGGCCAGGTTCGTCACCCGCGACACCGACCACGGTTTCTTCTTCGAGAAGGAAGGCCAGCGCGGGGTGAACTTCGACTGGACCGAATTCATGGACGACAGCTGCCACTGGTTGCGCCTGGAAATCCCGTACCCGAAAACCGGCGGTCCCGGCGGCAACTTCACCATCATCGGCAGCTATACGCCGAGCAGCCGCTCGTTGTCGGCGGTGTTCCACTGGCGTTGCCGGCCACTGACCGGCTGGCAGCGTGACACCTGGCGCTTCCTCTACAAGAACCGTCTGGAAGCGCGGCACTGGGCCGTGCTGGAACAGGATCGGGTGCTGCTCGAATTCATGGAGCCGGACGCCAATCAGCGGGAGAACCTGTACCAGCATGACCTCGGCGTGGTGCGCCTGCGCCGCTACCTGAAAAATGCAGCCAAGGCCCAGCTGGAGCTGATCGACGCGAAGCAGTTGCCATGAACGTGTCCAATTCCTCCCCCCTCACCGCGCTCGTGCACACCCTGCGCTACGAAGCCGAAGGCATCATCAGCGTCGAATTGCGGCCCTATGGCGACACCGTCTTCCCTCCGTTCGAAGCCGGCTCGCACATTGACCTGCACCTGCCCAACGGGCTGGTGCGCAGCTACTCGCTGCTCAATTCGCCGAGCGATCGCGGCCGTTACGTGGTCGGCATCCTGCGCGATCGCAACAGCCGTGGCGGCTCGGAATTTGTCCACGGGCAATTACGGGTCGGCATGCAATTGCCGATCTCGTCACCGCGCAATAACTTTCAACTGGACCTCAACGCCAGACACAGCGTGCTGGTGGCTGGTGGCATCGGCATCACGCCGATCTACTGCATGTTCCGCCAACTGCTGGCCCTGGGAAAATCCGCCGAGTTGATCTATTGCGCCCGTTCACGGCAGGAAGCCGCGCTGGTGGAAGAACTCAGCGGCCTGGACGCCAACGTGCTGTACCACTTCAACGATGAAAAAGGCATGCCGCCGGACTTGAGCGCCTACCTGGCCGGTCAGCCGGCTGACACGCACTTCTATTGCTGCGGGCCGACACCGATGCTCGATGCCTTCGAAAGCACCTGCGAAGGCCTCGGTTACCCCCACGCCCATATCGAGCGCTTCGCCGCGGCAGAGTTGCCGCCGTCCGAAGATGCGCAGAGCAGCTACAGCGTGGAGCTGAAAAAAACCGGCAAGACCCTGTCGATCGAGCCGGGCTTGAGTTTGCTCGACGTGCTGCTCGAGGCGGGTTGCGACATTGAATACAGCTGTCGCGAAGGGGTGTGTGGTTCGTGCGAAACACGGGTCCTGGAAGGTGACGTCGATCATCGCGACGGTGTGCTGACCAAGGCCGAGCGCGCGGCGAACAAGTCGATGATGGTGTGTGTGTCGGGTTGCAAGAGTCGGCGGTTGGTACTCGACTTATAACTGATGTTCTATTTCATCCATTAAACAGGCCGACACTTTTGTCGGCCTTTTGTTTTGCATTACTGGCTTGGAGACCACCCTGTAGGAGCGAGGCTTGCCCGCGAAGCAGGCGATGCGGTGCATCTGTTAGACCGCGTTATCGTTCTTCGCCGGCAAGCCTGGCTCCTACAGGTATTGCGTTATCTGTGTTTCTCCGTGAAGGCCTTTTTTTATGCAAGTCGAGTAAGGACGCACACATAACGTGCAGTTTCGTTACTCCCTGAAGTCCACGTTTCACGGGCAATACAAATAAATTCGTTTCCCATATAAACAATTGTTTTTACTGAATTTTATCCGACCCACAAGCACCCTCTCACACTTGGCACAGTTTCTGCTCTATTCCCATAAAGTTCATAGGTCAGACGCCGTATCACCTACGAAACAGCATAAACAAAAAACGCACTGCAATACCGCAACACTCGAAGTCACTCGCCCATTGCCACTTTCAAGGCAAGCGGGAAAGTGTTGCCGGTCACTTTGTAGCGCCCACTATTGCAGGGGAAGTGAGCATGAAGAATTACGTGATATGCCTCGGGCTGATGATGACCAGTTGCGTCAGTTTCGCCGGCGAACCCGGCCCTGCCGCGCCCGTGACCTCGACTACCGGTAAAAAGCCCTTCCCGCACATCGCCTGGCGCAGCGACGATGGCCAGAGCAGCCTGGACATCGGCGGCGCCTTGCGCACCAACTACCGCGACGAGCATTGGGATACCACCGAAAACAATGGCCGATTCCTGTTCGACACCTTCCGCATCGACGTGCAGGCGACTTACAAAAACCTGTACAGCGATGTCGGCTACTGGTTCCAGGACGACGGCAAACGCTCCATCGATCGCGGCTTCGTCGGTTACCGCATCAACAGCAACTCAAACCTGCAACTGGGCGCGCCGTTCAAGCCGTTCGGCCTGGAACCCTACCCGCAATTCGGCTGGAGTTATCACCTGCCCTTCTTCATGGGGTATGGCGTCAGCGCCGGTTCGGGTTTGAAGTACAGCTACAAGGACAAGGACTGGGACCTGCAACTGGGGTATTTCCCGCGCATGTTGCCCTCGGACATCCGCTACTCGCCGGAAGTCGGACGCTACGCCGACCTCAAGGACAACGCGATCCCCTTCACCCAGTCGCGCCAGGACAACGAGAAGCACAACCAGATCAACGCCCGCGTCACGCGGACCTTTGTCAACGACGGCTGGAAAGCCGAGGTCGGCGCTTCGGTGGCCGCTGCCCAGTTGTACAACGCCACCACCCGCGATGACGGTGATTACTGGGCCGGCGGCATTCACGCCGTGATCAATGCCGGCCAATGGACCGTCAGCACCCAGGGCATCCGCTACGAGTACGACCCGAAAAACCCCGCCGGCGTCAGCAACGACTCGGTGCTGATGGGCGGCAATGGCCTGACGCCCGCGTACCTGATCGCCTCCAAGGCAACCATCGCTTCGCTGAACGTCGGCTATGACATTCCGACGCCGAAGCTGGGGCAATTGAAGAAGATCAAACTGTACAACGACTACAGCCGCATGATGAAAGACCAGAGCGGTTGGGACGATTCGCAGATGTACACCGTCGGCGCACAATTCCTGGCGATGCCGATCATGGCGTGGGTCGACCTGACCTGGGCGAAAAACGCCAACCCCTACGGCGGTGCGGAAAACGGTACCGGCTTCACTAACACAAGCTCGATCGGCAGCAACGAGTGGTACTACCGGACCAACATCAACATCGGCTACTACTTCTGATGGGTGTTGCCCTCTCCCAAGCGGGAGAGGGCAAACGTCAGGCTCAGGTGTGATGAATGTCCCGGTCCTTGGTTTCCGGCAGGAAGAAAATACCCAGGATGGCCGTCATCACCGCGATGATGATCGGGTACCACAGCCCGTAGTAGATATCACCCGTGGCCGCGACCATGGCGAACGCTACGGTAGGCAGGAAGCCGCCGAACCAGCCGTTGCCGATGTGGTACGGCAGCGACATCGAGGTGTAGCGGATGCGCGCCGGGAACAGTTCCACCAGCCAGGCGGCGATCGGGCCGTAGACCATGGTCACGTAGATCACCAGGATGGTCAGGAGCAGCAGCACCATCGGGTAGTTGGTCTTGGCCGGGTCGGCCTTCTCGGGGTAGCCGGCTTCCTTGAGCGACGAACCCAGGGTCGCGACGAAGGCGTCGTTCCTGGCCTTGAAGTCGGCGGCCGGCATGCCGGTGCCCTCGAAGCTCTGGATGACTTTGTCACCGATACGCACCTGCGCAACGGCGCCAGGTTCGGCCTTCACGTTCTCATAGGGGATGGCCCGCTTGGCCAGCACCGTCTTGGCCAGGTCGCAGGAGCTGGTGAATTTGGCCTTGCCCACCGGGTCGAACTGGAACGAGCACTGGTCGGGATCGGCGATCACCGTGACCGGGTTCTTCGCCTGCGCGGCGAACACGTCGGGGTTACCGTACTGGGTCAGCGCCTGGAAGATCGGGAAGTAGGTCAGCGCCGCGAGGATGCAGCCGGCCATGATGATGCCCTTGCGGCCGATGCGGTCGGACAGGCTGCCGAATATGACGAAGAACGGCGTCCCGATCAGCAGCGAGCCGGCGATCAGCAGGTTGGCGGTCTGCGGGTCGATCTTCAGCGTCTGCAGCAGGAAGAACAGCGCGTAGAACTGCCCGGTGTACCAGACCACGGCCTGGCCGGCAGTGCCGCCGAGCAGGGCCATGATCACGATCTTGAGGTTGTCCCAACGGGCGAAGGATTCGGTCAGCGGCGCCTTGGAAGACTTGCCTTCAGCCTTCATTTTCAGGAACACCGGCGACTCGCTGAGTTGCAGGCGGATGTACACCGAGACGATCAGCAACAGGATCGACAGCAGGAACGGAATCCGCCAGCCCCAGGCCTCGAAGGCTTCGGTGCCGAGGATGGTGCGACAGGCGAGGATCACCAGCAGTGACATGAACAGGCCGAGGGTCGCTGTGGTTTGAATCCACGAAGTGAAATAACCGCGCTTGCCTTTGGGCGCATGCTCGGCGACGTAGGTCGCCGCACCGCCGTATTCACCGCCCAGGGCCAGGCCTTGCAACAGGCGCAGGGTGATCAGGATGATCGGCGCTGCCACACCGATGGTCGCATAGCCGGGCAGGAAGCCGACGATGGCCGTGGAAATACCCATGATCACGATGGTGATGAGGAAGGTGTGTTTGCGCCCGATCATGTCCCCCAGGCGGCCGAACACAATGGCACCGAAGGGGCGTACGGCGAAGCCCGCGGCGAACGCGAGGAGCGCGAAGATGAACGAGGTTGTCTCGTTGACCCCGGCGAAGAAATGCTTGGCGATGATCGCGGCAAGCGAGCCGTAAAGGTAAAAGTCGTACCACTCGAACACGGTGCCCAGGGACGAGGCAAAGATGACTTTGCGCTCCTCCTTGCTAAGCCCGTGGTGGGGGGTGCTACGCGTGGTTATATTGTCGATTGCGGGCATAAGTCTTCTCCGTCTTTGTTGTTATTTACAGGCCGGAGTACCCCACTACACCTTCTTGCCGCACCCTGGCCCTGGGGCTGATGTCATCGGATTACGGATTGCGCAAAGCATGCACACAGGTTGGCGGCCTCGCATTGCTGCAAGGTTTCCTGAAGCATAATCGGCTTCGTGCAGATATCCACTCGCAGACGACAGTTACTTGCGCGACCTCGACCCTTTGCGGCCAGACACCCACACGGGCGGGCGAAGCGTTTCACCGATCCCCGTGCTTGGTGTTAAATAGAACGTCCAGGGTGTCAGCCCGGCCCTGTCGCGAATTGCACTGCCACGAGAACCGTTATGAACCCCCATTTCAAGACCCGCGCTGTCCTTGCCTCCAGGACCCCGCTCGATGCAAACACTCACCGCGTCGCCCCTGCGCAGTCGGCGGTCATCCCATGATCGAAGTCACCGAAGTCTCCATTGCCGAACTGCGTGCGGCGCTCGAATCAGGCCGCACCACTGCGGTCGAGCTGGTCCAGGCGTATCTGGCCCGGGTCGATGCCTACGACAGTCCAGACACCGCCACTGCCCTCAACGCGGTCGTGGTGCGCAACCCCGAGGCCCTCGAGGAGGCCCGGGCGTCCGATGCCCGTAGGGCCAAGGGCGAAACCCTGGGACCACTCGATGGCATCCCTTATACGGCCAAGGACAGTTACCTGGTCAAGGGGCTGACCGCCGCCTCGGGCAGTCCGGCATTCGCCAACCTGATCGCCTGTCGCGATGCGTTCACCATCGAACGGCTGCGGGCTGCGGGTGCGATCTGCCTGGGCAAGACCAATATGCCGCCCATGGCCAACGGCGGCATGCAACGCGGGGTCTACGGTCGCGCGGAGAGTCCGTATAACGCCGACTACCTCACCGCCCCCTTCGCCTCGGGCTCATCGAACGGCGCCGGGACCGCCACCGCCGCCAGCTACGCGGCCTTCGGCCTGGCTGAAGAGACTTGGTCGAGCGGGCGCGGGCCTGCGTCGAACAATGGCCTGTGCGCCTACACGCCGTCGCGCGGGGTGATCTCGGTGCGCGGCAACTGGCCGTTGACCCCGACCATGGATGTCGTGGTGCCGTTTGCCCGGACCATGGCCGACCTGCTCGAAGTGCTCGACGTAGTGGTCGCGGAGGATCCCGACACCCGCGGCGATCTGTGGCGGATGCAACCCTGGGTGCCGATTCCAAGTGTCGCCTCGGTACGCCCGGCCTCCTATGCATCGCTTGCGGCGGATCGCTCTGCGCTCGCCGGCAAACGCTTTGGCGTGCCGCGCATGTACATCAACGCCGATCCCGAAGCCGGTACGGCGGATGCGCCGGGTATCGGCGGCCCGACCGGGCAGCGGATCAACACCCGGGCCTCGGTGATCGGGCTCTGGGAAGAGGCTCGCCAGGCACTCGAGGCCGCAGGCGCCGAAGTGCTCGAGGTCGACTTCCCGATGGTCTCCAATTGCGAGGGCGATCGTCCGGGTGCACCGACGGTGTTTACCCGGGGCCTGGTGTCCAAGGAGTTCCTGCATCACGAGTTGTGGGATCTGACGGCCTGGGCGTTCGATGATTTTCTGCAAGCCAACGGCGATCCGAAGCTGAATCGCCTGGTCGATGTCGACGGGCCGCTGATTTTCCCCCACGACCCGGGAACCCTGCCCAATCGCGAGGGCGACCTGGTCGCGGGCATGGATGAGTACGTGCGGATGGCCGAGCGCGGCATCACCCCCTGGGATCAGATCACCACAGTGCCGGATGGATTGCGCGGGCTGGAACAGACCCGTCGGATCGATCTGGAAGACTGGATGGACCGGCTGGGGCTCGATGCGGTGATCTTCCCGACGGTCGCCGACGTCGCGCCGGCGAATGCCGACGTCGACCCGCAGTCCGCGGATATCGCCTGGAGCAACGGCATCTGGGTCGCCAACGGCAACCTCGCCATCCGCCACCTGGGCGTGCCCACGGTCACGGTGCCGATGGGGATAATGCCGGATATCGGCATGCCGGTCGGGCTGACGTTTGCCGGTCGGGCTTATGACGATTCGACGTTGTTGCGGTTGGCGGCGGCGTTTGAGTCGACGGGAACCAAGCGCATGATTCCGCCTCGGACGCCGCCATTGCCGAGTGGCAAAAAATAGGAGCAGCAGGAAGGGTGCCAGCCGACATTGATGCCGGATGTCAGTACGCCTTCGCGGGCAAATCGAATCGTCGCACCGCCGCTCCCACAGGAATCGATGCCGTGCACACATAGTGTGCCCGACACAAAACCCTGTGGGAGCTGGCTTGCCTGCGATGGCGTACTGGCAGCCAGCCGATCCATTCCGACCGTACTCGATCCCTTCTCCACCTCTCCCGCCTTCAAGCCGCCGCCACCCGTTCACTGCAATTACTCACCTCAAACTGCCCCACCAGTTTCTGCAGTTTGTTGGCATTGAGCCTCACGGTTTCGGCACTGCTCTGCAGCACCACCACCGTCTGGCGCATCTGGGTGGAAGACTGGTCGACCTGCCGGATTGTCTTGCCGTAATCCAGGCTGTGGTTGTTGAGCTGCTGAATGATCGCAAACATGCTTTCCACCGCTTGATGCAACTGCACGTTTTCCGAGGAGGCATCTTCGGCCAGGCGCAGGCTGTTATCGACGTCCTTGACCCCCTCCTCCATGAAGCTGACGGCTTTTTGCGTTTCGCCCTGCAGACCTTCGACCATCTGCCGGATGTCGTCGGCCGCCCGTGACGTGCGCGCGGCGAGACTGCGCACCTCATCGGCCACCACCGCAAAGCCGCGCCCATGCTCGCCCGCGCGCGCCGCCTCGATGGCGGCGTTGAGCGCCAGCAGATTGGTCTGGTTGGTGATGTCGCTGATCAGGCTGGTGATCTTGCCGATTTGCGTCATCCGGCTGTCGAGCAATTGCACGCTGGAAGACGAGCGCTCGACCACATCCCGAATCGACTGGGTGCCGGCCTGCACCGCGAGAAACTGTTCACGGGCACGGGTGACGACTTCGTCCATCACCTGCTTCATCTGCTCGGCGCCGGCCGAGGCTTGCTGGATCTCGCCCAACTGGTCTTCCACGATGATCATCATGCGGTGCACCGCTTCGGACACCTCGGCCGAAGTGATGCCGGCTTCCTGGCTGCGGCCCAGCATCATCTGATTGGTGGCGCCGACGTTGCGACTGGCCTTCACCACTTGCCCGACCACCGAGTCCAGGTGGTCGATGAAGCTGTTGATCCAGCGCCCCATGTCACCGGTCTCGTCGTTGGCCATGGTCGTGGTGTCCAGGCGCTGTCGCAGGTTGCCCTCGCCCTCGGCGATGGTCCTGATCACACCGGTCATCCCCTCCAGCCTTGCCGCCAGGCGCTTGGGCCCCAGCAGGCTGAACAGGAGCGTGGCGCCCACCATGCTCACCACTTCGACAGCATCGATCAGGCCCTGGGTCAGGCCACTGTAATGCTGGACCACGAAATTGCAGGCAAACAGGCCGGTCATGGTCGCCAGATAAGGCTTCATCAGGCCATGGGTGAGCGAGCGCCGACGGTAGACCTCCTCCAGGTCGGCCTCGCACATCATGCCCCAGCGGTCAGGTGAGCCTGGCAACTGGAAGGTGACACCCTTGCCGACCACGGGAACGTGCCGGTAATCCGAGTAACCGGGATAAGTCACGAACAGGTTGGAGCCCTTGCGGATGGTCTCGCGGACACCCGGGTGCAGTTGCTGGGTCGCCGGGTCGGTGAAGCGCAGTTCCAGTTCGGTGTGGCGCTGGATCTGCACGGTCTTCCACGGCGTGTGCACGCCGCTCTTGAGGTTTTCGCCATGGGTAAAAGTGCCGTCCTCGAAACGTGAGCGCGACAAGGCCGTCCCCGGCTCGATGGCGGGATCGAATCGCGACTGCGCCATGAACAGATAGTTGTCGCCGGACTCGGCAAAAATGTGCCCGGCCTCGCGCTGGATCAGATCGCCCAACACATCGTTGGGCACACGGCCACAGAGGCAGCCAAGGACCTTTCCATCGGCCTTCAGGGGCTGATAAAACATCAAGGTGACTTCATCGTGGAAGCGTGAAGAGGATGGACCGATGTTCAAGGTCAGTGGATCGCGGTAAGGACCATGAAGAAACGGCGCCTTCAACCCTTCGGCCAATGCACGGGTGTGCTCGAGCCGGGTGTTGCCCCGTCGGTTCCAGGTCGAGACGATGACGTTGCCAGCGACATCGACCACGAACAACTCGGAAAAATCTTCCGCCTGGCGCAGTTTGTCCATCAAGGCTGCACTGTCGAGGTGGGCGAAATCGCGGCCGAGATGGTCCGCCAGTTCAGCCAAGTGTTCCCACTGCTCGCGGGTCCAGTTGTGCAGCAATTGCACGCGGGTTTCAGCGATGGCTTCGAAGGTTTGCTCGATGACCGGGTAAGCCGATCGATTGAGCCGGCACGACCAGCCCATCGCTATCTTTCCGGTTTTGCCGAACCAGGGTAACCAGCGCTTCTCACTGGGGGATAACGGCATGGAATGACTTGATAGCGACATTAAATTAACCCACTGCGACACTAAGATGGCAATTTAATAGCAAATACCAGGCCAATTCGTAAGCAGGCTAATCATCCCGCCGAGAGCAGGAAAATAGCCTTGGCACGTCGAAATGCACTGCTTCAACTCAGTGCGCCTACCGTGACATGCCCCGGAAAAACGCGAGCTCCAGGCGCTTGTCAGTCCTTGGCCTCCTCACGCTGCAACACCGACTCCCCCGCCTGTGGCGGCAGCCGCAGGTTGTCCAGCAAAGCGATAGCCGCAATCACCGCCACACAGAGGAATGTCAGCTGAAAGTCGACGGTTTCGGCCTGCCCGGTGGAGCCATGGATGTTCATCACCAGACGCAGCAGCAAGGCGCCGATGGCAACCCCCATCGCCATGCTCAGCTGGAAGAACATGCTGAACAGGGTTGAAGCGTCGCTCTTGTGCGCCTTGGGTATTTTGGGTTGACCTGATCGACACGATCGTTGAGTTGCCGGCGGTGATCGAAGAACATCCATGCCCGCCTGGCGCGAGGAGAAACCCCACAAAGCTCCTGACAGCAATACCCCCTGTTATCGGTGTTGGACATAACTTTTATGTTCACCACCGATCCCTGTGGGAGCGGGCTTGCCCGCGATGGACGTGAACGATGACGTGCACTGCCTGAATGTACGCGGAGCCTTGACGTCCATCGTCGGAACGCCACCCGGGAGACAGTGACAAAATTTCAATTTCATCCATAAACAACCCTCGGGCCGCTAATGTCTTGGTAGACCTGCGCGGATAGCGTCATTACATATTCTCCGGCACGGCTATACTTCAAAAACGCTTTGCACCTCAAAAAGTCGCTCCGTGGTGTTGTTCCCGTCGTCTCAGCGCCGTTGATCTCAGCCGTTTCGCATTTGCGCCCAGGGGCGGTCACATCTGCACGTCAGGTGCCCGGCTAGGGCTGCAGCCAATGCAGCACTTGGAAAACGGACAACGGGAGGTAGACTCATGAACATGCTACTGGCACGGAACCAGGGTGGCGATGACGTAGCGGAACTTCGCAAGCAACTGGCCAGGGTACTGGCCGAAGACGAGCAAGGATTCCCCGGCCTTGCAGGAGGAAGTGATTTCGACGCATTGACGGAATCGGCGGTCCGTCACTGGCAATCGGGAATCGGCATAGTGGCGGACGGAGTGGTCGGTCCTTACTGCCAGAGCCTGCTGGGTCTGCGCAAGCTCAAGGCGCTGGCCATGGCGCTCAGCGTGGATACGGTGAAGCTTCTATTTCCCGCCACCAAAGCTTCGAACATCCAGCGCTACCTTCCCTATGTCGTTGCGGCCCTGGCAGCGGCCGACCTGACGGACAGGCCGATGATACTGGCCGCGTTAGGCACCATTCGCGCCGAGACCGAAGGCTTCGTGCCCATTTCGGAGTTTCCCTCGAAGTTCAATACCAGGCCGGGCATGCCGCCGTTCAGCGCCTACGACGGCAGAGCGGGCCTCGGCAACACCGAGCCCGGTGATGGCGCGAACTTCCGCGGCCGTGGCTTCGTACAACTGACCGGGCGCCACAACTATCACGTCTATTCAGAGAATATTGACCTGGATATCGAAGCGCAGCCGGACCTTGCCAATGCTCCCGAGGTAGCGGCCACCCTCCTGGCGCGATTCCTTGCCGACCGGGCGTCCAGGATTCGTACCGCCCTGGCCAGTGACAACTATCGCGCGGCCCGCAAGGAGGTCAACGGTGGCTCCCACGGCCTCGACCGCTTCAGCGATGTCTTCAGACTTGCAGAACTGATTCCACAGCCGACTCGCGCCCGTCAGGTCAAGGGCGCGGCGGCGAAAAAGGCTGCAGCGAAGCCAACGCCAGTCGCGCGTCAACTCGATGCCAGCAAGGACCCGGTGGACCTGCGTGACCGCACCTACATGCCACCCCCTTCAAGCCTGCCCGATGCCTTTCCCAGTGACGATCTGATCAAGGAGTATCTGCCGCGCTATACCCAGTCGGGGTTGATCCTTGACCAGGGCCGGGAAGGTTCCTGCACCGGTTTCGGGCTGGCTTGCGTGGTTAACTACCTGCGCTGGCGCAAGAACGGCAACGGCAAAGTTCCGGAATCGGTCAGCCCGCGGATGCTGTTCAACTACGCGCGACGCTACGACGAGTTCGCCGGCGAGGACTACGAGGGCTCCAGTTGCCGTGGCGCCCTTAAGGGCTGGCACCACCACGGCGTGTGCCTGGAGTCCGACTGGCCCTACGATGACCAGGACACCCTGCCACCCAAGTTCGGTTATGCAACCCGTGCAACCAACAACACATTGGGCATTTACTACCGTATCGACATCAGTTCCATCACCGATCTGCAGGCCGCCATCTGCCAGGTCGGTGCGATCTATGTGTCCGCTTTCACTCACGACGGCTGGAACCACTTGGCAAAACCCAAGGGCAAGGTCAACCGACATGGTGCCCTGCCGGCCATTCCGTTCGACGGCAGGCCGTCGCAGAGTGGCGGCCACGCCTTCGCCCTGGTCGGTTTCAATGCCACCGGCTTCATCGTGCAGAACTCCTGGGGCGTCACCTGGGGCGGGGGCGGTTTCGCCCTGCTGACCTACGCCGACTGGCTCGCCAATGGCATGGACGCCTGGGTTGCAGCCCTGGGCGTACCGGGGGTGATGCTCGGCCAAATGGCCGCAGGCCGCAGTACGGCAAACGCTGCGGCCGCTGTCGACAGTTCCCAGTGGTGGGATGAACCCAAGGCCTATGAGCACAGCGTGATCTTCGGCAACAACGGACGTATCGATCGTCACCTCACCCAGGACGAGCTGAACCGTTCACTGCTGTACCAGGCCTGCGGGCTGCCTGACCAGTGGTTCCGTTCCCAGCCGGGCAAGACCAAGCGCCTGGTGGTCTACGCCCACGGCGGACTGAACGACCAGGCCGCCGCCATCGAGCGTGCGAGGGCGATGGGACGCTTCTTCCTGGGCAATGGCTGCTACCCGCTGTTCATCGTCTGGAAGACCGGTGTACTCGAATCCATCACGGACATCATCACCGACAGGTTCCAGCGCGAACCGGCCCGTGCCGGCGGTTTGCGCGAGAATATCCAGGACGGAGCCGACACCCTCCTTGAACGGGGAATTGGCCGCCCCTTCGCCCGTCCGATCTGGAGCGAGATGAAAGAAAACGCCGAGTTTTCCAACCTGCCCACCCGCGGCGGCGACAAACTGGTGACGGCCCTACAGAACCTGGTCAGGACTTGGGGCGACGATCTGGAAATCCATCTGGTGGGACATTCGGCCGGCGCGATCTTCCTTGGCCATGTCATCGACCTGTTCGCATCACGCGGCCTCGAAACGAACGTCCGCTCGCTCCACCTCTACGCGCCAGCCTGCACGGTGCAGTTTGCCAATCGCCACTTCGCTCCCCACGAAACGCTGATACAGAACCTCTACCTGGACATCCTTTCGGACCGCAATGAGCGTGACGACAGCATCGGCCGCTATGGCAAGTCGCTGCTCTACCTGGTGTCCAACGCGCTGGAAGGCGACCTGCGCATGCCGATCCTTGGCCAGGCCAACGTGCTCGACCCCGAGTACAAGGGCTGGGACGGCTCCTCCAGCACCGGCGAGGCACTGGGCAAATGGCGCCAGACCGTCCAGTTGGCGGGCCTGGCCAGGCGCAAGCAGATCGACATCCTCGACACCGCCACGGTGTTCAGCTACCGATCGGACACGCCCGACAACCGCTCCAACGTCACCATCAAGCCGACCCACGGCTGCTTCGACAACAACGTGGATGTGGTGAGCCGGACGCTCAAGCGCATCACCGGAACCGAGCCGAAGCAGGAACTCAAGTTGCCGGTGGATGATCTGCGGGGCTTCTGACAGAACGCCCTGCGAATCATCAGTGAAGGGGGGAGTAGAACCCGTGGATCCGGTAGCGAAGTTTGGCTTGGTATCGCAGCTCGACTGAGCTCACTTCGCTCACCGGACAGTCCAGTGCGCGTGCTTCACCCAGTTTCCATGCCTGGATCTGCTGGCACTCCCGAGGTGCCCGGCCAGGGTCCTCGGCATCGACGATTTTGACCTTCATCTTGTTGACGGCGTAGTAGCCTCGAATTCCGAGGGGGCCGTCATGGATACTGGATCGGCAGGAGGCATGCTCCACACCTTCTTTTCCGACGCACAACCTGTCCTTTCAGAATGATTCATTAATCTTTCACCCATTGCAGCCGATGCCCCTAGCTTAGGGCATAGGAGCAATACAGATGAGAAACAACCAACCGGTTACGCAGCGCGAGGTTGCCCTTGGACCTCAACAAAAACTCATCTCGACAACGGATGCACGAGGCGTCATCACCTATTGCAATGACGACTTCGTTGATATCAGCGGTTTCAACAAATCCGACCTGATCGGCGCGCCTCAAAACATCGTTCGTCACCCCGACGTCCCCTCCGCCATCTTTGCCCATATGTGGGGCGCGCTCAAACTTGGCAAGCCGTGGATGGGCATCGTCAAGAACCGCTCCAAAAACGGCGACCACTACTGGGTCAACGCCTACGTCACGCCGATTTTCGAAGGTCGTGAGGTCGTTGGCTATGAATCGGTCAGGGGCAAGCCGACGGCCGAGCAGATCCGCCGCGCCGAAGCCCTCTATAAACGCATCAGTCTTGGAAAATCAGCCGTCCCGGGCAGCGATCAATGGCAACCCGCCCTACTCGCCTGGTTGCCTGTTGTGACGATCGGGTTGGTGGGGACGCTGGGCGGCATGTTCCTCGGCGCGCCTGAGGCTTTCATTCTGGCTGTCGGGGTATCGATTCCCATCGGGTTGTTTGTGTCCCGCAGGCAAAACCGCGGGGCGCGGCGTCTACTGGAAATGGCTGAGGCCTCTACCTCCGACTCGTTGCTGGCCAAAATGTACAGCGATGAACGCGGTTCTCAGGCACGCCTTGAAACGGCGTTCGTCAGTCAGGCGTCTCGGCTCAAGACCTGCCTCACCCGCCTGCAAGACACGGCAGAGCAACTGACCAGCCTGGCCGGGAGATCCGATGGACTCGCCGCCGATAGCTCTCGTGGACTGGACCGCCAACGGGTCGAGACCGAGCAGGTGTCGGCCGCAGTCAATCAAATGGCAGCCACCACGCAGGAGGTTGCCAGCCACGTCCAGCGCACTGCCGACGCCACTCAAGAAGCCAATGTGCTGACCGGACGTGGGCGCGAGGTGGCCCGGGACACCCGAGAAGCCATTCAGCGCCTCTCCGTCGTGGTGGGCGAGACAGGGCTGACGGTGGCGCAGCTGGCCAGGGACAGCAATGAAATCGGGACGGTGGTGGATGTCATCAAAGGCATTGCCGATCAAACCAACCTGCTGGCGCTGAACGCAGCCATCGAAGCCGCGCGCGCGGGCGACATGGGTCGAGGCTTCGCGGTGGTCGCTGATGAAGTGCGTCAGCTGGCACAACGCACGACTCAGTCCACGATCCAGATCCATAACCTGATTTCCAAGTTGCAGGTCTCATCCAGCAACGCGGTCAAAACCATGGAAAGCGGCCATCGACAGGCTGAAGAAGGCGTGGCGTGGGTGCTTGAGGCAGATAAGGCATTAGTCGGTATTAGTGAGGCCGTCGCGAACATCACGGACATGACTACCCAGATTGCCGCTGCGACCGAAGAGCAAACCGCCGTGGCCGAGGAAATAAGCCGCAATATCACGACCATTGCCAATCTGGCGGACCAGACATCTGAACAAGCCAGGCATTCGGCAGAGCTGAGCAAGGAATTGACCCAGACCGCTAAAACCCAGTATTCATTGGTCGAGCGATTCAACCGATAAGCCATTAACTTTCTTTAAAAAAGCCCGCTCCTGCGGGCTTTAAATTTTGGGCAAATCGATACCAGACCCCAATCCTCCGGACTGAGGTTAAAATACCCGCGGTTCACTTCCCTGAGGATGACAAGACATGTCCCCGCTCGACACCTCCCTGCAAGACAGCGCCGCGCCGGAAGGCGTGTGTTACGGCTGTGGCAGCAGCAACCCGCATGGGCTGCACATCAAGAGCTTCTGGCATGAGGACGGTGTGCATGTCATGGCCGAGCACAGGCCCGAAGCCAAGTACTGCGGCTGGCCGGACCTAGTCTACGGCGGGCTCATTGCGATGCTGGTCGACTGCCATTCGAACTGGACGGCGATGGCCTATCACTATCGGCAGGAACAGCGCGAGGCCGACAGCCTTCCGCGCATCAACTGCGTCACCGGCAACCTTGGCATCAAGTTCATCAAGCCGACCCCCATGGGCGTTCCGCTGACGTTGCGGGCAAGGGTAGAAGGTGATGTCGGACGCAAGACCCGGGTCATCTGCGAGGTGTATGCCGGGGACGTGCTGACAGCGGTTGGCGACTCGGTTTTCGTTCGGGTCGATACCGGGCAATTGGCCGATGCGGCTCACGGGCGCTAGCCGGCTATAACGACTCGGCAAGTCTTGGCTTCTGGCAACTCCGGAACCGTCTGCTACCGTCAACAAACGAGTCCGTATTGCGGCGGATTGTAAGGAGCAAACCCACCATGCCTGCCCATGAAGTGTTTTGGTCCAACCGTTTAAGACTGTCGCTGCTGGCGGGAGGACTCACCGCTACCTTGCTCGCGCTGGGTGGATGCGCCACTGTCGACGCGCGGACTACCGCCTATGTGGGCGTGGAGCATCCCGCACCGACGCTGGCCAGCGAGGTCGCCGTGTTGCGTACCGAGCCCCTTCGTCCCCATGTACGGCTGGGCGAAGTGCTCATTGATGCCAGTGTCGATCCCGCCCCGCCTATCGTCCAGGTCGAAGAAAAGCTGCGTGAAGAAGCTGCCAGGCTTGGGGGCGATGCCGCGGTGGTGGTTTACGACCATATCCAGCCCGTGGGCGCCTATGTCAACGGACCGCTATGGGCTCGAGACGTCAAAACCATCGAGGGTCGAAAACTCAAGGCGATTGTGATCAAGTACCGCTAACCACTTTCCAGGATTTTGTGCACACCACAGATCAAAATGTGGGAGCTACACCGGCGTGCCGGCGAAGAGGCGTTTCCACTGGACCAACAAACAAACAGCACTAGACTTCCAACCATGACGCTGACATTTTTTTTGTTCGGGTTTTTGCCGGCTTTGGCTCCGCGAATAGTCGGGCATGTAGTCAAAAAAGGAGCACCGCCATGCAGGAGCATCTGATGCCTGTCCCGTTCTACGAGGACACGGTTGTTCTGGTTGGTCAGGGCACTGATCCGTTTGTCGCTATGAAGCCGATCGTCAAGAACATGGGACTGGACTGGGAAACGCAGTTGCGAAGACTGGAGGAGAGATTTAACTCAGTGGTGGTTGAACTGACCACAACGGGAGGTGATGGCCAACAATACGCAATGACCTGTCTCCCCCTTCGCAAGCTTGCGGCGTGGCTCTACTCAATAAGCCCGGCCAAGGTGAAGCCCGAGTTTCGCGCCAAGATCGTTCGTTACCAGGAAGAATGCGACGACGTGTTGTGGGACTACTGGACCAAGGCCAGCACTTCTCGCGCCGGATCGCCGAACGTTGCTCAACTGATAGCCCTCTCACGCCATCGGGTTGCACTGCTCAAGGAATTGAGTCGTACCTGCGACAACGCCGTACGCACTGCGATCCATGAGCAAGTCGCACTCGCCTCCCACCAGTTAGGGTTGTCAGTCCCCGACCTGACCAGCATCGGGACCGGGGCACCACCTGCCACCGACATGTTGGTCGAGTTCTGGGGTGCGCTGGCGTTTCTGGACAGCAAGGGTGTGCGTTACAACCACTGCACCCCGTCGAAGGATTTTCTCTACTTACAGCTTCCCCACCTTGCCCAACTATTCCAAAAACACAACATTCAGATCAAGTTCACCCGCGAGTTGCGCCAGGCGATGAGAGAGTCCAAACATCCACGTTATATAAGCAATACGACTCAACACAGCGCTATAGAACGCATATCGCTGAAATGCTGGGTATTTGAGTGGCCCGTTCGCCGCGAACGAGATGTTTTTGAAGGCCACGATAAATATCCGGTCAGGCGAAATACAGCCTGACTGGATTTACCCCAGCCAAGCGAGCCAGCGACTGCGCTTTTTTGCCGGACTCTGCCCGCGATATCACTCTCCTGACGCTGTCCTGGTTGCCCATCGCTACTGATCGAGCAAGGCGACACCGCGCTATATGCCTCCAAGCGTGGCGGACGCGACAGTATCCGCCTGGTCGAAATGTTGCGTTTGCCGCAACTACCTCTAAGCTAGACAATGACTTACAGAATTACAAGGAGCGTTATACGACACGCCATCGCGACATGGCATGTCGCCTAATAATAGTTAGGACTCGAAAATATACCGGGGTACAGCCATGGCAGCTGATAAGCACTTATCTTCAGAATCGACAGTGGAAACAAAGAGCGCCTCTACGTTCCTACGCTCCACGGCAACTTGGGGCGTGATTGTTGGCACTGCCCTATGGACTGCGTTCTTCTTTGGATACATTATCGTCGGAGCATTATTTCCAACGCTGATCCCGGATAGCTGGTTTCTGCGCCTTGTTATTGAACATCCGGGCGGGACAATTGGTATCGCCATCTCGGCCATGTCCGCCTTTTCGGTTGTTGCGGTCTTGGATGTTTTGTCCAGGGATCCTTTGGAAATCAAATTCCTTGGGTTCGAACTAAAAGGTGCAGCCGGACCAGTACTGCTTTGGGTTGTTTGTTTTCTCGCTCTGGTTGCAGGTGGGAGCGCATTGTGGGACAAGAAAGGTTTGAGCCAAGAAGGCAAGGAAATCGCCCTTTCTGTGGGAAAGTGACTGGAGGCTTACGAGGGTCATTCAAGAACTTACATGCTGAGTAGAAAAACATGAATCGTCGTAAAAAATAAAGCAGCTATTAAAGGCTCACGCCAAAAAGGCTAGCGCCAAATTAGCACCGCCAAGCAAGTCTAAATACATTAGTAAAGCTGACCGATTGAAACTAGCTGCTGAATCCAGTCACGACTCAATCATTTCCTCTGAGAGCTGATCTATGTATCTTCAGCACCACCAGAATTTAAAAAACTGGTTGGGCTAGGCATTCCGATGGCACGTACCGCAAGAACGCGGACTAACAATACACTCAACGTCGCTCACTTCGGTTGCTGGACGCTGCGCGATAAAGCCGTGTAGCACCGACTAGTTCTACGTTAGCCAATGTCTGCAATGGGTCGGATAGCGACGGTCTGGCATAGACCGTCGCAGTGGATGGTCAGACTTATGTCTGCTCTGCCATTTCCAGGGCATCATCGACCTCGATGCCCAAGTACCTGACGGTGCTTTCAAGTTTCGTATGTCCCAGCAAGAGTTGAACTGCTCTCAGATTCTTTGTCCTGCGATAGATCAACGATGCCTTGGTTCGCCGTAGTGTGTGAGTACCGTACATGGTTGGGTCAAGCCCAATGGCGGTCACCCACGCTTTGACTATTCGAGCGTACTGTCTGGTGGAGAGATGGTCTGAGTCGTGCAAACGGCTCGGGAACAAGAAATCCTCGCTGTGGAGGTGAGCTTGATGCATCCAAGCCTCCAGATTGGGTACTAAGACAGCGCCAAGGCTGCGCTTGCCCAGTTGACTGTTCCACTTATAGAGGGTGGGGTGCGGCAGAAAAAATTTCGGTAATGACAGAAATCTACCCTTCCGCCTTGGCGCAACCATCATAGGCACAGGTCGGATCGATCGGGTTGCACCGCATTGCGCAAATCAAAATCGGTTTCCTCGACTCCATTCTTTGTCAGCGATATCCAATGAATTGAAGAGGGATTTCGCATCAATCCGAGGCTCCCGATATAGGACCAAGTCAGCGGCGAGCTCTGCACAGCTTTCAGCTTGATTGAAGAGGGTGTGAGCTCAAGGTGCAGAAGGCGGTTGTCTTGCGAAGGCGTATAGGCGATATTCTCGCTGGCGACAACATCGGCTCCCCTCACAGTTGCCGGCATGCATTCCAACGTCGCGCTGACGTTGCCGTCGTTGTCGATCAAGTACGCAAAACCTTTACCGTTCACCGTTGTACCGGTCACGAGAAAACGATCGATCGATGGAATATATTTGGCTTTGTAGGTGTAGTACTTCAAGCCGGATCTCAGGATCTTATGGGCGGAAAGTTTCCCGGTCTCAGGATCGAGTACCGTTATCTTCAAATTTGCAGAGGTTTGATCAGGTACGAATTGTTGCCAGACCAGTAGCGCGCGATTGCTGGAACCAGCAATCATCGGCCACCATTCACGCCGCTGGGGTGCGACATCGGACGTACTGAGCAGGTGGCCGTGACTATCGAAGACCTTTGCATATACACCATTGCCGGTACCGAGATCATCGACACCGCCACCGTTGACCCAGTCCTCGGAATACAACACGACGAAATGCTTTCCTGCCGCGGCAACATGGCCGGAATGTCCGCCGGTCGCAACGTTGCGCGGATACGGCGTGATCGGTCGCAGCTTCGCATCGTAAACGCCATAACGTTGATTGACTTCGTTTCTGGTATTCCAGCCGTCTTCAAATGAAAGCATGACATTGCCGTCAGTTGTTTGGGCGACCGACACCGGTTCTTGCGCTTCCGGCTTTCGGATGAATAGTGTGGGCGGACTGATCCGCGTATCATTGATTCCCCATTTCGAAAGGTAGATGTCGTGCGGCCAGTTGCCGTTTTCGTCCTCACCTTTTGGTGGATTTCCGGAACTGCTAATGAAAATCAAAAAACGGCCGTCGGCCCCTTTGACCGCTTCGATGCCATGCATATAGGAGCGCAAATCTTCCTGGTCGGGCGGCCGTGCTTGCGCATTTGCCGCGCTTAAGCAGAGCGCACCAGCGCATAACGCGGCGCGTGCCAAAGAGTGAGCGAACCGCTGATGTGGGTTACTGTTCATGTGTGTGTTTTCCCATCCCACAATATCCCTCACCAGCGCTACACCGTGGACCTTGTCGAGTGTCGCAATGCTGTGCGGTATTGGACTTGCCCCTACAAAACCGGACACCAACTCCCCGTTAAATTGATGCTACTGCCAAACGCCTGAACTCCCTCGGCGAGCGATAGTTCAAAGCGCTGTGCGGATGCTGCTCGTTGTAGTGTTCGAAGGCAATTGCCAAATTGCGTAAGGCCGTTTCTCGATCCGGCCTGGTCGTCGCCCGGCTCAATAAAGCGCGGTACCGATTACGTGTGCTCACGCCACGAACGGAAGAAGGTCGAAATGTTGTTCGCTCACCTCAAGCGAATACTGAGATTGGATCGTTTGCGACTACGAGGATAGATCACCCCCACGTTCGCGCCAGCTGGCGTTTTGGGCGAAGTATCGCCCGGACCAGTCGTTGTCGTAATTGGCCGCCAGGCCAAAGTCAGCGTACTGGCCGAAGCCAATGCTCCAGTAAGCGTGCTGACTGCACAGGGCACACAGGGCAATGGCGGACAGGGCGGATGTTTTTATTTGCATGGGTCACCTCAGCAAATGTCCGTCATGAATGCGGGTGGCGAGCGCTAGCCACCCGCGAATTCAACTGCTTACTTGCCCATGGCCGCCCGGGCCGCTTCGATCCTGGCTTTGACTGCTTCGAGGTTGAAGCTCGCGCCTTTTTGCATGGGCGGGAACTCAACCGCTGTTTCAGCCAGTTTGACCACCTGCTGCTGCACAAACACAAATCGCCAGAACTGGAATTTGAACCACTCGAAATACTCCAGCGAGCCATTGGCCGCCATGTTTTCCGGCCATCCGGCGCGTTCGAACGGGTCGAGGCGCAGGTTGGTCAGGATCGGCATGTCGAGCGTGGTTTTTGCCCCTAGCCAGCCACCAGGCTGGTCAATAAAGCGGTACTTGAAGTCATCGATACGGATTGCGCCCAGCGTGCTTTCGCCGAAGTAGAAGACCTCATGGCGATTCGACGGACCTTTGCCAGTGATCATCGGTGTTTGGTCATAGCCGTCCAGGTGCACTTTGTAAGTGGTATCGCCAAGTTGTTTACCCTTGAGCAGTTCGGCGCTGATGTTCGGGTTGCCGGCCGCCGCGACGAAGGTCGGGAACCAGTCCATTCCGGACATGATGCCATTGGCCACCGTGTTTGCCGGTACTTTGCCCGGCCAACGAACGATCGCCGGCACCCGGAAACCACCTTCCATTACCGTGCCTTTACCCATGGCAAACGGCGTGGTGCCGCCATCCGGCCAGGTGAAGTTTTCCGCGCCATTGTCAGTGGTGAACAACACAATGGTGTTGTCATCCATGCCGTCTTTTTTCAGCTTGGCCATCACGTCGCCGACGATGTCGTCGAGCTGCGCCATGCCGGCTTCCTGCTCCGACCAGCCATTTTGCGCGTTGCGCATGGCTTCGTACTTGTCGGACAGGTGCGTGACGATGTGCATGCGGGTCGGATTGAGCCACAGGAAGAACGGTTTGTTGTCCTGCTTGGCCTTGTCGATGAAGGTGAAAGCTTTGTCGCGAATCTCGTCGTCGACGGTCTTCATCCGCTCCGGATAGAGCGTTCCGGCGTCTTCGATTTTCTGTTTGCCGACCTTGCCCCAGCGCGGCATCACGGTCGTATCGTCCGTCGTCGTGGCCCAGCTGTGGACCATGTTCCGGGGGCCGACGGTATCCAGAAGTTCCTTCGGATAATTGGGGTGCGCTGGATCTTCCATGGCGTCGAGGTGATAGAGATAACCGAAGAACTCGTCGAAACCATGCACGGTCGGCAGGAACTGATTCAAGTCGCCCAAGTGATTCTTGCCGAACTGGCCGGTGGCGTAGCCCATGGATTTGAGTGTGGTGGCAATGGTGACCGCTTCGGCGGGAATACCAATGGGAGAACCGGCCTGCCCGACAGTGGTCATCCCGGTACGGATCGGCAGTTCGCCGGTAATGAAGTTGGCCCGCCCTGCGGTGCAACTGGCCTCGGCGTAGTAGTCGGTGAAACGCATGCCTTCGGCCGCGAGCTGGTCGAGGTTGGGTGTTCGACCGGCCATCATGCCCTGGTTGTAGACACCGATGTTGGACCAGCCAATATCGTCACCCATGATGACCACAATGTTGGGGACTGTTTTGTCGGCTGCTTGAGAGAGGACGGGGAAAACCATTGCAGACAACAGTACTGATACAGCGAACGCCGTTGATAACTTTGTCCGGTTCATGTCGAGCTCCTGCGCACTTGCGTGAGTACCCTGAGACGAGCCCCCAACCGTCCTGAAAATTGGATCCCCCGCGAAGAGCGTAGGTACGAATTGCTAAATATCCAGTATTTAGTTTCTCGACTGTAAGCTGTTGTTTCATGGGCTTTACAGCTGGACTGCTGGTCAGATGAATAGTGGCATCTCATCCACCCAAGGTCCGCGCGTGTCTAGATTTATTTCTTTCAGCAGCTCTGGTTGCCCATACCATGACTCCGGCTTGGTGGTCGGGCGCTTGCCAGAGATGACTCGGGGCAATTGGCAGGCTGCAAGCTCGCTCGAGTTGATTTGTCGACGTGTCCAGTGCGCAGGCGATCCCTGCATTTCTCGTATTCCAGAAACGAAAAAACCGGCTAGCGCCGGCTTTTTCCCCCTCCAACCAGATGGTCAAACCACGCCGCTCGTGAGGGTCAGTTGTTGAGCGAAGTGTTGCGGATTGGCGCGTGCGATGCAACAAATCTGGTTAACCTCAGGTAGAGCAGTCAGCGATTCATCCACGATTCAGAAACGTTCGCTCATGCAATTTAAACATCCACCGAAGGCACGTGTTTAAGCGCCCTACAACTTACTTCCTGAAAGCCACAAGACCTTGCGCCGTTGCCTACAGGTACGCCAGAATCCGCCGGCTTGTGCGCCCCTGCCCCGCTCGGTAACTTGATTCCCGTCACTGCCCATCAGTGATCGGGTTTAGCAGCCCGGGGTTATAAGTAAGGTGCACAAGCTCTTGTCAGTCAGGCATTCCCATGCCTGCACTTGATGGTGGTTGTGCGCAGGGCGCCTTCGGGCGCGCCGGCTTTGCTAGCTTCCCCGGTCTGCTAACCTGCGTACAGCTGCCTCCCTCTCGTTTAGCAGCAGGAGGGCGGGCACCCAATCACGGAAGTCAGCTTATGTTCAAGGTCACACCCAATCCCCCGGACACCGATCCGGCATCCCCCTACGAAAGCCCCGACTCAAACACACTCAACGAAGATGCCGAACGCGCCCTCGATTTCCACTCCCCGTCGACTGCCGACATCAAAGCCACGCCGCGCACACCCAGCACCCTGTTTACCGTCGACCCGCAGGCCACGACCGAAACCCTCGCGGTTTATCTGGTCGAGACCCTGGCCTCGGTCGATGTAATGGTCCATCACCTGGTGGATCATCTGAACGGCGGATCGCGCAATGCCCTGCTGGGTATTTCCAACAGCATCATGCTGGCGGAAATCACGGCGAACCGAATGCTGGATCAAATCGATCCGCCCACTTGAGGCGAACGAGCCAGCCATGCGGGCTGTGCAGCGGTCCCTTTTTCAGGGGACCGCATTTCAGCGGATGGTCATTCCAATATCGAAACCAGCCGCGGCTCAATCGAACAATCAAGCACCTCCAATGATGAGAGGCTCATCGGCTCCCGCGCAAACCACTGCCGCGCGCTCGGCCACGTGCCGTAACGTGTCGAAATTGATATTGGCACCGGAATCGATGGCGATCAGCGTCTGCCCCCGGACACCCGTGCGCGCTACGTATTTCTTGATCCCGGCGACGGCCAATGCGCCGGAAGGCTCGGTGATCGAGCGGGTGTCGTCGTAGATATTCTTTGTTGCGATGCACAGTTCATCGTTACTGACGGTTATCACCTCATCGACGCAAAACCGGCACACTTCGAAACCATGGGCACCGATCTGCGCGACCGCTACGCCATCGGCGAAGGTGCCCACGCTGGGCAGGACTACACGCTCATCGGCCTGTAAAGCAGCATGCAAGCAGGCGGAGTGTTCCGACTCGACGCCAATGATGCGCACCTCTGGCCGCAGGTATTTGACGTACGCGGCAATGCCGGCAATCAAACCGCCACCGCCTACCGGGACAAAGATTGCGTCTAACGGCCCTTGATGCTGACGCAGGATTTCCATGGCGACAGTGCCCTGCCCGGCAATGACATCCTGATCGTCGAAGGGCGAAACGAAGTGCTTGCCGGTTTGCTCGGCCAGTTTCAGCGCATGGGCCAAGGCAAACGGGAAGCTGTCCCCGTGCAACAGTGCCTCGGCGCCGCGACTGCGTACACCCAGCACCTTCAACTCCGGGGTGTTGGCGGGCATGACAATGGTGGCGTCGATCCCGAGTTCCCGTGCCGCCAGCGCCACGCCTTGGGCATGATTGCCGGCTGAAGCGGTAATCACGCCGCACTTCTTCTGCGCAGCGGTGAAATTCACCAGTTTGTTGTAGGCGCCCCGGATCTTGAAGGAGAAGGTCGGCTGCAGGTCTTCGCGCTTGAGCAGGATCTGATTGCCCAAGGCCAGGGACAACGCCGGTGCCGGTTGCAGCGGTGTACGTATGGCGAGTTCGTAGACCGGCGCGGCGAGGATCTTTTTAACGTAAAGCGCAAGCAGGGTTTGTTGGGCGGGTGTACTGAACATGAGGGTCTCCTGACCTTGATCAGAGCCCCGAGACAGAAAAAGAAAACCCGCCTCGAGGGCGGGTTGGGTGCTGCAGTCGTGAGCTAGCCCGCCAAGTGAGGAATGGCGGTAATAATGCTTGGCTGGCAGCGCAATACAGTGGAAGTCATGCCCGAAAACTAGCCGGGCGACGGGTGTTAAGTCAATGGCCAATTTCCCCTGCCCCTCTTTTACCTGGCCAACTGCACTGCGACATACTCAACTGCTTGACTCAACGTCAGCTTCAGAGGCCCCCTTCGGCTTCAAATCATCCATCGGGTTCCAGGGCAGCGGCTGCAGCGTGCAGAACTTGCCTCGATAAGCAAAACGCATACCTCTTGCAGCTGAACGCATTATCCATCACCCCAGCCAGGTGCGAATGTGGCCCTACCAAACAGCGCAAGAAGAGCCCTTCAAATGACTGATACAAAAAAAACCGCACTGGTCGTCAGCGCCCATTCCGCCGATTTCGTCTGGCGTGCCGGCGGTGCCATCGCCCTGCATGCAAGCCAGGGTTATGCCGTGCACATCGTGTGCCTGTCCTACGGCGAGAGAGGTGAATCGGCCAAGCTCTGGCGCAAGGGCGAGATGTCCGAAGACAAGGTCAAGATTGCACGTCGCAGCGAGGCCGAAGCAGCGGCGCAGATCCTCGGCGCCACTGTGGAATTCTTCGACATCGGCGATTACCCGATGCGGGCGGATAAAGAGACGTTGTTCCGTCTGGCCGATGTATTCCGCCGGGTGCAACCGGAGTTTGTCCTCAGCCATTCGATCAAGGACCCTTACAACTACGACCACCCGCTGGCCATGAACCTGACCCAGGAGGCGCGCATCATCGCTCAGGCTGAAGGTTACAAGCCGGGCGAGAAAATCATCGGTGCCCCACCGGTGTACAGCTTCGAACCCCATCAACCCGAGCAATGCGAATGGCGCCCGGATGTCCTGCTGGATATCACTGAGGTCTGGGACAAGAAATATGCCGCCATCCAGTGCATGGCCGGTCAAGAGCATCTCTGGGAGTACTACACCCGTGTCGCACTGCAACGAGGCGTACAGGCCAAACGCAATGTGGGGATCACCTCCACCCGCAACATCGAGTACGCCGAGGGCTACCAGAGTCTCTTTCCACGGGTAACGGAGAATCTGGGATGAGCGCACTGATTGGAAAAACCGGCATCGTCGTTCGCTCTATTTCCCGAGCCGACCGCGCACTGATCGATGAACTGGATCGATTCGGTGTCGCCACCGTGCATGAAGCCCAGGGCCGCAAAGGCCTGCTGGACTCAGCTATTCGCCCGATCCAGCAAAACCAGAGCATCAGTGGAACGGCAGTCACCGTGCTGGTTGCGCCAGGGGACAACTGGATGTTCCATGTCGCGGTCGAACAGTGCCAACCCGACGATATTCTGGTGGTAGCGACATCGTCGCCCTGCACGGACGGCTACTTCGGCGACTTGCTCGCCACCTCGCTGATGGCTCGAGGGGTACGCGCACTGATCATCGATGCCGGGGTGCGCGATACTCGAATCCTGAGGGACATGGGCTTCAAGGTATGGTCGCGGGCGGTTCATGCCCAAGGCACGGTCAAGGAAACGCTGGGCTCGGTCAACATACCGATCATCTGCGCCGGCCAATGGGTCGAGCCCGGTGACCTTGTGGTCGCGGACGATGACGGCGTGGTGATTGTCCGCCGCGAAGAGTTGCCGACGGTTGTCGAAACCAGCCGCAAACGCGCCAGACTGGAGGAGCAAAAACGTGTGCGCCTGGCAGCCGGCGAATTGGGGCTGGATATCTACGAGATGCGTCAGAAACTCGCCGACCGCGGTTTGACCTATTACGACAGCCTCAACGACCTGCCAGGATGAACGTATGAGCCAGACTCGTATTCCTTGCCTGATGATGCGCGGCGGCACATCCAAAGGCGCGTACTTTCTTGCGCACGATCTGCCCGCCGAAGGGCTGCTGCGAGACCAGGTGTTATTGGCTGTCATGGGATCACCCGATGCACGACAGATCGACGGTATCGGCGGCGCGAACTCGTTGACCAGCAAGGTCGGAATCATTCGCCGCTCCGAGCGTCCTGACGCCGACGTCGATTACCTGTTCGCCCAGGTGACGGTGGAGCAGGCCCAGGTCGATTATGGCCAGAACTGCGGAAATATCCTGGCAGGGGTCGGACCGTTCGCCATCGAACGTGGCCTGGTCAGCGTTCGGGGGCCAGTGACGTCAGTGCGGATTTTCATGGAGAACACCGGCCAGATCGCCATCGCCGAGGTTCCGACTCCGGATGGCACGGTCAGTTACGCCGGCAACGCGCGCATCGATGGTGTTCCCGGGACGGGTGCCCCGCTGATCATTCAATTCGAGGACATCGCAGGCTCCAGCTGCGGCGCACTGTTGCCGACGGGAAATACCATTGATCGTTTCGATGGCATTGACGTGACCTGCATCGATAACGGCATGCCGGTTATTTTGATTCGAGCCAGCGACGTCGGCCGTAGCGGCTACGAAAGTCCCGAACAATTGGATGCCGACAGCGAACTCAAGGCCGTGCTCGAATCCATCCGCTTGCAAGCGGGGCCCTTGATGAATCTGGGGGACGTCAGCCAGCGTAGCGTCCCGAAAGTGTCGTTGATTGCCGCCCCTCGCGATGGCGGCGCGATTTGCAGCCGCACCTTCATCCCCCATCGTTGCCACGCTTCAATCGGGGTATTTGGCGCGGTGAGTGTCGCCTCCGCGTGTCAGGTACCCGGCTCGGTCGCCAGCGGACTGGCGCGGGCAGCGCCGACCGGTGAACGCGTACAGGTATCGGTAGAACATCCGACTGGAGAGTTCACGGTGGAACTGCGCATGCAAAACGGTCAACTGGCGGGCTGTGGGCTGTTGCGCACGGCCCGGTTGTTGTTCGACGGCGATGTATTTATTGCGCAAAGCGTCTGGCAGAACGAGGTGAAACGATGACGCCGAGCACCATCACACCGATCGCCTTCGGCAAGTCCGGGAGTATTTTTCCTGATCGATACGCTCTATGGCAGCCCCGTCTCGCGAGAAAGCGTGTTGGAGGAAAAGCGTTAACATGAGCTTTTCCCCCGAGAACGGCTCATGGACCTAAAACAACTCGAATGTTTCGTACGGGTCGCCGAATTCGGAAGTTTTACCAAAGCGGCCGCGGTATTGAACATCTCCCAGTCGGTGGTCAGCCGCCAGGTTCGACAACTGGAAGTCGAATTACAGGAGCATCTGTTGCTGCGCCATGGCCGTGGCGTGTTGCTGACCGCTTCTGGCCAGCGGCTGTTCGATCACGGCAAAGGCATCTTGCGCCAGGTGCAAGTGGCTCGCGAAGAGTTGCGCGAGCAACGCGACACCTTGTCCGGCAAAGTGGTGATCGGGCTTCCACCCAGTATTTCCCGACGCCACACTGTGGCCCTGGTATCGGCCTTCCGTGAACGTTTTCCCGGTTGCTCGTTAGGTATCAAGGAGGGATTGAGCCATTCGATGCGCGAATGGCTGTTGCTCGGCCGCCTGGACTTCGCACTGCTGTTCAACCCGGCCCACAGCGCACAATTGCACTACGAGCACATCCATTCCGAGCCATTGATGTTGATCGGGTCCTCCCGTTCAGATCTGCCTGAAACAGTCGCCATGCACGATCTGGGGCGCTATCCGCTGATCATACCCAGCGAACCTCATTCCCTGCGTCGGCTGGTCGAAACCCAGGCATCCCGTCATGACATCACACTGGACGTGTGCCTGGAAATCGACAGCATTCCCTCGCTCCTGGAGCTGATCAAGCTGGGCATGGGCTACGGCGTCCTGTTCCGGTCCGCCCTCGCCGGGAGCGACAGTCTGCCCGATGACTTGAGAGCGGCGCAGATTGTCGAGCCCTCCATTCCTACCCACCTGTTTATTGCGACATCGGAGCAGCGACCGTTGACGCGTCTGGCTGAGAAGACATTGGCCATGGTCCGTGAAATCTGCATACCGTGAAAGCTCGCATGCAAAATCTGCATAGCTGCTAGAACCTGGACCCGGTTGTTCGACACGCGTGCAAAGACGACCATCAGGTATCGCTTTCAAACGCAGATCAATGAAGGACACCCGATGAAAAGTTGCCTTGCTCCTGACCCAAATCCCACCAGACCCGTGCAAGCACTGCCAGTGGGTGCCTGGGACGCACACTGCCACGTGTTCGGCCCTGCCGCTCGATTCCCTTACGCCGCCGACCGCAGCTACACCCCGCCCGACGCGCCTGTTGAAACCCTGTGTGCGTTGCACGATCACTTGGGGTTCAGCCGTGGGGTGATCGTCCAGGCCAGTTGCCACGGCACTGATAACCGCGCCATGCTCGACGCCATTGCGCGTAGCGAAGGACGATATCGCGGCGTGGCCATCGTCGACGGCAGCGAAAGCGACGCCCAACTCGCCGCGATGGATGCCGGCGGCGTGCGCGGGGTTCGCTTCAATTTTGTCGCGCACCTGGGCGGCGCCCCTGACCTGGAGGTGTTTGATCGCACTGTCGATCGACTCGCGCCGCTGGGCTGGCACGTGGTGCTGCATCTCGACGCCCAGGACATCCTGACCTACGTCGATCGCCTGGCCCGGATCCCCGTGCCGTTCATCATCGATCACATGGGTCGGGTCAAGGCTGAAGAAGGTATCGAACAATCGTCCTTCCTGGCGCTGCTCGACCTGATGGAAAATCCCCTGGCCTGGGTCAAGGTCTGCGGGGCCGAGCGGGTGTCCAGCGGTCGTCGACCGTTCGATGACGCCATCCCCTTCGCCGAACGACTGATCCAGGCAGCACCGGATCGCGTGCTGTGGGGCACCGATTGGCCACATCCCAATATCAGCAAAGACATGCCCGACGACGGTGGTCTGGTCGATCTGATGTTCCGCTTCTGCACCGACCCGGTATTGCGTCAAAAGCTAATGATCGACAACCCGCTGAAATTGTACGGACGCTGACAGCAGTTTCCCTTGCCACACCTCCAACAATAAGATGGCAGCGAGTAAACCTTATGAACCCTATTCCTGTGCCCGCTCAGGTCGAAACACCGACCAGCGCTAACGTGAAAACCAAACAACCCTTTTACCGTGCGATGTATTTTCAGGTCCTGCTGGGAATCATCGTCGGTGTGCTTGTCGGCCACTTCTGGCCTGATTTCGCCGCTGACCTCAAACCCTTGGGCGATGCGTTCATCAAGTTGATCAAGATGATCATCGGCCCCGTCGTTTTCTGTACGGTAGTGACCGGCATCGCCGGCATGCGGGATTTGAAAAAGGTCGGCCGTGTCGGCGGCAAGGCATTGTTGTACTTCGAAATCATTTCGACGGTCTCGCTATTGATCGGGTTGATCGGCGGCCATCTGTTCAATCCCGGCGGTGGGTTCAACGTTGACGTCAATACGCTCGATGCCAAGGCGGTGACCGGCTTCGCGGAAAAAGCCCAGCACCTGAACATGGTTGATTTCCTCATGGGCATCATCCCCAGCACCTTCACCCAGGCGTTCACCGAGGGCAACGTGCTGTGCATCTTGCTGGTATCGGTGCTGTTCGGTTGTGCGCTGTCGGCCATGGGTGAGAAAGGCAAGCCGGTGTACGACATCATCGAGGGCCTTTCGGGCGTGTTCTTCCGCATCGTCCACATTATCGCCAAGCTGTCGGCCATTGGCGCCTTCGGTGCCATAGCGTTCACCGTCGGCACTTACGGGGTCGAATCGCTGCTGCCGCTGCTTAAATTGATCGGCAGTTTCTACCTGCTGTGCATCTTCTTTGTGGTTGTCATCCTCGGCGGGGTCGCACGGGTGTGCGGCTTCAGCATCCTGCGCTTCCTCGCCTATATCAAAGAAGAACTGTTGGTGGTACTGGGCACCAGTTCCTCGGAAGTGGTGCTGCCGCAAATCATGGACAAGATGGAACGCCTGGGCTGTTCCAAACCCGTCGTGGGCCTGGTGATCCCGACCGGCTACTCCTTCAATCTGGACGGCACCAACATCTACCTGACGATGGCAGTGTTGTTCATTGCCCAAGCGTTGAACATCGACTTGACCCTGTCACAGCAATTGACCCTGGTGGTCGTGGCGATGCTGACGTCCAAAGGTGCCAGCGGAGTGTCCGGCGCGGCGTTCGTGATGTTGACCAGCACCTTGATGGTGGTACCGATCGTACCTGTCGCCGGCATGGTGTTGATCCTCGGCATCCACCGCTTCATGGGCACAGGGCTGGCCATGACCAACCTGGTGGGCAACGGTGTAGCGACCTTGGTGGTTTCCGCCTGGGAAAAAGAGCTGGACCGCAAAAAACTGGCTCAAGAACTGGGCTGCAAGGCTTAACACCCTCCCCCTAACAACCTCCAATCGAGTGCCTGTTCGGTCCAGTGCCGAACAGCGACTCGTCGCGTCGGGAAAATAATAAAAATGAACCGTACCCTGTCTATCGCCATGCTTGTACCGGGTGTCTGCTGGAGCATTTCCTCGATGGCCGCCGGCTTTATCGAGGACAGCAAGGCGAGCCTCGAAGCCCGTAATTTTTACTACAACGGCGACTTTCGAGATGGCGTCGGCGCCTCAAAACGGGAGGAATGGGCACAAGGGTTTCTGCTCAATTACGAGTCCGGTTTCACCCAAGGCTCCGTTGGATTCGGGATGAATGCGCTGGGTTTCGCCGGTTATCAATTGGACTCCAGCCCTGATCGCACTGGCAGCGGCCTGTTGCCCCGGCGCGCATCCGGTGAAGCCGCTGATGAATATTCCAAAGGCGGACTGGCAGCCAAGGCCAGGTTTTCCAAAACCACCCTGAACTACGGCATTGCGCTACCCAAAGTGCCCGTCCTGCAATTCAACGGCAGTCGGCTGTTTCCCCAGACTTTCCAGGGTACTCAGGTCAGCTCCGGCGAAATCGAACATCTGACGGTGAACTTCGCTCAGTTCGATAAAACCGTCACCCCGGACTCTACCGATAAACGGGACATCGGCATCGCGGCCAAGGACGGACGATATCGAGCCACCGGCGTCGGTGACCACTTCCGTTATGGCGGCGGCAGCTATCAACTCGCGCCGACACTGACCGGTAGCTATTACTTCGGCGCACTGGACGATGTGTATCGTCAGCAGTTCTTCGGCCTGATTCACACCACACGCGTCGGTAACGGCACAATGACCACCGATGTACGCGCCTTCTCCAGCCGCGATATCGGTGCCGCAAAAGCTGGCAAGGTGGATAACCGGGCCTACTCTGCCGCAGTGGGCTACAACCTCGATAGCGGCCACAGCGTGCTGGCAACCTATCAAGTCATGAAGGGCGCCACCGGTTTCCCTTATATCAACAACCCCTACTTACCCAACTATGTGCAATACCATGACTTCGGCAGCGCTGGCGAACGCAGTTGGCAGCTGCGCTACGGTTACAACTTCGCGCCGATGGGCATTCCTGGCCTGACCTTTTTCACGGCCTACATACGCGGGACAGGGCTGGACAAGCCGGGCGCCGAAAAGGAATGGGAACGCGACATCGATGTGACCTACGCTTTCCAGGACGTCCTGAAAGGGTTCTCTGTCCGCTGGCGCAACGCAACCTACCGCAGCGATGATGGCCGTGACATAGATGAAAACCGCTTGATCGCCAGTTACTCGTTTTCGTTGTTTTAAATCACTCTTCAAAAAAACCCGACGCAAGCGTCGGGTAAAGTGCACTACTTACTTTTGCGCCAGTAACGCTTTGCGCGACGCCTTTTCGTGTTTCATTGCGGCAATCTCACGCTCGCAGGTTTCAACGTCGAAGGAATTGTCCCACTTGGCAATTGCGATGGTGCCGATACCATTACCAATCAGGTTGGTCACGGCGCGTGCTTCATTGAGGAAACGGTCGATGCCCAACAGCAGGACAAGGCCTACCAACGGAATGGAGTGGATGGTTGTAAGCGTTGCCGCAAGGGTTATGAACCCGGCACCCGCCACGCCAGCGGAGCCTTTTGAGGTCAGCAGGAAGACGCCCAACAGAATCATCTGATCCATAAACGTCAGTGGCGTATTGGTTGCCTGTGCGATAAAAATCGCCGCCATGGTGAGGTAAATGCAGGTGCCATCCGCGTTGAAGGCATATCCAGTGGGTAGCACCATGCCCACCACTGACTTCTTGCAGCCCAGCTTTTCAAGTTTCACCATCATTCGCGGAAGCACGGCTTCGGTTGAGCAGGTGCCAAGCGTGATGAGAATTTCATCTTTGAAATAACGAAGAAATTGCATAAGCGGCATGCCCGACCATCTAGCAACCGTACCCAGCACTACCACGATGAAAATCAAGGTCGTGATGTAGAGCGCGACCAGCAACTGGCCGAGTGACAGCAAGGTACCAATTCCGTACTTGCCGATCGTGAACGCCATCCCGGCACCGGCACCAATCGGAGCCAGACGCATAACCATTGCCACGATCTTGAACAGCCCTTGCAGAAACAGGTCGATGGTATTGATCAGCGGCTTGCTGGTTTCGCCCATTTGAACGAGGGCAACGCCCATCAAAACCGAAATCAAGATGACCTGAAGCATGACGCCATTCGAGAATGCGCCAATGAAGGTACTCGGGATTATGTTGAGAAAGAAATCGATTGTTCCGCCCTGCTCAGTGGCGGCTTGGCTGTACTTGGTGATAGCGCTGGCATCAAGCGTGGTAGCGTTGATATTCATACCAGCGCCTGGCTTTGCGATATTGACCACAATAAGGCCAATGACCAGCGCGATGGTTGAAAGGATTTCAAAGTAGAGCAGCGCTTTGACACCGATCCGCCCGACTTCCTTGATGCTGCCCATCTTAGCGATACCAACGACGACGGTACCGAAAATAATAGGCGCCAACAGCATTTTGATGAGTTTGATAAAGCCATCCGCAAAAGGTTGGAGCTTGGCTCCGAATTGCGGTTCAAAGTGACCAATTGCTGCACCGATGACGATACCGATCAGCACCTGCACATACAGCTGGCTGTACCAGCGGGACTTGGAGATTTCCACGGGAGCACCTCATTTTATTTTTGTGATGGGCGTGTGGCGTGGCGTCAGTGAGTGACGCCTGATAACGGCGGCCTCCTGCAAGAGGCCGCCGTTCGAGGGCTATCAGCCTTCGCCCAGCTCACGCATAACGGCGTACAAGGCAGACTTGGCTTCGAAACCGACGCCAGGAATATCCGGCAATCCGACGTAACCGTGCTCTACCTGGATGCCGTCAGCGAAGCCGCCGAAGGGCTGGAATACATCCGGGTAGGATTCGTTACCGCCCAGGTGCAGGCCCGCTGCGATGTTCAGGGACATCTGGTGACCACCGTGGGGCACCACGCGGCGGGAAGACCAACCCATTTCTTTCATGACGTCCAGGGTGCGCATGTACTCGACCAGACCGTAGGACAATGCGCAGTCGAACTGGACAAAGTCGCGATCAGGACGCATGCCACCGTGGCGCAGCAGGTTACGAGCATCCTGGTGGGAGAACAGGTTTTCACCCGTGGCCATGGGCAGTTCATAGTGATTTGCCAACTCCGCCTGCAGTGCGTAGTCCAGCGGATCGCCAACTTCTTCGTACCAGAAGAGGTTGTACTTCTTGATGGCTTCGGCGTAGGCAATACCCGTTTTCAGGTCGAAGCGACCGTTGGCGTCCACTGCCAGGCGACGACCGTCGCCTACAACCTCCAATACCGCCTCGATACGACGAATGTCTTCGTCCAACGGTACTGCACCGATCTTCATTTTGACCACGTCGTAGCCGCGGTCCAGATAGCTCTGCATTTCAGCTTTGAGTTTGGTCTGGTCTTTACCTGGATAGTAGTAACCACCTGCCGCGTAGACCCAGACCTTGTCGTCGGCCACGCCGTCACGGTAACGGTCGGCCAGCAGGCGATACAGAGGCTTGCCTTCGATCTTGGCCACGGCATCCCATACGGCCATATCGATAGTGCCGACAGCAACCGAGCGCTCGCCATGGCCGCCGGGCTTTTCGTTAGTCATCAGGGTCTTCCAGATGGCGAACGGGTCCAGGTTGTTGCGCTCTTTATCGATCAGGGATTCAGGGTCAGCTTCCAGGACTCGAGCCAGGAAGCGATCACGCATCAGCGCGCCTTGACCGTAACGACCGTTAGAGTTGAAACCATAACCGATGACAGGTTTACCATCGCGAATGACATCCGTGATGACGGCGACGACCGAGCAGGTCATTTTCGAAAAGTCGATGTAGGCATTGGCGATCGGGGAGGCTATGGAAACAGTTTTTTCTCGGATGTCGACGATACGCATGACGGGTTCCTCTTGTTGTAGGTGGCCCCACGTTATGCTTTGCGATGACCGCGGCCCAATGCTATTAATGCGGCGCCCTATGCACAGGAGGCATTGCCCTTGGAACTCGTTTGGCTCGAAGATTTTTCAGCGCTGGCGGAATACGGCAGCTTTGTTCGTGCCGCTGAAGCGCGTCATATCACTCAGCCGGCCTTCAGTCGAAGGGTCCGTTCGCTTGAGAACTGGATGGGGGTCGAGCTGTTCGTCCGTACGCCTCAGGGGGCCACGCTTACAGCCGCTGGAAAGCAGATTTTGCCCAGCGCCCAAGAGACTGCCCGGCGCTTGTACAGGATGCGCAGTGAAGCTCAGGAAGTTGCGGGAACGGCCGCCAGGACGCTGCAATTCTCCGCGACCCATTCCTTATCATTCACATTTTTTCCCAAATGGTTAAGAAGAGCGGAAAGTGGCGCACCTATCGAGGCCGTACGCCTGCATTCAGATAGCATGGCTATTTGTGAGCAGATGCTGATTCACGGCCAGGTTCAGTTCCTGCTTTCTCATCGCCACCCCGATGTCCCACCTTTGTTGGCCGCTGATCAGTTCATCAGCAAGAAGGTTGGCGAGGATGTCCTCGTGCCGCTGGCGAGTGCTTCTGCCCATTTCGGGACATCACCAGCAACTCTGCCGTACCTGGCGTATACACAAGAATCCGGGCTTGGGCGCATCGTCGCTCACCGCTTGCACGGCAAGGAAGATTTTCTTCATCTCAAGCCGCTTTTCAGTAGCCACCTCGCTGCGGTGCTGATGTCCATGGCATTGGAAAGCAAAGGTGTGGCGTGGTTACCCAGTAGCCTGACGGAACAGGAAATAGCGGATGGCCGTTTGGTACGAGCGCTTGACGAAAGTTGGGATATCCCCCTGGACATCCACCTCACGCGTCCAACCGCACCCATCAGTCCAGCCGCTGAAGAGTTCTGGGCCAAGCTGGGCGCATAGATGGCACTCCGAAGCCGGGCCTTGACGGTGGACTACGTGCCGGAACTCCTACAGGATTTCGCTTTATTCCAGGCAAAACAAAACCCCTACCTGCATACGCAGATAGGGGTTTCGGAATTCAATCTTGACGATGACCTACTCTCACATGGGGAAACCCCACACTACCATCGGCGATGCATCGTTTCACTGCTGAGTTCGGGATGGGATCAGGTGGTTCCAATGCTCTATGGTCGTCAAGAAATTCGGGTACTGAGTCGTGACCTGATGGCCTCGCTTCAGCAAATTGGGTATGTAATAGATTTGTGTGTTGCTGGCGAACTTTCGGTTCATTGCGTCTTCACACACCGCAATCTGGTGCTCTTACGAGCAAGCAAATTGCTTGGGTGTTATATGGTCAAGCCTCACGGGCAATTAGTATTGGTTAGCTCAACGCCTCACAGCGCTTACACACCCAACCTATCAACGTCGTAGTCTTCGACGGCCCTTCAGGGGACTCAAGGTCCCAGTGAGATCTCATCTTGAGGCTAGTTTCCCGCTTAGATGCTTTCAGCGGTTATCTATTCCGAACATAGCTACCCGGCAATGCCACTGGCGTGACAACCGGAACACCAGAGGTTCGTCCACTCCGGTCCTCTCGTACTAGGAGCAGCCCCTCTCAAATCTCAAACGTCCACGGCAGATAGGGACCGAACTGTCTCACGACGTTCTAAACCCAGCTCGCGTACCACTTTAAATGGCGAACAGCCATACCCTTGGGACCGGCTTCAGCCCCAGGATGTGATGAGCCGACATCGAGGTGCCAAACACCGCCGTCGATATGAACTCTTGGGCGGTATCAGCCTGTTATCCCCGGAGTACCTTTTATCCGTTGAGCGATGGCCCTTCCATACAGAACCACCGGATCACTAAGACCTACTTTCGTACCTGCTCGACGTGTCTGTCTCGCAGTCAAGCGCGCTTTTGCCTTTATACTCTACGACCGATTTCCGACCGGTCTGAGCGCACCTTCGTACTCCTCCGTTACTCTTTAGGAGGAGACCGCCCCAGTCAAACTACCCACCATACACTGTCCTCGATCCGGATAACGGACCTGAGTTAGAACCTCAAAGTTGCCAGGGTGGTATTTCAAGGTTGGCTCCACGCGAACTGGCGTCCACGCTTCAAAGCCTCCCACCTATCCTACACAAGCAAATTCAAAGTCCAGTGCAAAGCTATAGTAAAGGTTCACGGGGTCTTTCCGTCTAGCCGCGGATACACTGCATCTTCACAGCGATTTCAATTTCACTGAGTCTCGGGTGGAGACAGCGCCGCCATCGTTACGCCATTCGTGCAGGTCGGAACTTACCCGACAAGGAATTTCGCTACCTTAGGACCGTTATAGTTACGGCCGCCGTTTACCGGGGCTTCGATCAAGAGCTTCGCGTTAGCTAACCCCATCAATTAACCTTCCGGCACCGGGCAGGCGTCACACCCTATACGTCCACTTTCGTGTTTGCAGAGTGCTGTGTTTTTAATAAACAGTCGCAGCGGCCTGGTATCTTCGACCGGCATGGGCTTACGCAGTAAATGCTTCACCCTCACCGGCGCACCTTCTCCCGAAGTTACGGTGCCATTTTGCCTAGTTCCTTCACCCGAGTTCTCTCAAGCGCCTTGGTATTCTCTACCCAACCACCTGTGTCGGTTTGGGGTACGGTTCCTGGTTACCTGAAGCTTAGAAGCTTTTCTTGGAAGCATGGCATCAACCACTTCGTGTTCTAAAAGAACACTCGTCATCAGCTCTCGGCCTTAGAATCCCGGATTTACCTAAGATTCCAGCCTACCACCTTAAACTTGGACAACCAACGCCAAGCTGGCCTAGCCTTCTCCGTCCCTCCATCGCAATAACCAGAAGTACAGGAATATTAACCTGTTTTCCATCGACTACGCTTTTCAGCCTCGCCTTAGGGACCGACTAACCCTGCGTCGATTAACGTTGCGCAGGAAACCTTGGTCTTTCGGCGTGGGTGTTTTTCACACCCATTGTCGTTACTCATGTCAGCATTCGCACTTCTGATACCTCCAGCAAGCTTCTCAACTCACCTTCACAGGCTTACAGAACGCTCCTCTACCGCATCACCTAAGTGATACCCGTAGCTTCGGTGTATGGTTTGAGCCCCGTTACATCTTCCGCGCAGGCCGACTCGACTAGTGAGCTATTACGCTTTCTTTAAAGGGTGGCTGCTTCTAAGCCAACCTCCTAGCTGTCTAAGCCTTCCCACATCGTTTCCCACTTAACCATAACTTTGGGACCTTAGCTGACGGTCTGGGTTGTTTCCCTTTTCACGACGGACGTTAGCACCCGCCGTGTGTCTCCCATGCTCGGCACTTGTAGGTATTCGGAGTTTGCATCGGTTTGGTAAGTCGGGATGACCCCCTAGCCGAAACAGTGCTCTACCCCCTACAGTGATACATGAGGCGCTACCTAAATAGCTTTCGAGGAGAACCAGCTATCTCCGAGCTTGATTAGCCTTTCACTCCGATCCACAGGTCATCCGCTAACTTTTCAACGGTAGTCGGTTCGGTCCTCCAGTTAGTGTTACCCAACCTTCAACCTGCCCATGGATAGATCGCCCGGTTTCGGGTCTATTCCCAGCGACTAGACGCCCTATTAAGACTCGCTTTCGCTACGCCTCCCCTATTCGGTTAAGCTCGCCACTGAAAATAAGTCGCTGACCCATTATACAAAAGGTACGCAGTCACCTAACAAAGTAGGCTCCCACTGCTTGTACGCATACGGTTTCAGGATCTATTTCACTCCCCTCTCCGGGGTTCTTTTCGCCTTTCCCTCACGGTACTAGTTCACTATCGGTCAGTCAGTAGTATTTAGCCTTGGAGGATGGTCCCCCCATATTCAGACAAAGTTTCTCGTGCTCCGTCCTACTCGATTTCATGACTAAGAGATTTTCGCGTACAGGGCTATCACCCACTATGGCCGCACTTTCCAGAGCGTTCCGCTAATCTCAAAGCCACTTAAGGGCTAGTCCCCGTTCGCTCGCCACTACTAAGGGAATCTCGGTTGATTTCTTTTCCTCAGGGTACTTAGATGTTTCAGTTCCCCTGGTTCGCTTCTTAAGCCTATGTATTCAGCTTAAGATACCTAACTTATGTTAGGTGGGTTCCCCCATTCAGACATCTCCGGATCAAAGTCTGTTTGCCGACTCCCCGAAGCTTTTCGCAGGCTACCACGTCTTTCATCGCCTCTGACTGCCAAGGCATCCACCGTATGCGCTTCTTCACTTGACCATATAACCCCAAGCAATCTGGTTATACTGTGAAGACGACATTCGCCGAAAATTCGCATGCATTGCTCAATTAAGAGCTACTCACAAATTTTACCTTAGCCTGATCCAACACCAGTGAAAGTGTTGTTCAGTCTATCTTTCTATCACATACCCAAATTTTTAAAGAACGATCTAATCAAAGACTAGAAATCAATATTCATCTACGAATATTCATTTTAAACTCTAACGAGGAAGACAACCTTATGGATGCCTCTCGCCTCTACAGTGAATCAAGCAATTCGTGTGGGAACTTATGGAGCAGCTGATGTCGTCGATTAAGGAGGTGATCCAGCCGCAGGTTCCCCTACGGCTACCTTGTTACGACTTCACCCCAGTCATGAATCACACCGTGGTAACCGTCCTCCCGAAGGTTAGACTAGCTACTTCTGGTGCAACCCACTCCCATGGTGTGACGGGCGGTGTGTACAAGGCCCGGGAACGTATTCACCGCGACATTCTGATTCGCGATTACTAGCGATTCCGACTTCACGCAGTCGAGTTGCAGACTGCGATCCGGACTACGATCGGTTTTCTGGGATTAGCTCCACCTCGCGGCTTGGCAACCCTCTGTACCGACCATTGTAGCACGTGTGTAGCCCAGGCCGTAAGGGCCATGATGACTTGACGTCATCCCCACCTTCCTCCGGTTTGTCACCGGCAGTCTCCTTAGAGTGCCCACCATTACGTGCTGGTAACTAAGGACAAGGGTTGCGCTCGTTACGGGACTTAACCCAACATCTCACGACACGAGCTGACGACAGCCATGCAGCACCTGTCTCAATGTTCCCGAAGGCACCAATCCATCTCTGGAAAGTTCATTGGATGTCAAGGCCTGGTAAGGTTCTTCGCGTTGCTTCGAATTAAACCACATGCTCCACCGCTTGTGCGGGCCCCCGTCAATTCATTTGAGTTTTAACCTTGCGGCCGTACTCCCCAGGCGGTCAACTTAATGCGTTAGCTGCGCCACTAAGAGCTCAAGGCTCCCAACGGCTAGTTGACATCGTTTACGGCGTGGACTACCAGGGTATCTAATCCTGTTTGCTCCCCACGCTTTCGCACCTCAGTGTCAGTATCAGTCCAGGTGGTCGCCTTCGCCACTGGTGTTCCTTCCTATATCTACGCATTTCACCGCTACACAGGAAATTCCACCACCCTCTACCATACTCTAGCTTGTCAGTTTTGAATGCAGTTCCCAGGTTGAGCCCGGGGATTTCACATCCAACTTAACAAACCACCTACGCGCGCTTTACGCCCAGTAATTCCGATTAACGCTTGCACCCTCTGTATTACCGCGGCTGCTGGCACAGAGTTAGCCGGTGCTTATTCTGTCGGTAACGTCAAAACAGATACGTATTAGGTAACTGCCCTTCCTCCCAACTTAAAGTGCTTTACAATCCGAAGACCTTCTTCACACACGCGGCATGGCTGGATCAGGCTTTCGCCCATTGTCCAATATTCCCCACTGCTGCCTCCCGTAGGAGTCTGGACCGTGTCTCAGTTCCAGTGTGACTGATCATCCTCTCAGACCAGTTACGGATCGTCGCCTTGGTGAGCCATTACCTCACCAACTAGCTAATCCGACCTAGGCTCATCTGATAGCGCAAGGCCCGAAGGTCCCCTGCTTTCTCCCGTAGGACGTATGCGGTATTAGCGTCCGTTTCCGAGCGTTATCCCCCACTACCAGGCAGATTCCTAGGCATTACTCACCCGTCCGCCGCTCGCCACCAGGTACAAGTACCCGTGCTGCCGCTCGACTTGCATGTGTTAGGCCTGCCGCCAGCGTTCAATCTGAGCCATGATCAAACTCTTCAGTTCAAACATCTTTGGGTTTTTAAGAAACCCTAAACTTGGCTCAGCAATCGTTGGTTACATCTTTGATTTCTCGCGGAGTAACTTGTGATGCTGATAATCTTGTTGACTATCAGTCTGACTCCACAAGCACCCACACGAATTGCTTGATTCAGTTGTTAAAGAGCGGTTGGTTAAGATCTTTCGTCTCAACCGAGGCGCGCATTCTACGCTTTCCTCTGCTGCTGTCAAGCGGTTATTTAAGAAGCTTTTAAGATTTTCTCTTTAAACTTCAACCACTTGCGCCTCCGATCACTCGTTAGCGGGAGGCGAATAGTACAGTATTAAAATACCGGGTCAACCCCCTTCTGAAAGTTATTTTCCCGATACCCCTCGATCAGTCAGACATTCGCCGCTCCCGGCCAGCCGGCCTGATGCAAGGCCTTGAGCAGCGTCTCTGCATCCAGGCCCGGCACGGCATGGCCGTTGCCTTCGGCGGTGTCGGCGGCCAGCAAGGCATTGATGATGGCTTCTTCCACCGCTTCGGTGGCGGCCAGGAACAACTCGCTGATGTGGTCGTTGTTGACCATGCTCAGGTTTTCGGTCGTCGGCGCGCGCTTGCTTTCATAAGCGGCCGGCGGCATGTCGTTGCCGGTGGCGAAGGCGATGAAGATGTCACCGCTATGGTCTTCATTGCCGCCGCCGGTGCGGGCCAGGCCCAGGCTGGCGCGCTGGGCGAGACGGGTGCATTGATGGGGCAGCAACGGCGCATCCGTGGCCAGGCAAACGACGATCGAACCCATGCCCGGGTGCGGCAAGGACGCCTTGAGGAACGGCGAGTCGGCCTGTTCCATGTAGCGCCCGACCGGGTAGCCGTCGACGCGCAGTTCATTACGGATGCCGTGGTTGGCCTGGACGATGGCGCCAACGGTCCAGCCGCCCTGGGCACTGCTCAGACGCCGTGAAGCGGTGCCGATGCCGCCCTTGAATTCATGACAGATCATGCCGCTGCCGCCGCCGACCGCCCCCTCGGTCACCGCCCCGCCCGCTGCGGCACCCAAGGCTTCGGCGACGTGTTCAGGTTTCACATGGAAGCCGTTGATGTCGTTGAGCAGGCCGTCGAAAGTCTCAAGCACCACCGGCATGTTCCAGTAGAGGCGCCCGTCATCCGGCTGTTGCTCCCGGTCCAGCACAATCAGCGCATCGCGCACCACGCCCAGGCTGTGGGTGTTGGTGAAGGCGATGGGACTGGTCAACAGGCCGGCCTCGCGAATCCACTCCAGACCTGTGGCGTCGCCGTTGCCGTTCAGCACATGGACGCCGGCAAAGCACGGTTGCTGGCTGGTGGAGCCTGCTCGCGGTTCGATAACAGTGACACCGGTCAAAATGTCGCGGCCGTTGGCGGTGCGTCCTCGCACATTGCTGTGGCCGACGCGTACGCCGGGCACATCGGTGATGGCATTGAGGGGACCGGGGTGCAGTTGGCCGAACCGAATGTTCAGGTCACGGGCACGTGGTTTTATCGTCACTTTCATGATTTCTCTCTTTTGTTTGATGTGCTTCATGAAGGGGTTTGGCCAGTCAGCAGCAGGGCCGAGTCTGTCCATCAAGCGCCGGTCTTGACTGTGTTCCAGGCACGGGTGCGCACGCGTTCCATCTTCAGCGGCAGTGGTTCCAGCGGAAACAACGTGTCCAACACTTGTCTGGACGGATACACACCGGGGTTGTCGCGGATTTTCTGCTCGACAAGCGCGGTGGCATCCTTGTTGGCGTTCGGATAGCTCAGGTAGTTGGAGGATTCAGCGATGACTTCGGGGCGCAACATATAGTTGATGAACGCCAACCCTTGCTCCGGGTTCGGCGCATCGTTGAGCTGCACCAGGCTCTCCACCCACACCGGGGCGCCTTCGCGGGGAATGCTGTAGACGAGTTTGCGTTGGTTGCCAGCCAGCTCAGAGGCCTTTTGCGCATCGGCGACACCACCGGCCCAGCCCAGCACGACGCAGATGTTGCCGTTGGCCAGATCGGAGATGAACTTGGAAGAATCGAAGTAGACGATATGGGGGCGCAGCTTCAGCAGCAGTGCCTGGGCTTTTTTGTAATCCTCGGGGTTCTGGCTGTTATAAGGCAGCCCCAGGTAGTGCAACGCGATGGGAATGACCTCGCTGGGGGCATCCAGCATGGCCACACCGCATTGACTCAGTTTGGCCAGGTTTTCTTCCTTGAAAATCAGGTCCCAGGAATTGACGGGCGCATCCGGGCCGAGTATCGATCTAACCTTGTCCGCGTCATAGCCGATGCCCGTGGTCCCCCACAGATAAGGAGCCGCATATTCGTTTCCGGGATCGTTGCTCTGCAACTTGGCGAGGATGTCGGGGTCGAGGTGGGACCAGTTGGGCAGCTTCGAGCGATCCAGTTTTTTCAGCACGCCCGCCTTGATCAGGTTCGGCAGCAGGTCACCACTGGCAACCACTACGTCATAGCCGCTGCGGCCGGCCATCAGCTTGCTTTGCATGACGTCGCTGTTGTCGAACACATCGTACACAGCGCTGATGCCCGCTTCCTTTTCGAAGTCTTTCATCGTGTTCGGGGCTATGTAGTCATACCAGTTGTAGATGTGCACGCTGGATTTGGCAGGCTCGTCGGCCTGGGCGCAGGCCAGGCCGACACTGAACAGCGTGGCCAGGACGAATGGCATGTAGCGAGTCGCTTTCATCGGGATGCTCCAGAGCATTGGCGTCGGGTCCAGGGACACGCGCGCTGCTCCTGCTAGTGTGTGAATTATTGTTGTGGTTGGGTCAACATCGAATCAAAACGGCGGGGCACACCCCTCGCGCCTGGTTCAGGGGATCAGTAGTTCGCGTCGACCATCACTGTGCTCGATCTGCTCGCCGATCAGGAGCAGGCGGCGATCACTGAGGTAGTCGTAGTCGCGGCGGACGGTGCGCAGCAAGTCGAGATCCAGCTCAACCACCTGCCGACACTCCGTGCGCCCCGCTTCGAATAACGTCCGCCCGAAGGGATCGATCGCTGCACTCCCACCGGCAAACACCAGGCCTTCATCGCCGTCGCCGACTCGATTCACCATCACCGCGAATGCCTGGTTTTCCTGAGCGCGAGCCATGATCGCGGTCCGGTGGACAGGACCGTAGGGATCCATATTGCCGTTAGTGACCAGGATCAGCTCGGCGCCGAGCTGGCCGAGGGCTCGAGCACTTTCCGGCAACTCGATGTCGTAGCAAATCAGGAGGCCGACCCGGACGCCCTTCCAGAGCGCAGTGGCATAGCGGTCGCCCGGTTGGAACAGGCCGCGCTCCGACGGCCAGAGGTGAGTCTTGCGATAGTGCAAGGCGATCCCTTGTGGGGTGATCAGCAGGGAGGTGTTGTAGAAGATGCCGTCGTCGTTCTCGGCCATGCCAACCACCACCGCGACGTTCCGTTCCCGGGCGGCGCACTGCACGGCCTGCACACTCGGCCCGTCCAGGGGCTCGGCGACTTCGGCGAGCTGTTGCGCGCTGGCGAACCCCATCAATTGGGTCTCTGGAAATATCAGCAGATCGGTATCCGCTGCGCAGGTAGCGATGGCCTGCAAGGTACGCTTCAGGTTATAAGCGGTATCGCCATCGCGACCGGTAAGTTGTACGAGTTCAATCTTCATCGGTGATCCTTTCGCATGTTGTGGGCTCGCAATCGCCATACTGAACAGCACCCGCCAGGGCTGGATGAAGTATGGAGAGCCGTAAAACGGAAAGTAATCACATCGATGGGGTAACCCCGTATGGGTAGACACGTGAGCATTACGTTGCAGGACATGGCCTGGCACCAGGCGATTGGCAAGCTGATCGAGGCACTGGACCGGCCTGGTTTCTGGCTGGCCCTGGTGCGCCTGCTGGACCGATACATTCCGGTGGACAGCTGGGTCGTGCTGATTTTCAGCAATGGCCGTCCGCAGGTACTCGCCGAATGCCCAGGCAAGGATGGCGGGCCGGATCCGCTCTTTCAGGACTACCTCAAAGGCCTGTATCTGCTCGATCCGTTTTACCTGGCCAACCGGGAAGCGCCGCAGAACGGTGTGTTCTGGCTAGCGGACGTGGCACCGGAGTGCTTCGAGCAGACCGACTATTACCAACGCTACTTCCGCCTCAATATCGTTGCCGACGAAGTCCATATCAACGTCCAGCTCGACCCGGAACGCACCCTCAGCCTGTCACTGGGCAGCGAGGCCCCCTTCAGTCCGGAGCAAACTGCCCTGCTCACACTCGTCCAGCCTTGGGTCGCCGCCCTGATGCGCCAGCGCATGGCATTCGAGCGGGAGGTGCTGGAGCAGGCCCCTGCGCCGACGCCACGCTGGCAGAACTGGCTCGACGCCACTGACCAGCAGTTGGACACACCGCTGTCCGCCCGCGAACTCGAAGTCGGCCGGCTGATGCTCAGCGGCTGCTCGAACAAGGAGATCGCGCGCAAGCTGGCGATTTCCGCCGAGACGGTGAAGGTCCACCGCAAGCACATGTACAGCAAGCTCGGGATCAAATCCCAGTCCGAGCTGTTCTCGCTGTTTCTCAACGCGCAGAGCTGAAGGCCTCGCTTCATGATGGCGTCAGCGCCCAGACAATCGGCTTCGTCGCAGCCTCGCGTCCACATCGGACGAACGCCTGCCTGGGCTCAAATCACTCGGCCACCGACTCTCGAACCATGTCGAAAAAGGTCGTCAGGATGCGTCGGGAACTCTGTGCGCGCAGGCAAACCAATGTTTCGGTGAAGCGCTGCCGACTATCGATGATCGGCAATCCGCAGAGCCGCGAATCAGCGCCAAGCTCGGCCGCGGAGACAACCCCGACCCCCATACCGATCGCGACGGCCTCGCGCGCCGCTTCACGCCCTTCCACCTCGATGGCCTTGCGAATGCTCAAGCCCGCCGCTGCCATTTCCTCTTCCAGGGATAGCCGCGTAACCGAGCCCTTCTCGCGCAAGACCAGAGGCGTGTTGTCCAGATCGGCCAGGCAGATGGAGGTTCGTTGCGCCCAAGGGTGGTCATGGGCGACGAAGGCGAGCATCGGGTCACTGCGTAGATGCAGCTTCAGCAATCGGTCATCTTCGATATTGCGCCCCAGCAGGGCAATGTCAGCCTGGTGCCCGAACAACCGCTGCAGGACTTCATCGGTATTGGCCGTTTCAACCTTCACATCGATACCCGGGTATCGAGCGCAGAAGCGCGCGACATAGGGCAGCACATGCACTGGCGCATCCACGGCAAGGTTCAAGGTGCCAGTCGACAGGGTGCGGTAGTCCATCAGCATGTCGTGGGCATCGACACTGATATCGAACAGGCGCCGGGTCAGGCCGAACAGCCGCTCACCCACTTCAGTCAGGCGCACCAGACGCTTGTCGCGGTAGAACACCATCACCCCGTAGTAGTCCTCGAGCTTGCGAACCTGATCGGACACCGCCGGTTGAGACAGGCAGAGCTGCTCGGCCGCGCGCGTGAAGCTGCCATTCATGGCCACGGCGTGGAACGCCTTGAGCTGGGTATGGGAAATAGTCATCGGGGAAGCCTTTGCATAGGTTGAGCTTATTCATGCATACGATAAATCGATTTTATTTATAGACGATGAACTGCAAGCATGGTTTTCGCAAGTTGCCTGACCCCTGCCCCGAATCGATCCCACGGAGATGACCCCATGCGCCCCTACTGGCTCGACCAGGCCCTGAAAAACCAGTCCGACACGCCCTGCCCGCCGTTGCGGCAGAACACCCGCGCCGATGTCTGCATAGTCGGTGGCGGTTATACCGGGTTGTGGACGGCCATCATGCTCAAGGAACAGAACCCCGAGCTGGACGTGGTCATCGTCGAAGCCGACATCTGCGGTGCCGGTGCCAGTGGGCGCAATGGCGGCTGCGCACTGTCCTGGTCGGCCAAGTACTTCACGCTCGAGCGTTTGTTCGGTCAAGCCGAAGCGGTGCGTCTGGTGAAGGCCTCGGAAGACAGCATCCGGGCCATCGGCGACTTCTGTCGCCAGTATGCCGTGGATGCCGACTATCGCCTCGACGGCACCCTCTATACCGCCACCAACCGGGCTCAACAGGGTTCGACCGATGCCGTGGTCGCCGCGCTGGAGCGCAACGGCATCAACTCCTTTTCCCGATGCCCGCTGCCCGACCTGCAACGCATGGCCGGCTCGACCCGGCACATCGAAGGCTGGTTCTCGCCAGCGGCTGCCAGCGTGCAGCCGGGCAAGCTGGTCCGTGGCCTGCGCCGGGTCGCGCTCGAACTTGGCGTGCGAATCTACGAGGGCACGCCGATGACCGGCCTGGAACAAGGGCTGCCGGCCACCATCAATACGCCGGGCGGGCAAGTCGTCGCCAACCGCGTGGTGCTGGCGATCAACGCGTGGATGGCGCGGGCTTTTCCAGAGTTTTCGCGCTCGGTGGCCATCGTCTCCAGCGACATGATCATCACCGAGCCGCGACCGGACCTGCTCGAACGCATCGGCCTGACCAGCGGGGTCACCGTACTCGACTCGCGCATCTTCGTGCACTACTACCACAACACCCCGGACGGCCGGATCATGCTCGGCAAAGGTGGCAACACCTTCGCCTACGGCGGGCGCATCCTGCCGGTATTCGACCAGCCTTCACCGTACAAAGGGTTGTTGCGCAACACCCTGGCGGAGTTCTTTCCAGACTTTGCCGATGTCGACATCGCCGCCACCTGGAATGGCCCGTCCGATCGCTCCGTCACCGGGCTACCTTTCTTCGGCCGTATGGGCGCCAGCGGCAACATCTTTTACGGCTTCGGCTATTCCGGCAGCGGCGTCGGTCCCTGTCATATGGGCGGGCAAATCCTGTCATCGCTGGTGTTGGGGGTGGACAACCCCTGGACACGCTCGCCGCTGGTGCAAGGTCCGCTCGGCCATTTCCCACCGGAGCCGATCCGCTACCTGGGTTCGCTGATGGTGCGCAACGCCATTCGCCGCAAAGAGCATGCCGAGGACCACAACCTGCGCCCCCGTCGACTGGATGTGCGTCTGGCGAAATTCGCCGCGGCGGCCGGCAAGTCAGACAAGGGATAACGCACCGGTCACTCAACGGAACTTCAACCGCACCAGCACAAAACCCCCACCCGGCCCTTTGGCCTGGTGGGGTTTTGTGCTTGGAATCAACCGTTCAACTTATAAGCTCAGCTTGTTATTGACATGTGATAAATCGATTTCAGTTATTTTTCAGCGAGTGTTTTTATTGGCCCATGCATCACTCCTCACAAAAACAATATCGCCGGAGAAGATCATGACCAAAGCTGAATTTCCGACCACACAGGCGCTGGCCACCCCAGCCCTGGGTGAACCCTACCTGCTGACCCCAGGCCCGTTGACCACTTCCAAAGCCACCAAGGAAGCCATGCTGCGCGACTGGGGTTCATGGGACGTTGCCTTCAATCAAGTCACTGCTGACGTTCGCCAGAGCTTGCTCAGCATGGCCGGGGTACAGGACGACAGCTTCGCCTGTGTGCCCTTGCAAGGCAGCGGCAGCTATTCGGTGGAGGCTGCGTTAGCCACGGCCATCCCTCGCGACGGTAAAGCGCTGGTGCTGATGAATGGCGCCTACGGCCAACGCGCAACAAAGACCCTGGAGTACCTAGGCCGCGCGTTCATTACCCTGGACAAAGGGGATTACCTGCCGCCGCAACCCGAGGAAGTGGACGCCCTGCTCAGGGACAACCCGGACGTGACCAACGTCTTCCTCGTCCATTGCGAAACCAGCTCCGGCATTCTCAATCCGCTGCGCGAAATCGCCGACGTGGTGAAGGCCCATGGCAAGAGCCTGATCATCGATGCCATGAGCTCCTTCGGAGCCGTGCCGTTGACGGTCAATGAAATAGCGTTCGACGTGGTGGTGTCGTCTGCCAACAAATGCATCGAGGGTATTCCGGGGTTCGGTTTCGTCATCATCCGCCGCTCCGTGCTGGAGGCCGCCAAAGGCCGCGCCAACTCACTGAGCCTCGACCTCTACGAGCAGTGGGTGTACATGGAGCGCACTGGCCAATGGCGCTTCACTCCACCGACCCACAGCGTCGTGGCCTTCCATAAAGCCCTGGAGCAACACAATGCCGAAGGCGGCGTGCATGGCCGCCTGGCACGCTACACCCGCAATCGCGATGTACTGGTCGCAGGCATGCGCGAACTCGGCTTCAGAACGTTGCTCGAGGACCGTTGGCTGTCGCCAATCATCACCACGTTCTTCAGCCCGGAACATCCGAACTTTGAGTTCAAGCGCTTCTACGATGAACTCAAGGCCCGCCAGTTCATCATCTACCCCGGCAAACTGACCGTAGCCGACAGTTTCCGTATCGGCTGTATCGGCCAGATCGACGAATACATCGTCCATCAATTGCTACGCGCCATCGCCGACAGTCTTGTGGCGATGAACGTCGACATGCAATTGCCGGCAGGCTGACTGCCCCGTTTAAAGGTCCTTGTCAATTCGAGCACAGGTGCAATGGGTAGCACCTGTGGGACAGGGATCTTTTTTAAACCATGGATTCGATGACTTATCGCCAGGCAGAGCCGGGCAGGAGTCAGCGACCGCGTCAATTCAATACTTAAAGCCTGATGCCATCTCACTGCCATCTGATCGATGTCGTGAGCATGGACAGATTTTCTGTACCGAAAACAAAAACAAAACCAATGACTGCGCTGTCTGGCACCACATACGGGATCAGAACACCATGAACAAGAACGCTACAAGTCCTCTCGCAACCGGCTGGAAATCTCTCCAGCGTTGGCGCGTGCAAGTTTTTCTCATCACTTGGGTGGCGTATGCCGGCTTCTACTTCACCCGCAAGGCGTTTTCTGTCGCCAAACTGGGTATTGGCGAAGACCCGGACTTCATGCTCGAAAAAGCCATGATGGCCAATCTCGATGCCCTCTACCTGACCGCGTATGCCGTGGGACAGTTTCTTTGGGGCAACTTCTCTGACCGTTTCGGGCCAAGGGTCGTGGTGCTGAGCGGGCTCGTCATCTCGGCGCTGGCCGCGCTGCTGATGGGTACCTACGCCACCTTGCCGATTTTCGCCTCCTGCATGCTGATCCAGGGCCTTGCCCAGTCCACCGGCTGGTCTGGCCTGTGCAAGAACGTCGGCAGTTTCTTCAGCACCAGTGAACGTGGTCGCGTGCTGGGTTACTGGAGTACCTCCTACGCCTTTGGCGGTCTGGTAGCCACACCGTTTGCCGGTTGGTGGGCCTACAACGCTTACCACGACTGGCGCATCGCGTTCATCAGCAGTGCTGTGGTGGTACTGGTGATAGCGGTGTTGTTCTTTTTCCTGCAACGCAACCGGCCGGAAGACGTCGGCCTGCCTCCCGTCGAGATCGAGATCGAACCCGTCAGCAACGTCGTGGTGCCGCGCGAAAGCATGTGGGCCGGCTTGCGCACGGTGATGAAAAACCGGACTGTGCTGGTGCTCGGCCTGGCCTATTTCATGCTCAAGCCAGCGCGCTACGCCATCCTCCTGTGGGGCCCGGTGATTATCTACGAACGCATGCCCGAGATCGGCAAGGTAGCCTCCGCCATCGTCCCCACGGCTTTTGAACTCGCTGGTCTGGCAGGTCCGATCCTCATCGGTATCGCATCAGATAAGTACTTCGGTGCTCGTCGTATGCCGGCCTGTGTCCTTAGCCTGGTTCTCCTTACCGTTTGCCTTGCGCTGTTCGTCCCCGCCATGCAGAGCGGCAGTCTTTACATGGTGGTCGGCCTGCTATTCATGATGGGCCTGACACTCTACGGGCCGGACTCGATGATGAGCGGCTCGGCTGCCATTGATTTCGGCAGTAAGGACGGTGCGGCCTCTGCCGCAGGTTTCGTCAACGGCTGCGGTTCGATAGGGGCGGTCCTCGGCGGCCTGTTACCAGGATATTTCGACACCACCACCATATTCCTGGTGTTCACCGTCGCGGCACTGCTGGCTAGCTTGATGTTGATTCCATTTTGGAACAGCCGCCCGAAAACGGTGGAAAACATAGAGCTGACCTCGACTCCCGTGCAACCGGTCATCGTCGGCACCAATTCCTGAACCCGAACCAACAAATCACCCATCACTGGAGCAATCACCATGCATTACAAGCAACCTTCTCAACTGCAAGCCGTGGTTCTGGACTGGGCGGGCACCGTGGTTGATTTCGGGTCTTTCGCACCGACTCAGATTTTCGTCGAAGCCTTTGCCGAGTTCGGCGTTGCAGTCTCTCTGCAAGAAGCTCGCGGGCCGATGGGCATGGGCAAGTGGGATCACATCCGCACGCTGTGCAACGAGCCGCAGATTGCCGACCGCTACCATGCCGTCTTCGGCCGGTTGCCAACCGATGATGATGTCACCGCCCTCTACGAGCGCTTCATGCCGTTGCAGATCGAAAAAATCGCCCTGCACTCGGCGCTGATTCCCGGTGCGCTCAATACCATCAATGGCTTGCGCGACAAGGGTCTGAAAATCGGCTCCTGCTCAGGCTACCCGGCCGTGGTCATGGAAAAAGTCGTGGAACTGGCGCGCAAGAACGGCTATGTCACCGACCATGTGGTGGCGACCGACGAAGTGCCCAATGGACGCCCGCACCCGGCCCAGGCCTTGGCCAACGTGATTGCGCTGGGGATCAGCGACGTCGCCGCTTGCGTGAAGGTCGATGACACCTGGCCCGGCATCCTCGAAGGTCGGAGCGCGGGCATGTGGACCGTCGCGCTGACCTGCTCCGGCAATGCACTGGGCCTGACCTATGAAGAATTCAAGGATTTATCCCTGGAGGAGTTGGCCGAGGAACGCGCGCGCATCATCAAGATGTTTGAGGGCTCTCGCCCGCACTACCTGATCGACACCATCGTTGATTTGCCGGCGGTGATCGAAGACATCAATGCCCGGCTGGCACGTGGAGAAACCCCTCAGGGCTCCTGACCCGGGCTTGTGCAATTGACAGTGGCCGTCCCAGGGACGGTCACAACCAAAAACAACAAGAGAACACCACCATGAACTACGCCCACCCTGGCACGCCCGGTGCCATCGTTTCCTTCAAGTCCCGTTACGGTAACTACATCGGCGGCGAGTTCGTCGCGCCTGTCAAAGGTCAGTACTTCACCAATACCTCGCCAGTGAATGGCCAACCCATTGCCGAATTCCCGCGCTCCAGCGCCGAAGACATCGAAAAAGCCCTGGACGCTGCCCACGCCGCTGCCGATGCCTGGGGCGCCACGTCCGTCCAGGCGCGCTCGCTGGTGCTGCTGAAAATCGCCGACCGCATCGAACAGAACCTGGAACTCCTGGCAATCACCGAGTCCTGGGACAACGGCAAAGCCGTGCGCGAAACCCTTAACGCCGACATCCCGCTGGCCGCCGACCACTTCCGCTACTACGCCGGTTGCATCCGTGCGCAGGAAGGCAGCGCCGCCGAGATCGATGGCAACACCGTGGCCTATCACATCCATGAACCGCTGGGCGTGGTCGGGCAGATCATTCCGTGGAACTTCCCGATCCTGATGGCCGCCTGGAAACTCGCCCCGGCCCTGGCCGCCGGCAACTGCGTGGTGCTCAAGCCTGCCGAGCAAACCCCGCTGGGCATTACCGTGCTGATGGAACTGATCGGCGACCTGCTGCCGCCTGGCGTGTTCAACGTGGTGCAAGGCTTCGGCAAAGAAGCCGGTGAAGCCCTGGCCACCAGCAAGCGCATCGCCAAGATCGCCTTCACCGGCTCGACCCCGGTTGGCTCGCACATCATGAAATGCGCGGCTGAAAACATCATTCCGTCCACCGTGGAGCTGGGTGGCAAATCGCCGAACATCTTCTTCGAAGACATCATGCAGGCCGAACCGTCCTTCATCGAAAAAGCCGCCGAGGGCCTGGTGCTGGCGTTCTTCAACCAGGGCGAAGTCTGCACCTGCCCGTCCCGCGCGCTGGTGCAGGAGTCGATCTACGACGAGTTCATGCAAGTGGTGATGAAGAAGGTCCTGCAAATCAAACGCGGCGACCCGCTGGACACCGACACCATGGTCGGCGCCCAGGCGTCCGAGCAGCAATTCGACAAGATCCTGTCGTACCTGGAAATCGCCAAGGGCGAAGGCGCCGAGCTGCTGACCGGCGGCAAGGTGGAAAAACTCGAGGGCAACCTGGCGACCGGGTATTACATCCAGCCGACCCTGCTCAAGGGCACCAACAAAATGCGCGTGTTCCAGGAAGAAATCTTTGGCCCGGTGGTGAGCATCACCACCTTCAAGGACGAAGCCGAAGCCCTGGCCATCGCCAACGACACCGAGTTCGGCCTCGGTGCCGGCCTGTGGACCCGCGACATCAACCGCGCCTACCGCATGGGCCGCGCGATCAAGGCCGGTCGGGTGTGGACCAACTGCTACCACCTGTACCCGGCGCACGCCGCATTCGGTGGCTACAAGAAGTCCGGCGTCGGTCGTGAAACCCACAAGATGATGCTCGACCATTATCAGCAGACCAAAAACCTGCTGGTGAGCTACGACATCAACCCGCTGGGCTTCTTCTAACCGGCCCGGAACACCGCAATACCTTGTAGGAGCAGCCGGTCGACGCTCGATTGCTCGCGATGGACGTGAACGATTACGTGTACTGCCAGAATGTTCGCGGCGCCCTCTCGTCCTTCGTCGGAACGCCGCCCGGAGCAAGCTCGCTCCTACAGGATCACGTCGTACCTGCAGGAGCGAGTTTTAATCGCGCGCTCCCTGGCGCCAGCAAGTCCTCCTTATCCTCCTTCCAACAGATATATCAATTTGATCCCGGGCCACCTTGTCATTTGCCAAGGCTTGAGGCAGGGTCGATAACATTGACACTTCTGCCACAGGAGTTACCCATGTCAAAGCTATATCCCAGTATCGATCCCGAGGGACTGGTCGAGTACTCGGTGGTCTACACCGACCGCTCGCTCAACCACATGTCGCAGGCGTTCCAAGGGGTGATGAACAATATCTCCAGCACCCTGAAACAGGTCTACAACGCCCAGGCCGTTGCGGTGGTCCCCGGCAGCGGCACCTTCGGCATGGAAGCGGTGGCGCGACAGTTTGCCGGCGGCCAGCAATGCCTGGTGATCCGCAACGGCTGGTTCAGTTATCGCTGGAGCCAGATCCTCGAGATGGGCAACATCCCGGCGGCGACCACGGTATTGAAAGCCCGTCCGGTCGAGGCTGGTCGCCAGGCTGCCTACGCCCCTCCCCCCCTGGACGAAGTGCTGGCAACCATTCAGGCGCAGAAGCCGCAAGTCGTGTTCGCCCCCCACGTTGAAACCTCATCGGGGATCATCCTGCCCGATGACTACCTGCGCGCCGTCGGCGACGCCGTGCACGCGGTGGGTGGCCTGTTCGTGCTGGACTGCATCGCCTCGGGCGCGCTGTGGGTCGATATGCACAAGTGCGCTATCGACCTGCTGATCAGTGCGCCGCAGAAAGGCTGGAGCGCTTCCCCTTGCTGCGCCCTGGTGATGTTCAGCCCCCTGGCCCTGGAGCGCATCGAGCAGACGCAGAGCAGCAGCTTCGCCTGCGACCTGAAAAAATGGCTGCAGATCATGCAGGCCTACGAACAGGGCGGGCATGCCTATCACGCGACCATGCCCAGCGATGCGCTGGCGCGTTTTAGCGAAATAATGAAAGAGACCCAGGCCTATGGCTTCGACAAGGTTCGCGACGAACAGCAGGCGCTGGGCGACCGGGTGCGCGCCCTATTGACCGCCAAAGGAATCAAGAGCGTGGCCGCAGCCGGGTTTGAGGCCCCTGGCGTCGTAGTCAGCTATACCGACGATGCCGAGATCAAGAGCGGCAAGAAATTTGCCGCGCAAGGCCTGCAGATCGCCGCCGGCGTGCCGTTGCAATGCGACGAGCCGGCCGACTTCCAGACCTTTCGCATCGGCCTGTTCGGACTCGAAAAGCTGCACAATATCGAGCGCACGGTCAGCACACTCGAAGAGGCGCTGGACGAGGTGATGGGTCACTAAGCTTTCGCAGCACACACGAACCTGTGGCGAGGGCGCTCGCTCCCTCGCCACAGTATTTGGCAGCCCTTGAAAGATGTGTAGATACCCACCTTCTGCGAGCCACGAATCGCTATGCCCTCAAAGCTGTGCAGGTCATTTGCGCGACGACCAGATCGGCCAGACCAAAAGTAAAACGGGTCGGTCGTTACCCATCGTGACAGGCAGCAATCGGCCGATTCTGTTGAAAAAGTAGATCTCCTGCCTGGCCTGCGGCAAAATCAGGTCATCGGCCAGCGGGGGGATTCGCAGCATGATGGGACAATTGTCGAGTGGGCAAGAGAGACTGTTTTACTCGTTCAACATTGAAGATCACATCCCAGCCAATCACCTCCTGCGCAACATTGATCGATGCCTCGATCTAAGCGATCTACGCCATTACCTCGCCGACTTTTATAGCCCAATCGGGCGTCCATCGATTGATCCTGAACTGATGATTCGCCTGCTGATCGTAGGTTACTGCTACGGCATTCGCTCCGAACGCAGGTTGTGCGAAGAGGCTCATTTGAACCTGGCATATCGCTGGTTCTGCCGGTTGAGCCTCGAAGACGAAGTCCCCAATCACTCTACGTTTTCCAAGAATCGGCACGGTCGTTTTCGCGACAGTTCGTTGTTTCGCTGGCTGTTCAACGAAGTGCTGCGTCGCTGCATGGACGCAGGTCTGGTCAAGGGCGAAGGTTTTGCTGTGGACGCGAGCGTCATCAAGGCGGACGCCAGTCGGCAACGTGGCGTACCCGGAAATGAAGAGATCAACTGGAGCGATCCGTCGTTGAGTACTCGCGCCGTCCGTGAGTACCTTGAAGCGCTGGATGAAGAAGCTTTGGCCGAAGCACTGCCCAAGCGCCTGTCACTGACTGATCCGCTTTCTCGTTGGACCGCAGCGCCAGGGGGCCCGGCGTTCTTCGCGTACTCGACGAACTACCTGATTGATGTCGAGCATGGCGTGATCATGGATGTGGAACCAACGCCAGCTCATCGAACCGCCGAGGTCGAGAGCACCAAGACCATGATTGAGCGGGTCGAAGAGCACTTCGATATCAAGCCGGATCGGCTCATCGGCGATACCGCTTATGGAACCGCACCGATGTTGGCCTGGATGGTCGACGAAAAAGAAATCGAGCCGCATGTGCCGGTTTGGGACAAAACCGAGCGTAAGAACAAGAGCCTCTCGATCAGTGATTTTCAATGGAGTGAAAAAGCGCAGGAATATCGTTGCCCCACGGGGCACGCCCTGCGTAGCGAGTGGCGGGCCTTCAAGAACCAGCGCTCACATGTCACGAAAGCCGACACCATCATCTTTCGATCCCGGCAAACAGACTGCTCTAAATGCTCGATGAAAGAGCGCTGCTGCCCAAACACCTCGTTCCGAAAAATCGCCCGTAGCGTCCATGAGGCGGCACGCAATGTTGCTCGGCGAATTGCCGCAACACCGCAATACGTGTGCTCTCGCCATGAGCGCAAAAAGGTCGAAATGTTGTTCGCTCACCTCAAACGAATCCTGAAACTGGATCGATTAAGGCTACGAGGAATGACCGGTGCAAACGACGAATTTACCTTGGCCGCTGCGGTACAGAATTTAAGAAGACTGGCGAAACTGACCTCACAAGGGCCGCCGGCCACGGGATAGGTACGCCCGGAATCAGCAAAAACTCTCAAATTAACCCACTGACCAAGCTGCAAAGATCAACGCAGAACCCAAAAACCACCCAGCGTGGTGAACAGGTTCTGAAGTGACGGCCAAGCTTAATGTCTTCCAGTCTGAAATTTCGACTTTTTCAACAGAATCGGCCAATAGCAGCCCTTCATGATCGGCTGCTATCGGCTAACGGAGTTCAACTACAGCTGCATTTCACTCGAATGCAAAAATCTTCTTCCAGTCCTTTTTCATGCTGATCACAGTCCAGCCTTCACTTGTCGCCTGGTTATATAACGCGTCAGTAAAGGTGCCCACTTTGGTATCCGGTAGTCCTTGCGCAGGACCATAGGCGTACTCACGTTCTGCGTCGTCATGCAGGATCAGCATCGCTAGGCGCGCACCCTTGCCGGACTTGGCGTACTCCAGCATTTGCCTGTCACCGGTGGAGTTGCCGAAGGCTGCATAGGGCTGGCGGCCAACCAGCAGGTAAATGTTCTCAGGCTTGCCGGCATCGTTGTCGTTGAGCAGTATCTTGGGTTGCTTGATCAGCTGCGGCTTGCCGCTTTTGTCGTAGCCATACTCGGTAGTCCCGGCACTGCCGACGACCTGTTCGGGAGGTACACCATAGACCTCTTCGGAATAGGCGCGAACGAAATCCTGTCCACCGCCGGTGACGATGTACGTTCTGTACCCATTGTCACGCAGGTACTGCATGACTTCCTTCATCGGCTGGTACGTCAATTCGGTAAACGGGCGCTTCCAGCGAGGGTCTTTGGCTTTGGCCAGCCAGGCATGGACTTCCTGCTTGAACTCGTCCGTGGGCATGCCGCTCAGGGTGACCATGGCAATTTTCAGATAGTCATCAAGGGTCAGTTTCGCCATGGCGGCATGATCTCCCGACAGCACTGTCTTAAACGGTTCAACCTGAGCCAGCTCAGGTTTCTCCTCTACTGCGGCAGGTACGCGACTCAGGCAATAGAACAATTGACCATAGGCAGGGTGCTCGACCCACAACGTGCCGTCCTGATCGAACGTCGCGATGCGATCGGCTGGCGCCACGAACTGAGTACCACCTTCCTTGGTGGTCGCTTTGACAAACTCTACGATGGCTTGCTTGGCCGGCCCCTCATTCCAGGACGCTAAAGGGTCGGCAGCGAACACCGCTGTCGAAGCTATCAGGCTCAACCCAATTACGGCGAGGGGTGAGCCATAGCGTCGCCTGACGTGGGAATCCGGGTGGTTCGCAGAGACTATGGAGTTCCAGGTACGCCGCACCAAGATCATGAGTTTCATGAATGATTACCTATGGCTGGATTGGTAAATCGTTGGTGGTTACATGGCTGCTCACTCTGGCGATGACTACAGCAGTCAGTTGGGAGTCCAGTGTAGATGTTTTGGTCATACCTGCAGTTTCCGCAATCGTATGGAGTACCCGATAGCCTGCCTGTCGCGAAGGTTTGCAACCCAAAGCTGACAGTGGCAACGGGCAGAACTCGGCCAAAAGCATACACTTACATGGTCCGTTGAAACTTGGCACTCACTTGGGAAACAACAGTGTAAACGCCACCCGGAATCCCCAGCCCTCAGCACCATCTTTCGGACTATCTGCCCAATAACGTGGTCCTGCTTGCAGTGTCATGGGTTGATGGCCGACTTTGAACAACTGGGTGACGAAAAGGTTGATTGGCACTGACCATTCGCGGGTCTGCCAGTCATAGGTGGATTCGGTGTTGATGCCGAAGGTGGTGTAGGTGTGAGTGGTGTAGCTGAAGAAAGGTTGCAGGAAAGTCGCGTTGACCTTGTCCTTGTCATCGGGCGGGCTGTTTTCCAGCGACCAGATGTGATTGGCCAGAATGCCGCGGGTCCAACCATTGCTCTGCTTGAGGGCCACCGCTGTGGGCCCCAACCCCCATTGCTCACTGCTCAAAAGCTCATCGCTCCCGGTCGGCACCAGAATGGCCGGTCCTGCCCCCAAAATCCAGCCACTGGAAGTCGGCTGCCTGGGTGAAAAAAAGAAGCTCTGGGTCACATCCCCCAAACCGGATTTGTCCGCCTGCCCGTCAGGTACCAGACCATGCTGATCAATGATCGGCAGGATGGTTCGGGAGATCAGGTTCCACTCGTCATTGATACTGAATGGCAGTACTGGCTGGATGTTGGTGACACTTTGGTAGCCCTCACTGCTCGGGCCGAGTTTTTGGTTCCAGTTGTACTGAATAGGTACGCTGTAGAGCGCGGCGACGGGATTCAGCGTTTGCTTGGCCAGCTCGGCCTGACTATCGGCGGCGAGGCTGATTTCAGGCCATACCACCGCAAAGGTAATGAAAGGAGCAAGTCGAACGCCGTTGTTCATTTCCAACTCCTTTCTCGAAATTGAGAGCTTGGGTTGTCGTGTCGCGGTGACAAAGCTGAGGACGACCCTGCCGCCAATGAGCTTAGATCAGGTATCTGAACGATGTTCGAAGGGGAAAAATACTATCTCCGGTCAGTCAGATTAATTCGTATTAACTAACGTTCCGTTGAGCCATCGATCAGTCACCCCCTCTACATCGGGGCGAAATATTCTCCATTGAAAGGAGTGTCCCAAAACTTTATTAGACAAAAACAGAAGATGGTTTCTTCAGAAAGCGTCTATTGATACAGCCAGAGCACTCACCACGTACACCTGAGAAACCGCACTAGACTCTATCCTGCGCCTTAACTTGTGCATGGTCATGCAGGAAGGGGGAAATGATTCTGTACGCAGTACCTAGGCTAATTACTCGGTGGTCAACGCACCAAGTGTCAATGTAGTTGTGCACTCATCACCAGGTTGCCAACACAATGAAACAACGAGGATTGCTGGTATGGACAAGCTATCGGATCGTTTCAAGCTGTCTGTCGTGTTTGCTGCATTATTGTCATTGAACGGACTTGCCCACGCGGCTCAAACGGAAAAGACCAATATTCTGTTTATCGTCTCCGACGATACCGGCTATGGCGACCTAGGCCCCTACGGCGGTGGGGTCGGTCGAGGCATGCCCACCCCCAGCATCGATGAGTTGGCGGCAGAAGGGGTCACTTTCTACTCTTTTTATGCCCAGCCAAGCTGCACACCGGGTCGGGCGGCCATGCAAACCGGGCGTATCCCCAATCGTAGCGGCATGACTACCGTCGCCTTCCAGGGCCAGGGCGGAGGCTTGCCCGCCGCCGAGTGGACCTTGGCATCGGTGTTGAAAACTGGCGGCTACGACACCTATTTCACCGGCAAATGGCATTTGGGCGAAGCCGATTATGCGTTGCCCAATGCGCAGGGTTATGACGTGATGAAATACGTCGGCCTGTACCACCTCAACGCCTACACCTACGCTGACCCGACCTGGTTCCCGGACATGGATCCGGAAACCCGCGAGATGTTCCAGAGGGTCACCAAGGGCGCTTTGTCCGGCAAGGCGGGTGAAAAACCGGTCGAAGAATTCAAGGTCAACGGTCAGTACGTGGACACGCCTGTCGTAGACGGCAAACCCGGCGTGGTCGGCATTCCGTTCTTTGACAACTACGTCGAAAAAGCCGCCCTGGAGTTTCTCGACACGGCAGCCAAATCGGACAAGCCGTTTTTCATCAACGTCAATTTCATGAAAGTGCACCAGCCGAACATGCCGGCACCGGAGTTCGTGCATAAATCTATGTCCAAGTCCAAGTACGCCGACTCAGTGGTCGAACTCGATACACACATCGGTCGCATTTTGGACAAGCTCAAGGCGCTGGGTCTAGATAAGAACACGCTTGTGGTTTACACCACTGACAACGGTGCCTGGCAGGATGTGTATCCGGATGCCGGCTACACCCCGTTCCGCGGGACCAAGGGCACGGTACGTGAAGGCGGCAACCGGGTACCGGCCATTGCCGTCTGGCCAGACAAGATCAAGCCGGACACAAAAAACCACGAGATCCTGGGGGGCCTGGACTTGATGGCGACGTTCGCCTCTGTCGCTGGCGTGAAGCTGCCGGAAAAAGATCGCGAAGGTCAGCCAATCATCTTCGACAGTTACGACATGACCCCGGTACTCACCGGCAGTGGTCCTTCTCCACGCAAAGAGTGGTTCTACTTTACCGAGAACGAACTGTCGCCGGGGGCGGCCCGTGTCGGTAACTACAAGGCCGTGTTCAACCTGCGCGGCGACAATGGTGCGCAAACCGGTGGCTTGGCGGTGGACTCTAATCTGGGATGGAAAGGCGCAGAAAAATACGTGGCCACCGTGCCGCAGGTCTTTGACTTGTGGCAAGACCCGCAAGAGCGCTATGACCTGTTCATGAACAACTTTACCGAACGCACCTGGACAATGGTGCCGATCACGGGCGCGATCATCAAGTTGATGAAAACCTACGCCGATTATCCACCCCGCAAACTGCAAAGCATGGGTTATGACGGGCCGATCGAGCTGTCGCAGTACCAGAAATTCCAGTACGTGCGTGACGTCCTAAAAAAAGAAGGTATCAACTTGCCGATGCCAGCCGGTAATTAGTCAACTTGGCAATGGATGGCGGCTCTATCCAGGGGCTGCCATTTTGCGTCTCGAGGTTTCTGAGAACCCACTAATGCGTTGATAACTCACTACCGGGAGCATCAAAATGAAAACCATCTATAAATGGCTTGTCTGTATAGCGGTATGCAGTCTGCTGATCGCAGGTTGCACCACCAAGGTTACGGAGAAAGATCAATTTTCGGGCTTCCTGCCCAGTTACGATGGCTTGCAGCAAGTGACCTCACCCAGTGGCCATGCAGTGCTCCGCTGGATGGCGCCGGACTTCAAACCGGCGAGTTATGACACCGTAGTGTTTGACCGCCTGCAGATCTATCCGGCGCCAAAGCCGAATGAGCGGGTCAATCTGCAAACCCTGCAAGAAATCCAGGCATTCGCCAACGACAGTGTGAACAGTGTGCTTTCGCAGAAATATCAGGTTGTGCGTACTGTCCAGTTAGTGCCAAACGGTGCGCGAGCTATGATCATGCGTACAGCGATTACTGGCGTAACGGCTTCCAATGAAGGCATGCGTTGGTATGAAATAGTGCCAATAGCAGCAGTGGTAGGTGCCACCGAAGCCCTTACGGGTCACCGCACTCAAGATACTGAACTGTACGTCGAAGCGGATTTTGTCGATGCCGTCTCCGGCAAGCCATTGGCGAGAGTCGTGCGTAAGATTTTCGGTACAACCTTGAAAAATGACAGCCAAGAGATTACCGCCAACGATTTTAAGGCTGCGATCAGAGATACTATGCGTGACCTGCAAGCGCTCCTGAAGTAGCAAGTTATAGGCATCATTCTGCGCAACTGGTCAGCTTTTCAACGTAATGGCTGACCAGTGCGCTTTCTAGAAACTCTGCTCTGTAAACCTGACCTAGCGCTTTCTGAATGTCTGCAATGGGTCGATTCTGTTGAAAAAGTCGGTTTTTTCAGAGTGCCGTAGGATGGATCAATGAAAGCGCCTCTTCAGCACGCTTCTACGTGAAATCTCAGCCTGGAAAGGCTCTGCGTACATTCAGGATTTCAATCTCCGACGAGGAATGCGCAGCTTCAATGAGGCTCAGGCGGCCTTGAAGCAGTACGCGGCCAGCTTGTTACCGTCCAGATCCCGGGCATAGGCGGCATAGGCATCAGGTGCCCAGCCTCGTGGGCCGGGTGTGCCTTCGCAGGTGCCACCGCAGGCCAGAGCCGCCGCGTGAAAGGCATCGATTGCGGCGCGATTCGGTGCTTCAAAGCTGACAGTGACCCCGTTGCCGACGCTGGCGGGTGCGCCGTTTGCCGGTTTCAGCACGAAGAAGGACGGGGCATTCTCACCCCAGATCGATCCATTCTCATTCAGATCCGCGATGCGTTTCAGGCCGAGTGCGCCGAGTACATTGTCGTAAAAACTGCGGGCCTTTTGCAGATCGTTGGTACCGACGGTGACGTGAGTGAAGATGCTCATATTAGTACTCTCTTTGATACAGGGGATGGGTATTGCAGTTCGACCGGGCGCTGCTCGATTGACGATGTACGCCGGGGCGGTTCTATCAGTGTTCGAAATGGATAACGGTGCGTATGCTCTTGCCTTCATGCATCAAATCGAAGGCCTTGTTGATGTCTTCAAGCCCCATGGTATGGGTGATGAAGGTGTTCAACGGGATTTCGCCGGTTTTAGCCTTCTCGACATAAGCGGGTAATTCGCTGCGACCTTTGACACCGCCGAAAGCGGAGCCACGCCAGACGCGGCCGGTCACCAGCTGGAACGGTCGAGTACTGATTTCCTGGCCCGCACCCGCGACACCGATGATCACCGACTCGCCCCATCCCTTATGGCAGCATTCCAGGGCCGCACGCATGAGATTGACGTTGCCGATGCATTCGAAGGAGTAGTCCACGCCACCTTCGGTCATCTCGACGATCACCTCCTGGATGGGCCTGTCGTAATCCTTTGGGTTGATGAAGTCAGTGGCTCCCAATTGCCTGGCGATCTCGAACTTGGCCGGGTTGATATCGATCGCGATGATTCGACCCGCCTTGGCCATGGTGGCGCCGATGATCGCGGCCAGGCCGATACCGCCCAGGCCGAAGATGGCCACGCTGGCGCCCTCTTCCACCTTGGCCGTATTGAGTACCGCACCAATGCCGGTGGTCACGCCGCAACCGAGCAGGCAGACCTTGTCCAGTGGCGCGTCCTTGGGGATCTTGGCCAGGGAAATGTCCGGCAGCACGGTGTATTCGGAAAAGGTCGAGGTGCCCATGTAATGGAATACGGGTTGGCCCTTGTAGGAAAAGCGACTGGTGCCATCCGGCATCAGGCCCTTACCTTGAGTGGCACGGATCTTCTGACAAAGGTTGGTCTTGCCGGATGTACAGAATTTGCACTCGCCGCATTCCGGGGTGTACAGCGGGATCACATGATCGCCCACTGCGAGGGAAGTCACCCCCTCACCGATGGCCACGACGATACCGCCGCCTTCATGACCGAGAATGACCGGAAAGATACCTTCCGGATCGGCACCGGACAGCGTAAAGGCATCGGTATGGCAAACGCCGGTGGCGATGATCCGGACCAGCACTTCCCCGGCCTGTGGGGGTGCCACATCGACTTCGACAATTTGCAGGGGCTGATTGGCCGCGAACGCGACAGCCGCCCGTGATTTGATCTTATTCATAAAATTCCGCACGCAAAAAAGGCTGCCTCTAGATAGAAGCAAAGAAAAATCAGGAGTGATTTCGGTGTTGAGAAGGCGTTACCGCTGGCGGGCGTCCTTGCCCCGATTGCCGATTAAAGCGCTGCCTGGATTTTGTTGGCGACAGCTTCATCCACCCAGTTGTGCCACACCTCCGGGTGTTCCTTGAGGAAAATCCTGGCCAGCTTGGGCGATTCGATGCGTTCCCTGGTCATCCGCGCCAGGTTCTGATTCAACAGTTCAATGGGAATATTGACCTTCTCCAGCACTGCAACCAGTTCGGGTGCCTGCTCATGGAAGGCTTTGGAAATACCGACTTTGGTCACCACGGTTTTGTCGACACCCGGTTTTTCTTCCAGCCGTATCGCATCGATCTGTCCCATCAGCGGCGTCGGTGACCAGTAGTAGAACAGCACCGGTTCACCGCGCTTGTAGCTGGACAGTACGGCGGCATCCAATGCAGCACCGGTTCCGGGACGGAAGTTGGTGAAGGTGTTTTCAAGACCGTAGTCTTTCAACATCTCAGTGTTTTCCTGTTCACAAATCCAACCCGCAGGACAGTTGTAGAAGCGGCCCTTGGACGGCTCTTCCGCGTCTCGAAAAACCTCAGGGTACTTGCTCAGGTCAGCGACCGTTTTGAGGTCCGGCGCTCGGGCCGGTTTGTTACGTTTTGCGTCCCCCTCAACCACATAACGCGGCACGTACCAGCCCTGGACGGCCCCCATGATCGGTGAGCCAATCGCAACGACCTTTCCGGCCGCCGCAGCCTTTTTCCAGACTTCGCTACGCTCCATCCACTCTTCGCCGAATACCTGGATGTCGTTGCTGGCCAGAGCGGTCTCAAGAATGATGGTATTGCCGACCAACTGGTCGGTTTCACAGCCGTATCCTTCCTTGAGCACAATCATCATGATGTCGGTGAGCAGCATCCCGCTCTCCCAGTTCAGACCGGCAAACTTTACCGGCTTGCCCGATTCACACCACCCTGAAGCCTGGCTTGAAGCACTGGCAACCAATACGCCGAGCGTGAGCAACGAGGCCAGCAAGTTCTTCCTGTATTTCATGATCAGACGCTCCGAAATTATTGTTGGGGGCAGCGAGCTGTCGCGTGCTGCACAGGCGGCAAACGAGACCCACGGATCGAACGTGGACAAGTGCCTGTGCAAACACGTGGAGCGAAGAAGTGTCGAGTGCTTTTATTGTGAGTGGCGCTGATCCTGAACCAAAGGCTCTACCGACGTACGTCCGTAAAACAATTTACGCGCATAGTCGCTGAATTCGACATTGGGCTGATCCACGTAAGCCAATACCGCGTTGAGCCTGAGCGTGTCCCCTGCCACCGGCGTCACACGATGCAGTGAATAGCGGCCACGAAACAAAGTCAGGGTGCCGGGCACCTGAGGCAGAACTTCTATCTTCTGAGTGGCGGGGTTATCCAGGAATTGCCTGACCTCGTCATGGCAATCGTCGTGCTCGTTACGCAGCATGCGTACATACTCGAAATCCCCACCGGCACTCGCGGCCTGAAGTGACAGCGTCACGCTGAAGTCGGAGCGATCAAAGTGCCACCCCAACTGTTGCCCTGCCGTAAAGCCCTGCAGGTTAAGCGCCGCTAACGGATCGGCATGGCGATAGAGCACGTCCAGCTTCAATACATCTCGAATGAAAGAAAGTACTTCGTCCGATTGGTAAATCTGCCTGATCAGATTGTCCGCCGGGATATCGGCGTAAGCGACCGTGTCTTTCACAGTGCTCATCAACCGCCGCAGTGGGTGCTCTGGATCGACGCTTTCGTCCTGAGGCTTGAAATACACCGTGTGGTTTTCGCGAAAATGAAACATGCGTGGGTGCAGTGCAAGGGTTTGATCCGCCATCGTGCCGACCACTTCATCGCGGACAAACCCCGGGAAGATCGCAACGCCTTCCTCGCCAAGCAACGATTGACTTCGAGCGACCAGGTCCAGATACGCCGGGTCGGTTCGATCGGTGATGGGATAACGCTCAAGGTCGACGATATCGCCCAGAGTGACTGCAGGTGTGAAGGCAAGCTTTGTCATGTTTGTTGTTCTCCGATGGCGGTTGCTGAAACCAGATTGCACCGGAGCAAAAAACAAGTCACGCTCATATTATTACGCAAATTTGTGAATTATTTTCAGGTCGCTCCCCCTATGAGACTCACTCTGGATCACCTTGTGATGCTGAAAACCCTGTCGGAAGTCGATTCAGTGACAGCCGTTGCCGAGCGATTATGGCTGACCCCCTCTGCCGTCAGTCACCGCATACGCGAGGCGGAACGGCGGCTAGGTGTGAGCCTGACCGAAAGATCAGGAGGAAAATTAAGACTCAGCCCGGCTGGCGTGCGCCTGGAAAGAGCCGCCAAGGACATCATCGCGATACTGAATGAAGCCGAGTCTGAAGCGAGGTCCATGGCCGGAGGCGTTACGGCTTTTGTTCGTATGGGGGTCACCTCCTACGGCCCGTTTCGCTGGATCCCGAAATTCATCAAGCATTACTCAAGCCTGCGGCCGGATATTGAGATCACCCTGGTGACCGTGCCTCGCGATGACGTTTACGCGAGCCTGATGCAGGGACGGCTTGACGTGTCCATCATTGATGACGGCATGGTGCCGAGTGGTGTAGCAAAACTGCCACTTTTTCGGGACGATTTGATTGCGATCATGGCAACCGACCATCCCCTTGCGGGAAGGAAAAATATTTACGCCGAAGACTTCAAGACCTACAACCTGGTGACGTACTCGACCGATCGCGCGAGTGGCTGGGAATACGATCGGTTCTTCGCCCCCGCCAGCATCTTGCCGCGCCGCATGATCACGGTGGAATTGATCGAAGCCATCGTCGAACTCGTGCGCTCGGGCTACGGAATCAGCATATTGCAACGCGATTTGGTAACCCCCAGCCTCGAGCGCGGGGAGCTTGCGTGGGCCGCCCTGAATGACGGCCTCGACATCGCCTGGAACGCCATCGTTCGCCCCTCGGAACGGGAAGACAGTGAGGTCAATAAAATGGTGACGGAGCTGAGTACCTGGATCAAAAATGCAGGAAATCCTGCGCACCACTGATCCCGGCTGGTGCGTACTTCGATGCCGGGCTGTGTCGTGCACGCCCCCTAGATCCCTGGTTGAGAAATATCCTTACCAGATCGCAATGTCGTAGGTGAAATAAATCCGGTTGCTATCGCGGCCACGTGCGAAGTCCGCGCGATAGACATAATTACGTACCTTCACCCCCAGGCCTTTGAATGCACCACTCTGGATGACGTAAGCCAGTTCGGTGTCACGTTCGGACTCTTTGATCTGGGTGTCGGACTTGCCATCGTTGCCCTTCAGGTAACGGGTCATGAACGTCAGGCCTGGTACACCCAAGGGCGCAAAGTCATAACCGTAGCTGAGCATCCAGGTTTTTTCGTCCTCTTCGATGAACTTGCCGATACCGACGTTACTGAACGAGTACACCGTTGCACCACTGATGTAAGGCAGCCCTGCGGTACCGCTGAGCTTTTGATAACCGCCACTGAAGTTGTGCCCTGCAACGGCGTAGGACAGTTGAGCGCTAAGCATGTCGTTATCGATTGTCGAGGCGTAGGCACGTCCGTCGTCATGGCTGTTGAAGTAGCGCAGGTCGCCCGTCAACATCCCGGGGCCTAACGGAAAATCGTGCTGTATGCCTGCAAAGTCCTGACGATAAAAGTTTTCCAGCTCGCCATGGAAGTAGCTCAAGCGCGTGTGCTTGCCGAGTTTGTAGTCGCCACCGGCGTAGGTGAAATCCCCGCCTTTGTCGCCGGTATAACCATCGGCAACGATCGATACGCTATCGGTGGAATCGCGCAGCTTGAAGCGGTCCAGATGGCCCGCTGTCAGGGTCAGGTTATCGATGTCGGTACTGATGATTTGCCCCCCCTGATAGGTCTGCGGTAGCAAGCGCGCATCGTTGTAGATCAAGACAGGCGTCTTGGGCAGCAGCGTGCCGTACTTGAGTGTGGTCTTGGCCAGTTTGACCTTGGCTGCGGCGCCGGCACTGGCAAATTCGTCTGCAGCCCGGCCGTCGTCATGCACCGGAAGCAGCCCGGTGCCGCTGCGGCCACGCCCGGAATCAAGCTTGACTCCCAGCAAACCCAAGGCGTCGGCCCCGAAGCCCACAAAGCCTGGGGTGAAGCCTGACTGAAAGTCCAGCAGGAAGCCCTGCGCCCACTCAGTGCGCTCACTTTTAGCCGTGCTGGCCGAACGGGCACTCAAACCATGTTCATCACGAAAGTTTTCGTTGAAGTAGACATTGCGCAACTGCAACTTCAATTTGCTGTCTTCGATGAAATCGCTCGCATCGACACCTGCAATCGGCAACATCCCCAGAAAAGGTAAAAACGCCCTGCGAGTCAGAAATCGGGTCATGTCGAACTACTCTTGTTTTTGTTTTTCAGGATGCGGATATCCGCGCGCCGGCGGTCCGGCGCGGGAAATGCGTCTAGTGGGGAGTCAGGGGTGGATCAGGCGAACAACGTCAAGGCCCCGGTCAGCAAGGCCAACGCAGTGATCACCAGGGAAGTGAGTACCGCCCATTTCACGGTGGCACGCTGGAAGTCGCCGATATCGCGATCGACCATGCCCACCAGCAGTAACGTCGAAGCGACCAGCGGACTCATCAGGTGGACCGGCTGGCCGAGGACCGACGCCCGGGCAATTTCCACCGGATCAATGCCGTAGGCCGCAGCCGCGTTGGCGAGGATCGGCACCACGCCGAAGTAATAGGCGTCGTTGGACAGCACGAACGTCAGCGGCATGCTAGTAATCGCCACCACCAGCGGAAACAGATGCCCCCAGGACGGTGGAATCCACTCCACCAATGTCTGTGCCAGGGCATCGACCATTTTCGTGCCGGAGAAAATACCGGCGAACACGCCGGCGGCGAACACCAGCAGCACCACGGTCATGGCATTGCCGGAATGGGCGAGGATGCGTTCCTTCTGGATGTCCAGTTGCGGGTAGTTGATCATCAGCGCCAGGACGAAACCGATCAGGAACAATATCGCCGAATGGGCCAGGCCCATCACCAGCGCAATCATTACCCCGGTCACTAGCAGCAGGTTCACATAGGCCAGCTTCGGACGCTTGTGCGGAGTGTCTTCCAGAATGGCCTTGATGTAGCAGTCACCACCGCCGCTCTGCAGCAGGGTATTGCCGATCCGCTTGCGCTCGGTGCGTCCCAGCAGAAACGCCGTGAACACCACCCAGGCGGCGCCGCCGATCATGGTCGGCAACAACGGAATGAAATATTCCCCGGCATCCACGCCCAGTGCGGCGATCGCCCGGGTCGCCGGGCCACCCCAAGGGCTCAAGCCGCTCATGATGCTCAGCGACAGCATGGCAATCGTTGCCAGGATCATCGGGTTCATGCCGATGCGCTTGTACAGCGGCAACATCGCCGCACAGGTGATCATGTAGGTGGTGGTGCCGTCCCCATCCAATGCCACGGTCAACGACAGCAGCGCGGTACCGATGGCGATTTTCATCGGGTCGCCGTTGACCCGCTTGAGAATTTTGCGGATCAGCGGGTCGAACAGTCCCGAGTCGATCATCAATCCGAAAAACAGAATCGCGAACAGCAGCAGCGCGGCCGACGGTGCGACCATTTTCAGGCCGTCGAGCATCATTTTCCCGGTGGTCCCGCCAAAACCGCCGATCAAGGCAAAGACGATCGGCACTACGGTCAACGCGACGATCGGTGACAGACGCTTGGACATGATCAGGTAGGTGAACACTACCACCATGGCCAGGCCGAGTAAGGCGAGCATAGGACATCTCTCTTGTTGTTTTTATAGGCGAGGCCAACGCGCAGACGAGCGACCTCGAGACTACCAGACGCCGCGAAAAGCGACGTCAGGCAGGGGGGAGTTCCGGGCGAACGGTATTGGCAGCCGTACTAGCCGTGCCGGGCGCTTGCGACAGGTTCCCAGGCTTGTTCCCCGGCTGATGGCGTCGGCGCTTTTCCGTCGAGCGTATCGAGCAGGACCTGACGGTCACAGGCGTTCTCGGAGATCGAAATCACCACGGTCGCCACGGCGTTGCTGGCCAGGCTGGTCAGCGCACGCGCTTCGGACATGAAACGATCGATGCCGATGAGCAAGGCCAGGCCTGCCAACGGAATGTCATGGATCACCGTCAGCGTGGAGGCCAGTGCGACAAAACCGCTGCCAGTGACCCCTGCTGCGCCCTTGGAGGACAGCAACATGATTGCCAGCATGGTGAGGGTCTGGGTGAAGGTCAGCTCGATATTGCAAGCCTGTGCAATAAAGATTGCCGCCAGCGACAGGTAGATCGCCGTGCCATCGAGGTTGAACGAATACCCCGTCGGCAACACCAGCCCCACGACACCTTTCTTGCAACCCAGCGCCTGGAGTTTCTCCAGCATGCGAGGCATCACCGGTTCGGTGGAGGACGTCCCCAGCACTACCAGAAACTCTTCGCGCAGGTAGCGCAGCAACTTCCACAGGCTGAAACCATGGGCGCGGCAAATGCTGCCAAGCACCACGAAGACAAAGAAACCGCAGGCAATGTACAACGTCATGATCAACTTCGCCAAGGAACCCAGCGAGGTGATGCCGTACTGCCCGACTGTGAACGCCAGTGCCCCGAAGGCACCGATCGGCGCGAAGCGCATCAGGTAGGAAAAGATCTTGAAGACCATCTGCGATGCAGCTTCGAGCACATCGAGCACAGGTTTGCCGCGTTCACCCAGGGATGACAGGGCGAAACCGCAGAGCACAGCGATAAACAAAACTGGCAGCACTTCACCTTTGCTGAACGCACCGATGAACGTCTCGGGAATGATGTGCATGAAAAACTCGACCACCCCAAGCTTGGCTGCCGAATCCGTGTATTGAGACAGCCCTGCGGTGCTCAGTTGGCTCGGATCGATATTCATCCCCGCGCCCGGCTTGAACAGGTAGACCGCCACCAGGCCGATGATCAGGCTGATCACCGTCAACCCGAGAAACAGCAGCATGGTCTTGCTCAGCAAGCGACCCAGGGAGCGTTTGTCGCTCATCCCGGCAATGCCCGTGACGATAGTGCAGAACACGACGGGGGCGATCATCATTTTGATCAGCTTGATGAAGGCATCGCCCAGGGGCTTCAAGGCAATGGCCTGTTGAGCCCAGAAATGGCCGACGACGACACCCAGCAGTACTGCGCAGAGGATTTGGAAGTAGAGCGATTTTATGACTTTCATGGCATCACCCATTTTTGGAATTGTGCTGATGCAGGACAACAGTGACTACGCGGGACGACTACCCGGCGAGTCGTTGAGAAACAGGGGCGTAGACAAAGCCGGAAAACAGCCTTCGCGCGGTACGGACAACCGAGGCACGAATCGTTTCACCGTTGATCCCGGTGTATGACAGAACGACGTCGATACCACCGCTCGGATGCTCGATTCGCACCTGTTGCAAACGCGGCTCACCGGTGGACCCGAGCATCTGCGCGACCACACTGCCTTCGCTGACACAGGCCGTAGCCAGGCCGATGGAACCGGTAATGGCCAACGCTCGATGGCAGTTGTGCGGCATGAAGTAGCGAACCTGCAACGTGCCGCCCGCCTTGGCCGGCGACACCAGTACAGGCTTGGGGATGACCTTGTCGCTGACATCACCCAGCCCCATGGCCCTGCCCGCCTGCAAACGCAGGGCTTCGAGGCGCTGCAGAAAGTCTTTGTCGGCGTCCAGTTCGGCCGGTGTTTCATCACCGCGCTTGCCCATGTGGCGCGCTTCGATGATGAGCATCGGCATCGCCATGTCGATGCAGGTCACCGCAATGCCGTCGAAGCAATCCTGGGTATTGCCGGTAGGAAACAGCTTGCCGGTCTTGCTGCCCGCGGCATCGAGAAATGTCAATTGAACCGGCGCTGCGCTGCCCGGTACGCCATCGATGACGGTATCGCCTTCATAGCTGACGTTGCCGCCTGGGGTATGCACTTCAGAAGTGACGAAGGTGCCGGTGTTGAGATTGCGGATCCGCACGCGGGTGGAGTTGCCGCCCGCCTTGACCAGGCCTTGCTCGATGGCAAACGGCCCGACCGCACAGAGCATGTTGCCGCAATTGGGGGCGGTATCCACCCGGCGCTGGGAAACCATGACCTGCACGAACAGGTAATCCACATCGGCATCCGGGTGCAACGAAGGGCTGACGATGGCGACCTTGCTGGTCTGCGGGCTGCCGCCGCCAATGCCGTCGATCTCAAGTTCGTGACCGGAGCCCATTACCGAGAGCAACAGCTCATCGCGTTGTTCAATGGAAACCGGAAGATCCCAAGCGAGAAAAACCGGCCCCTTTGAAGTACCGCCGCGCATTAGCACACAAGGAATTCGTTGCATGGTCACTCACTCTTGTTGATCAATCGGAGTAATTGATGTCTTGCAAACAAGAGTGACAGGGAAATAATAGTGTTTCCAATGCAAAGATCGAAGCGATTATTGCGTTTCACAAAAGAAAATCTTAAGGTTCAACCCTTCATGCCGCGATCTACGAGGACGAGATGACTATGGAATATGAGCTTCAGGACATCAGATCTTTCGTGAAAATCGCCGAACTCGGCAGCTTCCACGAAGCCGCCGATGCGCTTCACCTTTCTCAGCCAGCGTTGAGTCGGCGGATTAAAAAGCTGGAAGAGGGATTGGGTACTGCCCTGCTCGATCGCACCACGCGCAAAGTCAGCCTGACCAGCGTCGGACGGGATTTCTTGCCCAAGGCGCGCCGGTTGCTGGACGATTTCGACGATTCCATTTTGAATATTCGCGAGCTGGCAGAACGCCAGATCGGCCGTGTAACCCTGGCCTGTATCCCCACCGCGGCGTTTTATTTCCTGCCTTCGGTGATTCGGATTTACAACGAACGCTACCCGAAAATCCGCATCCGCCTGCTCGACCTGAGCGCTAATGAAGGCCTGGAGTCGGTGCTGCGTGGTGAAGCCGACTTCGGTATCAATATGATGAGCGGCCAGCACCCCGACATCGAATTCGTTCCGCTGGTAAACGAACCGTTCGTATTGGCCTGTCGACGGGATCATGAGCTGGCGAAACGCGCCTCGGTCAGCTGGTCCGAGCTGAGCGACTACCGACTGATCGGGGTCGGACGTCTGAGCGGCAACCGTATGCTGCTGGACCATGCGCTATCCGGGCTGAGCTGGCGTCCGCAGTGGTTCTACGAAGTGCAGCATCTGTCGACGTCGCTGGGATTGGTCGAAGCGGGTCTGGGGGTGTCGGCGATGCCGAGCCTGGCAATGCCCGCGGACGATCATCCAACGCTGGTGAGCGTTCCGCTCATCGATCCTGTGGTCAATCGGTCGTTGGGGCTTGTCTATCGACGAGGTGCGTCACTCTCCCCGGCAGCAGAAAAGTTCGTCTCGATACTGCTGGAACAGTGGCCGCAGTAACGTCCCCTTATGCGACCTGATGCTGTTTGTAGGAGCGAGCTTGCTCGCGATGGTCGCCAACGATAACGCGTGTTGGCTGGATAACACGCGGTGCTCTGTAGTCCATCGTCGGAACGCCGCCCGGAGCAAGCTCGCTCCTACAAACAGCATTAAACCCCGCACTTCAACCGAAGGCGGGGCTGTTGATCTGGCTGGCGTCACGCCACATCGGTTACATCGCGGTATGGAAAATCTGCTCGATCTCATCCTGATTGGCAGACCGCGGGTTGGTAAAGCCGCAGGCATCCTTCATGGCATTGGTTGCAAGGATCGGGATGTCGTCGGCCTTGGCGCCCAGTTCGGCGAGGCCGTTCGGAATACCGACATCCGAAGAAAGTTGACGGATGGCGGCGATGGCCGCGGCGGCGCCTTTTTCCGCATCCAGACGCTGGGTATCGACCCCCATTGCGTTGGCGATGTCTTTAAACCGGGCCGGGCATACGCTGGCGTTGAAGCTGGCGACATGGGGCAGCAGGATCGCATTGCACACGCCGTGGGGCAGGTCGTAGAACCCACCCAATTGGTGCGCCATGGCGTGGACATAGCCCAGCGACGCATTGTTGAAGGCCATGCCGGCAAGGAACTGCGCGTAGGCCATATTTTCCCGGGCGGTCATGTCATCACCCTGGGCAACGGCAGTGCGCAGGTTGGCCGAGATCAATTCCACGGCCTTGAGCGCACAGGCATCGGTGATGGGCGTTGCCGCAGTCGACACGTACGCTTCGATAGCGTGGGTCAGCGCGTCCATGCCGGTGGCGGCGGTCAGGCCTTTGGGCATGGCGGCCATCAGCGAAGGATCGTTGACCGACAACAGTGGGGTGACGTTGCGGTCGACGATGGCCATTTTCACGTGCCGGACTTCGTCGGTAATGATGCAGAAGCGGGTCATTTCACTCGCCGTTCCGGCGGTGGTATTGATCGCGATCAACGGCATCTGTGGCTTGGCGGATTGGTCCACGCCTTCGTAATCACTGATGTGCCCGCCATTGGCGGCGCACAGGGCAATGCCCTTGGCACAGTCATGGGGTGAACCGCCGCCCAGGGAAATAATGAAATCACAGTCGCTGCGACCCAGCAGCTCAAGGCCTTTTTCGACATTGCTGACCGTCGGATTCGGTTTGGCGCCATCGAACAGGGTGGAGTTGATGTCCTGCTGGGCCAGAAGGCTGGCTACCTTGGCGGCCACGCCGGCTTTGGCCAGGCCTGCATCAGTGACGATCAAGGCTTTACGGAAACCATATTTGCGGATTGCGAGCATGGCTTCGTCGAGACTGCCAATACCCATCATGTTCACGGATGGAATGAAGAAGGTGCTGCTCATGATAAATCCTCTTTTATTCTGGAGACCCGGAATCAGGTGAGGTCTTCTATGCATATCGCAGGCTGTGAGGCTCGTCTGTTGGTCGTGATTGACGGAGTTCAGCAGGGGGTGCTGCATCAAGTGTTCAGGCGAACAGTGTTTCAAGATGCAGAGGTGGATGGGCCATCGCAGCCGGTATCTTTTGATCGTGGGATTGAGGCTAAACCTATGACGCCAGACTGGAATGGTCCTTTAGCGTTCATTGGCACCTCCTTTAGTACTGGGAGGTCATGCGGCCCCTGTAGGAGCGAGCTCGCTCGCGATGGTCGTTAACGATGACGCGTGTTAACTGGTTAAACGCGGCGCTCTTGAGTCCATCGCGAGCGAGCTCGCTCCTACAATTCCCTTAACTGACGGGCATCAGGCTTGCACCTGCTTTTTCCCCTTCTAACCAGAGGATCGGGCCACGCTGGTCGTGAGGATTAGTAATAGAAAGAGTTATTGCGGACTGAAATCCTGTTCTCTATAGAATCACTCGCAAACACTGCCCCGCATGGTAAAGAGAAAAACCGCCCTCATAGAACGCACTCCTCAACCCGGCGCTATGAATCGGCTTCATGGTCGAAAAAGGAATCGGCAAATTATCCGGCAGATCGTCGATCAAGTAATCCGCCAAGGCTTTACCCACCACGGTTCCAGTGGTATTGCCTCGCCCGTTATAGCCAGTAACGGCCACAACGCCAGGTGCAGGTTCAAACAAGCGCATCAGGTGATCCGGGGTAAAATCGATGCACCCGGTCCAGTGCATTTCCCATTCTATTTTCCCCAGCTGGGGGAAATAGTGGGTTTGAATCCTGTCGGCCCAACTCTTGATGAACCAGGCAGGTTTGTTGTCCGTTCTTCCCATACTGCCCAGCAACAGACGACCGTCCGCATCCCGGCGAATGCTGCTTAATACCAAACGAGTGTCCCAGGACCCCTGGCCGTGCCTCAAGACGTTATCCGCTTCAGTCCCCACCAGCGGTGTCGAGGCCACCTGATAGTAATAGCCACGGAAATAGTTTTTCTGCAGCTCGGACCAGTCGCCTTCGGTATAGGCGCCGGTCGATATCACCACCTTGTCCGCGACGACAACGCCCTTAGCTGTCTTGACCAGCCAGGCGGCGCCCTGTTTTTCCAGGTGGATAACCGGCGAATTCTGGAACAGGCGACCGCCCAGTCGACGCACAGCTTCAGTCAAACCGGTGGTATAACCCATCGGGTTGATGGTCCCCGCGCGTCGATCCAGCAATGCCGCTGAAATTTTATCCGTGCCGCAATACTCCTGGCATTTGGACCCTGTCAGCAGTTCAACATCGGCACCGCGGCGCTTCCACTGATCATGGCGCGATTGCAGGTCAGCGACGCCGCTAGCGTTGTGAGCCATGTGCAGCGTGCCATCGTTACGCGCCTGACAATCGATACCCAGTCGATCAATCGTGGCAAAGACCTGGGCAGGTGCCTCACCCAGCACCTGGTTAAGACGCCCCCCGGCTTTGCTGCCCAACGTCGCCTCGACGTCATCCGGCTTGATCCAGGTACCGGCATTGACCAATCCTACGTTGCGCCCAGAACCACCGTGCCCCACTTTATGGGCCTCCAGCACAGCAACGCTCTTGCCATTTTCGAGCAAGTTCAGCGCCGCGGAGAGTCCGGTAATACCGCCCCCAATCACACAAACGTCCACCTTGACCGTGCTGGCCAAAGCCATTGGCGGTGCCTGCCCGGGTGTTACATGCTCCCACAGACACTCTCGACGTAACTCAACCATACAATCAACCTCTCAACCACTGTCCAGCCAATGGAATAACGTTATCTATAAAACCAGGGGTTCTGGAATCGGGTTTTTATATGCGTCGGGCTTGATCGCTGGATGATCGACAGGAACATCATCCGTACGAGGCATGAATTTCCCTAGAAGTGCCCACAACAATCCAATCATTGGGGACAACCAGCAGGCAAAAGCGAACGGAGCATAAAGGACGGTCGGAACACCTATCGTCGTCGAGACAAAGGCACCTCCCATGTTCCAGGGGATCAGGGGCGAACACAATGTTCCACAGTCCTCGACACTCCTGGAGAGGACCGTCGGTTTGTAGCCCATGGCTGCATACTTGTCCTTCAACAACCGGCTTGGAAGCACCAGAGAGGTGTAGACATCCCCTATCAGCGTGGCGACTGCGAGTACCGACGAGTGACTGGCGAGCACCAGGGTGAAACGTCCCTTGATGACTTTATCGAGCTGTCGAGAAAGGGTCTTGAGCGCGCCACACGCTTCAATCGCACCGACAAATCCCAACGCCAGTAGCGTCAATGTAATCACCCAGGTCATCGACATGAGACCGCCCTTGCTGAGCAACTTGTCAACGGCATCGATACCGGTGGTGCTCACGTAACCGTCCTGCAAAATCTTGAATAGTTGTTTTACCTCGTAGCCCTGCTGAAAAACGGCGACGGCGCAGGCGAGGCTCACGCCGACGAACATGGTGGGCAGGGCTGGCGCTCTGAAAAACGCGAAAACAATGATGACCAGCGGCGCAATCATTGTGACTAAACCCAGCTGGTATTTGTTTTCAAGTGCTCCGCGAATAGTGTCGACACCTACGGTATCGATCTCGGCGTTGCTATAGCCGGAACCCAGCCAGGCATACAGCCCCAACGCGATCAGCATGGCAGGAATCGTCGTGGCCATCATCCCGCGGATATGACTCCATAGATCCGTTCCGCAAACGGCTGGTGTCAGGTTGGTCGTCTCTGAGAGCGGGGACATCTTGTCGCCAAAAAAGGCGCCGGACACCAATGCCCCACCGGTCATATAGGCGGGCACACCCAGGCCCTCACCCACGCCCATCAATGCCAGGCCGACAGTACCCACGGTTCCCCAGGACGTTCCGGTCGCCAGTGAAATCACCGAGCTGATCAGGCAAGTCACCACCAGGAAAGAGCCGGCACTCAGGTATCCAAAGCCGTAATAAATAAGCGTGGGCACAGTGCCCGCTGCAATCAATGCGCTGATGAGCATACCGACCGACATCAAAATGAATATGGCAGGTATACCGACCGATACGACTTTGAGCATTGACGATTCGAGATCATTCCAACGCATGCCGTTGAACCTGGCGAACAACCCACACAGCAAAATGCCGATGGCCAGAGGGATGTGCGGAGTGAAATCGTTAAAAACAAAAAACTGCACCATCAGAATGACGGTGGTAGCCAATAGCGGAGCGATTGCCATCCAGAAAGGAGCATTCGCCTTCGTCACTTTTTGAGTGTCCAAAGTCAAGCCTCACTTACACATAGGGTGGCAGGTTCAAATGATTCAAACATAGCGCTGGCCTTTTATTATTTTTACAACTTGTCAGGCGATCATTGTGTTCAGGGGCTGACCGCACGCGCGGCGACCCGTGTCACTGATCAGCAACCTTTAGCGAATACTTTTGCTTCTGAAGCGAAAAACCCGGACCGCAGAACAGCCCGGGGCGTTATCTCGATCAGTCGAAGACGATCCCTTGAGCCAGGGGCAGCTCGCGGGAATAGTTGATCGTATTGGTCTGACGACGCATGTAGGCTTTCCAGGAATCCGAGCCGGACTCGCGTCCACCCCCGGTTTCTTTCTCACCACCGAATGCACCGCCGATCTCGGCGCCACTGGTGCCGATGTTCACGTTGGCGATACCGCAGTCACTGCCGGAGGCACTCTGGAAGCGCTCGGCTTCGCGAACATCCAGGGTGAAGATGCAGGACGACAGGCCTTGAGGTACTTCGTTGTTCAAACGCAGCGCTTCTTCAAAATCATCGTAGGCCAACACATACAGAATCGGTGCGAAGGTTTCGTGGCGAACGACGGCGGACTGACCTGGCATCTCCACAATGGCTGGCGATACGTAATAGGCGTTCGGGTATTGATCCTGCAGCTTGCGCTCACCACCAAACACCTGACCACCTTCATCCCGCGCCTGGCTCAAGGCACCTTGCATCGATTGGAACGCCTGCTTGTCAATCAGTGGGCCGATCAGATTGTCTTTACGGGGATCACCGATGCGCACCTTGGCGTAAGCCGCCTTGACTCGAGCAACCACTTCGTCCTTGATCGAACGGTGCACGATCAAACGACGCAGGGTCGTGCAGCGCTGGCCGGCAGTGCCGACCGCACTGAACAGGATGCCACGCACGGCCAGGTCGAGGTCGGCACTCGGCGCCAGGATCATTGCGTTGTTGCCGCCCAACTCGAGAATGCAACGACCGAAACGAGCCGCGACCCGCGGTCCGACTTCTTTGCCCATCCGCGTGCTGCCGGTGGCACTGATCAACGGAATGCGTGGATCATCGACCAGCACTTCACCCGCCTCACGATCACCGATGATCAGTTGGCTGAGCCCTTCGGGTGCCTGGCCAAAAATCTTCAGTGCCTGCTCGAACAACGCCTGGCATGCCAGGGCCGTCAAAGGCGTTTTCTCGGACGGCTTCCACAGCACAGCGTTACCGCAAACCAGTGCCAAGGAAGTGTTCCAGGCCCATACGGCAGCCGGGAAGTTGAACGCGCTGATCACGCCGACGATGCCGAGCGGCTGCCACGTTTCCCGCATATGGTGACCCGGGCGCTCGGACGCGATCGTCAAACCGTACAACTGACGGGAAAGACCTACTGCGAAGTCGCAGATATCGATCATTTCCTGAACTTCGCCCAGACCTTCCTGGAAAATTTTGCCGGTTTCCACCGAGACCAATTCGCCGAGCTGCTCTTTGTTTTTGCGCAAGACTTCGCCGAACACACGAACCAGCTCGCCACGACGTGGGGCAGGAACATCACGCCAGGACAGGAAGGCTTGATGGGCGAGATCGATCTTCCCGGCTACCGCAGCCTTGTCCTCCAACGTGACGGAAGCAACCTGACTACCATCGATTGGTGTATGTACGGGATAGCCGCCATTCGTGAATGCAGCCTCGGAAACGCCTAGGCCTTTGAGCAGTCCATCAACCATTTTTTTCTCCTGCCTCTGGTGGTGGTCGAAATTATTGAACCGGATCAGTATTCATCCGACCGCGCTTGTTCAACAAACGACGTTTACTCAGCACATCATTCCCTGAGCTAATGAAGTCAACTTTTCACCCGTTAGAAATCGATATGCCCAAACGTCTTACGCCCCCATGGTCGCCCTACAGTGCTTCGAAGCCGCGGCACGTCACCTGGGCTGCACCCGCGCTGCCGAAGAGCTGCACCTGACTCAAAGCGCGGTCAGCAAACAGGTCGCCCGGCTGGAGGGAATGCTCAGGCATTCCCTCTTTCATCGAGCACGCCTGCAGGCGAGCCCTACCTGAAATCTTCAATAGTTTAAGGAATGATTGCGTCATTTCTTTTCGCTTGTGGTAACCGGGCATTCCTCGCTTACATAGAAAAAAACCTATGCAGCCCAGGACCACCAAAATGCCAACCAGAATGCGCCCATGGACGACCCTAGCCAGCTTGGAAATGTCCGTTGCGGTACCCGATAAGTACCGCAACGGATCTCCATCGGCCCAGGTCAAGGAGGACGTGCCGTCATGACACAGTCCTCCATCAGCGAGTCGATCGGGATCGTCCATCCGATCACCTTGAGCCGTGGCAGCAACGCACAGGTCTGGGACACTGACGGCAAGCGCTACATTGATTTCATCGGCGGCATTGGCGTCCTGAATCTGGGCCATTGCCACCCGCGGATAGTCGAGGCGATGTGCAACCAGGCCTCGCGACTGACGCATTACGCCTTCAATGCCGTCCCCCATGAACCCTACAGGCAGTTCATGGAACGACTGGCCGGGTTTATCCCCGTGTCCTATCCGGTCAGTGGCATGTTGACCAACAGTGGCGCCGAGGCAGCAGAGAACGCGCTGAAGATCGTGCGAGCGGCGACAGGTCGTACGGCGGTCATTGCATTCGATGGCGGCTTTCACGGACGTACGTTGGCCACCCTGAATCTGAACGGCAAGGTTGCACCGTACAAACAACGTGTCGGCACCCTGCCCGGCCCGGTTTATCACCTGCCCTACCCGAGCAAAGACACGGGCGTGACGTCGCAGGAAGCACTCAAGGCGATGGATCGGCTGTTCAGCGTCGAGATCGATGTCAATGAAGTCGCCTGTTTCATTCTCGAGCCGGTGCAAGGTGAAGCCGGGTTCCTGGCGCTCGACCCATCGTTCGCACAAGCGTTGCGCACGTTTTGCGACGAGAAGGGCATTCTTATAATCGTTGATGAAATTCAATCGGGCTTCGGTCGTACCGGGCAACGCTTCGGCTTTACGCGACTGGGGATCGAACCCGATCTGATCCTGTTGGGCAAAAGCATTGCCGGCGGTCTTCCGCTTGGGGCTGTGGTGGGTAAAAAGCAGTTGCTCGATGCCTTGCCCAAAGGTGGCCTGGGTGGAACGTACTCTGGCAACCCGATGGCCTGTGCCGCTGCGCTCGCCACGCTGGACGAGATGACAGACGCCAACCTTTCCACCTGGGGTGAGCAGCAGGAAAAGGCCATCGTCAGTCGGTATCTGGCCTGGCAGCAACAGAAACTCTCGCCTTATCTCGGACGGTTGACCGGGGTTGGCGCTATGCGCGGGATCGAACTGATAACGCCTGAAGGGGCACCCGCGACGGCGGTGCTGGCCCAGCTGCTCGAAAGCGCCCGGCAGAAGGGATTGCTGCTGATGCCTAGCGGGAAGTCCCGCCACATCATCCGCCTGTTGCCACCGCTGACCACTGAGCCCGACATCCTCGAAGAAGGTCTCGATATCTTCGAAAGCTGCCTGGCTGCCATTCGTTAAAGCAGCGCGAAGTGCCTGGTCAACACGCAACTATTCAGCAAGGAGTTCTTTTGATGAACACTCAAGGTTTCGTCGAAGCAGACGAAATTCGTACCCGCTTTTCCCGGGCAATGTCCGACATGTACAAGCAAGAGGTACCGCTCTACGGAACACTCATGGAGCTGGTCGCCGAGACCAACAGCACAGTGATGGCGTCGGATAAGGCCGTTTCCGGCCACCTGCAACGCACAGGCGAAATCGAGCGTCTGGACATGGAGCGTCATGGGGCCATCCGCGTCGGCACGCCTGAAGAGTTGGCGACCATTGCGCGACTGTTCGCCGTCATGGGCATGCAGCCTGTCGGCTACTACGACCTGACCCCTGCCGGCGTCCCGGTGCACTCCACGGCATTTCGCGCCATCCATGAAGACTCGTTGCAGGCCAGTCCATTCAGGGTATTCACTTCACTCCTGCGCCTGGACCTGATTGAAAATGTAGAGATTCGACAGCGTGTTCAGGCGATCCTGGATCAGCGGCAGATTTTCACCCCGGACGCGCTGAAGCTCATCGAGAAATTCGAAACCCATGGCGGCCTTGATGCGAAGGATGCCGCGGATTTCGTCGAGCAGGCATTAGAGACATTTCGCTGGCATCACGACGCGACAGTCACGGCGAAAGACTATCAGCGCTTGCATGATCAGCACCGGCTCATCGCCGACGTGGTCGCCTTCAAAGGCCCGCATATCAATCACCTCACGCCTCGAACCCTGGACATCGACATGATCCAGAATGGCATGCAACAAAAGGGCATCACACCGAAGGCCGTTATCGAAGGCCCTCCCCGTCGCCGATGCCCGATTCTGCTACGCCAGACCAGTTTCAAGGCGTTGCAGGAAACCGTGGCCTTCACTGATCAAGACGGAATCGCAACGGGGAGCCACACGGCTCGATTCGGCGAGATCGAACAACGCGGCGCCGCACTGACGCCCAAAGGCCGCGAACTTTACGACAGCCTGCTGAACGCTGCACGTGCAGAGCTGGGGGAGTTCCCGTCCGAATCCAATGCAGAAAAATACACCGCGATTCTGGAAAAACACTTCAAGGACTTTCCAGACGACTACGCTGAACTGCACGACAAAGGCCTTGCCTATTTCCGCTATTTCCCAACACAAAAAGGCATTGCATCGCGCAGCAACAGTCACCGTCCAAGCTCGCGCCAGGAGCTGATTGCGCAGGGTCACATTCAATACGAGCCCCTGGTCTATGAAGACTTTCTGCCCGTCAGCGCGGCGGGAATCTTCCAGTCGAACCTTGGCGATGACTCGCAAGCTCATTACGCAGGCAGCTCCAACCAGGCGGAATTCGAAAAGGCATTGGGCCAAAAAGTCACCAACGAGCTCAAGCTCTACGCGGACACCCAACGCCGCTCCTTGCTGGACTGCTCGACCATCCTGGCGGTTTCTCCTCTCGTCTAGGCTCCACCCATGCGCGGCAAACCCTGGTTTGCCGCAGCTCGTGTAAGCCAACGAGATGTCGTCTACAAGATAGTGAACCGCTCGCCTCTGTACACCGCCCCATTCGACTCAGGAGATAACAATGAATAAAAGCATTTCTCGTCGTAGCGGAGGTCAGATTCTGGTGGATGCCCTGCGCATCCACGGCGTCAAAAGAGCTTTCTGTGTGCCTGGAGAAAGCTACCTCGCGGTACTCGATGCATTGCACGACGTGCAGGAAGAAATCGACCTGGTCGTCTGCCGTCAGGAAGGCGGCGCGGCCTATATGGCCGAAGCCTACGGCAAACTCACCGGCGAGCCAGGCATCTGCTTCGTCACCCGAGGCCCGGGGGCAACCAATGCCTCGGTTGGCGTCCACACCGCGTTCCAGGATTCCACGCCGATGATTTTGTTCATTGGCCAGGTGGCTCGCGACCAACAGTATCGCGAAGCCTTTCAGGAAATCGATTTTCGCCAGATGTTCGGCCCCCTGGCCAAATGGGTCGTGCAGATAGACGACACACGCCGGATTCCCGAACTGATCAGCCAGGCATTCCACCGCGCAGTGAATGGCAGGCCTGGGCCCGTCGTGGTCGCGTTACCGGAGGACATGCTGACTGAACTGGCGCAAGTGAGTGACGCCGGACCGTTCAAACGGGTCCTGATGACCCCGGCCGCCGAGCAATTGACCGCGATGCAACAACTGCTCGAGCGGTCAGAGCGACCCTTGATGGTGCTGGGTGGCAGCGGCTGGGATGCCGAATCGGTGCACGACATCCGGCTGTTTGCCGAACAGCAGGACATCCCTGTGGCAGCGTCCTTTCGCTGCCAGGACCTGTTCGACAATCGACACCCCAACTACGTGGGAGATCTTGGCTTCGCCGCTTCGGCGCCGTTGTTGTCAGCGGTGAAAGAGGCCGACCTGCTGCTCGTGGTCGGTTCTCGAATGGGCGAGGTTTCAACAGGTGGATATGCGGCCCTGGAGATTCCGGTGCCCAGGCAAACCCTGATTCATATTCATCAAGGTATCGAGGAGCTGGGCCGGGTTTACCAACCTGCGTTGGCGATCAACAGCAGCATGTCGACCTTTGCCAAATCAGCCTCAAAACTTCCAGCAGCCGCCCCCGGAAAAAACAGCGAATGGACGCGCACGCTGAACAGCCACTATCAGCAAAACCTGGAGCGGTCGCCCTCCCCTGGCAACGTGCAAATGGCCGACATCATTGCCTGGTTGAATCGCAGGCTGCCGGACGACGCGATCCTGACCAATGGTGCGGGAAACTATGCGGTCTGGCTTCAACGGTTCTATCAGTTCCGCCAATACCGTACCCAGCTCGGCCCTACCAATGGCTCGATGGGTTATGGCGTTCCTGCTGCGGTGGCGGCCAAGCTGACGTGCCCGGAACGGGTGGTGGTTTCATTCTCGGGCGATGGCTGTTTCTTGATGAATGGCCAGGAGATAGCGACTGCTGCGCAATACGGAGCCAACGTCATTTTCGTTGTGATCAATAACGGCATGTACGGCACCATCAGAATGCACCAGGAACGTAACTATCCGGGACGCGTTTCAGGGACTGATCTGCACAACCCGGACTTTGTAGCACTGGCTCAAGCCTACGGACTGCATGGTGAATTGGTGACCGTCACGGCCGGATTCCAACCCGCTTTTGAACGCTGCCTGGCAATGTCCCGGCCGTGCTTGATTGAAGTGAGAGTGGACCCGGAAGCCTTGACGCCGCGACTGAGCCTGAGCCAGATCAGAGCGCAATCTAGCAAGCAGTAAGCTTGTCGCGTTTTCCTCCTGTGGGCGCCTGATCCACGACTTTGCAGGCGCCCTTTTTCCGTCCGCGTTACGCCCGAGAGACTTCTTTAAAGCTGGGGAGCAAGGTGCCTAATGCCGATCAGTTAAGGATATTGTAGGAGCGAGCTCGCTCGCGATGGACTCAAGAGCACCGCGTTTAACCAGCAAACACGCGTTATCGTTAACGACCATCGCGAGCAAGCTCGCTCCTACAAGGGCCCCATTCGCTTAACTGACTGGCATCGAGCAAGGTGCCCGCTTCTTTCGATGCAGGACCCGCGGCGACTTCTGCTTGTATCACCTCAGGCTGTTCATCGGCGACCTCGCCATTGAGCGCCTTGTGCATTTTCACGGTGTCCAGCGCCCCGACCCATTTGGCCATGGCCATGGTGCCGACGCCGTTGCCAATGGTGTTGGTGATCGCCCGCGCTTCCGACATGAAGCGGTCGACGCCCAACAGCAGCACCATGCCCGCCACCGGAATGGTGCCCAGGGACGATAAGGTCGCCGCCAGAATGATGAACCCCGAACCGGTGACACCCGCAGAGCCTTTGGACGTAAACATCAACACCGCCAGCACGATCAACTGATCCGTCAGGGTCAGCGGCGTATTCGTGGCCTGGGCGATGAAGATGGCGGCGATGGTGTAGTAGATCGCCTGCCCGTCCGGGTTGAAGGTCAGTCCAGAGGGAATGATCATCCCGGCCACAGGTTTGGACACACCGGCCTTTTCCATCTTGGAAATCATCTGCGGCAACACCGATTCCGAAGAGCTGGTGCCGAGCACGGTGAACAGTTCTTCCTTGATGAACTTCAGGAACTTCCACAGGCTGAAACCGCTGTAGCGGCAGATCGGCCCCAGGACGAAGATCACGAACACGGCGCAGGTCAGGTAAACGCAGGCCATCAGCTTGCCCAGCGAGAACAGCGAGCCGAAGCCGTACTTGCCGATGGTGAACGCGATGGCACCGAACGCACCGATGGGCGCCAGGCGCATGACCATGTTGACGATGCGAAACATGCCCTGCATCAATCCATCCAGCGTGTCGACGAACGCTTTTGCACGCGGCCCTGCATGCGCCAGGGCAATGCCAAGCAAAATGGAAAACAGCAGGATTTGCAGCACGTTGCCCTTGGCGAACGCATCCACGATGGTGTCGGGGATGATGTTCATGACGAAGTCCATGAACGAGGCGTGTTTCACGGCTGACGTGTAGGTTGCCAGACTGGACGTATCCAGTGTCGCGACATCAATGTTCATGCCCGCACCGGGTTTGAACACATCGACGACGACCAGGCCGACCACCAGCGCCAGGGTTGACACCACTTCGAAATAGATCAGCGCCCGGAAGCCGACACGGCCCAGTTCCTTCATGTTTTCCATGCGCGCGATGCCCGTGACCACGGTCAGGAAGATCACCGGGGCGAGGAGCATTTTGATCAGCTTGATGAAGGCGTCGCCCAACGGCTTGAGCGCGGTGCCGGTTTCCGGAACGAACACCCCGACGATGGCGCCGAGGATGACGGCGAGGAGCACTTGTACATAGAGTTTGCCAAATATTCTTTTCATGACCGGCCCTGATTTTTTATTGTTGTCAGGAAAGGCCAAGGGGCGGATTGGTGATCGCCCCAAGGCGTGGTGCCGCAGCTTGAATCGCCGATTAATATCAGCGGTTGATCAACGCAATGATCGCTTCCGTGATCTGGCGGGTGGTGGCGTTGCCACCGAGATCGGGGGTATGCAGACCGCTCTCGGTCACCGCCTCGATGGCGGACATCAATTGCTTGGCCGCAGCGGCTTCGCCAAGGTGTTCGAGCATCATCGCCGCCGTCCAGAATGTCGCGATCGGGTTGGCGACACCTTTGCCGGTGATGTCGAAGGCCGAGCCATGGATCGGTTCGAACATCGAAGGGAATTTGCGCGACGGGTTTAGGTTGGCGGTCGGTGCAATGCCCAGGCTGCCGGACAATGCGGCTGCCAGATCGGAGAGGATGTCGGCGTGCAGGTTGGTGGCGACGATCACGTCCAGCGTCGACGGTTTGAGCACCATCCGTGTGGTCACGGCATCGACCAGTTCCTTGTCGATTTTGACGTCAGGAAAATCCTTGGCCACTTCGTAGAAGATCTCGTCCCACAGCACCATGCCGTGACGCTGCGCGTTGGACTTGGTCACCATGGTCAGGTGCTTGCGTGGACGGCTCTGCGCCAGTTCGAAGGCGAAGCGGTGGATGCGCTCGACCCCGGCCCGGGTGAACACCGACACTTCCGTGGCCACTTCTTCCGGCAGGCCCCGGTGCACGCGGCCGCCATTGCCGGAGTACTCGCCTTCGGAGTTTTCACGCACCACCACCCAGTCGATCTGATCACCATTGAGCAGCGGGCTTTTAACCCCTGGCAGCACCCGCGCCGGACGTACGTTGGCGTACTGGTCGAAGCCCTGGCAGATCGGCAGGCGCAGGCCCCACAGGGAAATGTGATCCGGCACGTTGAGCGCACCGACCGCGCCGAAGAAAATCGCGTCGAAGGTTTTCAGTTCCTCCAGCCCGCCTTCGGGGATGTAGTACCCGTTTTTAAGGTAGTTATCCGAGTTCCAGTCGAAGTGTTTGAAATCCAGTTCGAAGCCGGACTTTTTCGACAGGGCTTGCAGCACCTCGACACCGGCGGCGATCACTTCAACACCGATGCCGTCACCTGGAACCGCAGCAATTTTGTATGCGCTCATCAGTCAACTCCACTCTCGTCACGTTTTTGTTGTGCCTGTTGAACGGGCTGTTCAATCAGGGTGTGAGCGGAGTATATGTAGTGAGCAAATACGCGTGAGTTACCCAAAATAACTACATACATGAATTTGAGTTACGAATGAGCCAAACCCTGGATTTGTCTTTTTTCTACCTGCTGGCCAATAAAGGCAGCCTGGCCGCCACGGCTCGAGAGCTGGGCGTCACGCCACCGGCCGTGAGCAAACGCCTGACCGCCCTGGAAGCGCGTCTCGGCACACGCCTGGTCAACCGCACCACGCGCTCGATGAGCCTGACCCCGGAAGGCGAGCTGTATTTCTCCCATGCCGCGCGCATCCTCACGCAGATCAACGAGGTCGAGCAGTTGATCAGCAGCAGTCGGGCGACCCCCAAAGGCCTGATTCGTGTCAACGCATCGCTGGGGTTCGGCCGGCGCTACATCGGCCCCGCATTGGGCGCGTTCTTCGCGCAATACCCGGAGGTGGAAATACAGCTGGAAATCACTGACCACCCGCTCGACCTGACGACCCACGGGTTTGACCTGGGCATTCGTTTCGGCACGCTGCCGGACGCCGCTTTCCATGCCCGCAAGATCGCTTCCAACCGCCGCCTGTTATGCGCCTCGCCGCTGTACCTGGAAAAACATGGCGTGCCGCAACGCCTCGCGGATCTGCAACAACACAACTGCATCTTCCTGCGGCAAAACGAAACGCCCTACGGCGTGTGGAGCTTTACCAACGGTGGGCGCACACAAAACGTCAAGGTGCGCGGCGCGCTAGGCTGCAACGACGGTGAAGTGGCGCTGAATTGGGCGCTGGAAGGTCACGGCATTCTGCTGCGGGCCGAATGGGACATAGCCCGCTATGTGCGCAGTGGCCGCCTGCGCCTGGTGCTGGAAGACCAGACCCCCACCCGCGCCGATGTCTACGCCGTGTATCCACAGCAGCTGCACCTGTCGGCGCGGGTGCGCAGCCTGATCGATTTTCTGGTCGAGAGATTCAAGCACATTGATCATCTGGAGGGAGTGGAGGCTGGGCAGGAATGAGGCGTGCAGCAATGTTCGCTCAAGCAAATTAAACACCAGCGCAATACACGTGTTTAAGCGTCCTACTGATTACTTCCTGAAAGCTACAAGACCTTGCGCCGTTGCCTACGTGTACGCCAGAATCCGCCGGCTTGTGCGCCTTGGGGTCGCTCGGTAACTTGATTCGCGTCACTGCCCATCAGTGATCGGGTTTAGTCGCCCGTGGTTTAGTGAAGTGCACAAGCTCTATCAGTCAGGCATCCCGTGCCCGCACTCGATGGTAGCTGTGCGCAGGGCGCCTTCGGGCGCGCCGGTTTGCTAGATCCCCGGTCGACTAACCTGCGTACAGCTGCCTCCCCTCTCGTTTAGTCGCAAGAGGGGTGGCACTTCATTGAGGATCTAGCTTATGTTCAAGGTTACACCGAACCCGCCGGACACCGATCCGGTATCCCCATACGAACCCGATTCAAACACACTCAACGAGACCGCCGAACGGACCCTCGATTTCCACTCCCCGTCGACTGCCGACATCAAAGCCACCCCGCGCACACCCAGCACCCTGTTTACCATCGACCCGCAGGCCACGACCGAAACCCTGGCGGTTTATCTGGTCGAGACGCTGGCCTCAGTCGATGTAATGGTCCATCACCTGGTGGATCATCTGGACGGTGGTTCGCGCAACGCCCTGCTGGGCATTTCCAACAGCATCATGCTCGCGGAAATCACGGCCAACCGGATGCTGGATCAGATCGATCCATCCGCCTGAGTCAAACGCGTCCGCGATGCAGGCTGTGCAGCGGTCCCTTTTTTTGGGGACCGCATTTCAGCGGATGCTCATTCCAGCAGCGAAACTTCAAGCACCTCTAACAACGCCAGCGTCCCGGTAGCTTGCATCTCCACCGCCCCGCGCCGACGCAATCCCATGACAGCAGTAGTGCCTCCCAACTGATAAATGTTATGTTATTACATAATCAACGGAGAACCCATTTTGAAACACTACGCGCCGCTGCTGGCAGGACTCACCCTCGGGCTATTCGAACAACCGCTATCAGCGGCAGAAACCCTGGTGCTGGACGAGCTATCCATCACCGATTCATTGATCGAAGAACGCGCCGACGGCCCGGTGCGTGGTTATCGCGCCACCCGCTCGGCCACGGCCACCCGCACCGACACGGACATCCGCGACACCCCGCAGAGCATTGACGTCATTCCCGCCCAGGTGATCCAGGACCTCAATACCTCCCGCATCGACCGCGCCCTGGATTTCGCCGGTGGCGTAGCACGGCAGAACAACTTCGGCGGGCTGACCTTTCTCAACTACAGCGTGCGTGGCTTCACCACCGGCGAGCTGTACAAGAACGGCTTTGCGATCAATCGTGGCAGCTACAGCTCGCCGGACACTTCCAGCATCGAGCGCATCGAAGTCCTCAAGGGGCCGGCGGCCAGCCTCTACGGGCGTGGCGATCCCGGTGGCCTGGTCAACATCGTCACCAAGCGCCCCCAGCCCGAAGCCTTCAGCACCCTGAGTGTCAGCGCGGGCACCTGGGATCGCTATCGGAGCAACCTGGACGTCAACGCCCCGCTCGACAGCGAGGGCAACTTGCTGGGTCGGGTCAACCTGGCGGTCGAGGACAACGGCAGCTTTCGCGACCATGTCGGCAACGAACGACGCATTGTCAGCCCGTCGCTGAGCTGGCAGATTTCGCCGGACACCCGGCTGATGCTCGACACCGAATTTTCCCGCACCGAATCGGTGTTCGACCGCGGCATTCCTGCGGTCAATGGTGAGCTGGGCTCGGTCAAGCGCTCGACCTTCCTCGGCGAGCCCAACGACGGCCAGATCCGCAACGACAACCAGACCATCGACCTGGCGCTGGAACACTACCTGAACGACGACTGGAAACTGCGCCTGGCCAACCACTACACCCAAGGCACGCTCAAGGGCGCGAGCTCGGAACCCCAGGCCCTGGTCGGCACGACCATCAGCCGTTTCTACCGCGAGCGTGATTTCGAGTGGAACGACTCCATCACCCAGGCCGAGCTGCACGGACACTTCGAGCTCGGCGGCTGGCAGCATCAGACGCTGACGGGGCTGGAATACGAGAACTATCGCAACAGCCAGAAGTACCCGCAGAGTGCCACGCTGCTGAGCTATGGCCTGGACATTTATAATCCGGTGTACGGTCAGCCCAAGCCGGCCCTGACCCGGGCCAACGACTTCTTCGAGCACACCGAGAGCTACGCCCTCAATCTCCAGGATCAGATCGCTTTCACCGAACGCCTGCGCGGGCTGATCGGCGTCCGCCTGGAGCGCATCGAGCAGACGTCGCTGAACCGCACCACGGGTGTGAGCAACAGCCAGGAAAAGGACGTCGCCACCCCGCGCATCGGCCTGCTCTATCAACTGACGCCGCAGGTCGGCGTGTTCGCCAACGCCTCCACCTCGTTCAAGCCCAACACCGTCGGCACTCAAGGCCAGGTGTACAAACCTGAAAAAGGCCTGGGCTATGAGAGCGGCCTGAAACTCGATCTCTTCGACAGCCGCATCGGTGCGACTGTCGCCCTGTTCCACATCGACAAGGAAAATGTCATCACCACCGATGCCCTGGGTGACAGCGTCGCCGCAGGCAAAGCCCGCAGCCAGGGCCTGGACCTGCAGTTCAGCGGCCAGGTCACCGATGCCCTGCGTGTCATCGGCGCTTACGCCTACATCGACGCCGAAGTGACCAAGGGCGACGCGGCCATCCCCGAAGGCAGCGACCTGCTCGGCATCGCCCGACACAGCGGCAGCCTGATGGCCGTGCACGCGTTCCAGAACGGCGCCTTGCGGGGCTCGGATATCGGCGCAGCCGTGAGCTACGTGGGTGAGCGCTCGGGCCAGACCGGCAGCGCCTTCACCCTCCCCTCCTACAGCACCGTCGACCTGCTCGCCCATTACCAAGCCAGCGAGGAGGTCACCGTCGGGCTGAACCTCAACAACCTGTTCAACCGCAAGTATTACGAACGCGCCTACAACAGCGCCTGGGTCATGCCGGGCGATCCACGCAACCTCAGCGTCAGCC